>JAJYLI010000017.1:0-9545 GCA_021787855.1 bacterium | reverse complement strand
CGGCGCGCTCCACCACCCGCACCGGGTTCCCCGGCTCCAGCGTGCCGGACGCCGGCTGGTTCGGGGCCGGGAAGAGCTGCGTCCGGCGATCCAGGATCATCACCCGGGCGTCGCTCGCGGTGTCGGCCCGCTGGGCCGCGACGGCCGTGGCGAGCCCGGTGTCCGGCGTGAGCGCGGCGGGACCGACCCAGCCCTCGCGCCGCACATGGACCCAGGCACCGCGCCGCCCGACCGTGTCCAGCAGCGCGCCGGCCACCAGCCGCGCCACCAGCGCCCCGTTGGGCGCGGCGCGCAGGTTCTCCGGCCGGCTCACGGCCAGGTCGAAGCCGTGCCGCGTCGTGGGCTGCACGCTGGTCCGGATGATCCATCCCTCGAGCGTCACCCGCGTCGCGCCCGCGCTGTCCGGGCCCGCGGCCAGCTTCGCGCCGGAGGCCAGCCAGCCGAGCTGCGTACCGCCCGGCGCCGCCAGGAACGGGACGCTCTCGCCGCGCACGGTCGCGGTGCGCTGGGCCACGGCCGGAGCGGGCCGCGACCACGCGAGCACTCCGAGCACCACGAGGGAGAACAGCGCGCGCGCGGCTGGTTGCGCTCGCCGGGCGGCGGTAGATTGCGGCCTGCGATTCCGCACGAAGGGCATTGTAGAATCCGGGAGTAGCCATGTCAAACGGCAGGGCGGGGCGGCGCGGACCGGTGGTGCTGGTGGTCCTGGACGGCTGGGGCTACCGCCCCCGGACCGAGGGCAACGCCATCGAGCTGGGGCGCACCCCGGTCTGGCACCGGCTGTGGCAATCGCTGCCGCACACCCTGCTGGAGGCCTCCGGACGCGAGGTCGGGCTGCCGGCCGGGCAGATGGGCAACTCCGAGGTCGGGCACCTCAACCTGGGCGCGGGCCGCGTGGTGCCCCAGGACATCGTGCGGGTCTCCGACGCCATCGCCTCCGGCGCGTTCTTCGAACACCCGGTGCTGCTCGCGCTGTGCGAGCGCGTGCGCCGGCGTGGCGGGACCCTGCACCTCTTCGGGCTGATCGGGCCCGGCGGCGTGCACGCCCTCGACCGGCATCTGCTGGGCTGCGTCGAGCTGGGCGAGCGCCAGAAGATGCCCCGGGTCGCGATCCACGCCCTGCTCGACGGGCGCGACACCCTGCCCGCCTCCGCCGCCGGGTACATGAAGGAGCTGGCGGGCCAGCTCCGGGGCCGCGCGGCGGTGGCGACGCTGTCGGGACGCTACTACGCGATGGACCGGGACAAGCGCTGGGACCGCACCAAGCTGGCGTACGACGCGATGATGCACGCCCGCGGGCCCACGATCACCGATCCGGTGCGCGGGATCGAGGAGGCCTACGCGCGGGGCGAGACCGACGAGTTCGTCAAGCCGCTCGTGGTCACCGACGCCGCCGGCCGGCCCGTGGCGCCGATCCGCGAGGGCGACGGCGTCTTCTGCTTCAACTTCCGCGCCGACCGCATGCGCCAGATGGTGCGCGCCTGGACGCAGCCCGGGTTCGACGGGTTCGACCGCGGCGGCGCGCCCCTCGTGGACGTGGTCACCATGACCACGTACGACGCCACCTTCACCGTGCCGGTCGTGTTCGGCCCCATGGTCCTGGACGAGATCCTCGCCGACGTGGTGAGCCGCGACGGCCTCGCGATGCTGCGCACCGCGGAGACGGAGAAGTACGCGCACGTCACCTACTTCTTCAACGGCGGCGTGGAGCAGCCCTACCGCGGCGAGGACCGGCAGCTCGTGCCCAGCCCCAGGGTGGCGACCTACGACCTCCAGCCCGAAATGAGCGCCGCCGGAATCACCGACATCCTCTGCCGCGGCATCGAGGAGCGGCGCCACGACTTCATCCTCGCCAACTACGCCAACGGGGACATGGTGGGACACACGGGCAAGATCCCGGCGGTGGTGAAGGCCGTCGAGACGGTGGACCAGAGCCTCGCGCGGGTGATCGCCTCGGTCGAGCGCGCCCACGGCGCCCTGATCGTCACCGCCGACCACGGCAACTGCGAGCTGATGATTGATCCGGCGACCGGCGGCCCGCACACCGCGCACACCACCAACCCGGTGCCGCTGGTGCTCCTGGACGAGGGGGCCCGGGCGGCGGGCGGCGGGACGGGGGGAGAGGGCGCGCTGCGGTCCGGGGGCTCCCTGCGCGACGTCGCCCCCACCGTGCTCGCGCTGCTCGGCATCGCGCCCCCGGCGGCGATGACCGGCCGCGACCTGCGGGTGGGGAGCGGGAAGGAGGGTGGCGCGTGAGGGCGCGGACGCTCGCCTGGGGCCTGGCCCTGTGCGCGGCCGTTCCGGCGGCCGCCCGGGCGCAGGTGGAGGTCGTGGGGGTGGCGCCGTCGCGGTCGCCCTATCGCGACATCTCCGACCTGCAGAACCTGTCGGTGTTCGCGGGGCGGTTCGCGGGTGACGTCGGCAACGGCGGCGTCGGCGCGCGGCCGGGCCTCGCGCTGGGCGCGCGGCTCGACGTCCGGCTGTCGGGGCCGGTGGCGTTCTGGGTCAGCGCCGGCGAGGCCGTCAGCAGCCACCGGGTGCTCACCCTCGCATCCAACGGCACCGTGGACTCGATCTACGTCGCGGGCACGAACCGGCTGACCCTGCTGGCCGCCGATCTCGGCCTCGGGCTGGACCTCACGGGGCGCAAGACCTGGCACGGGCTGGCGCCGTACGTCGGCATCGGCCTCGGCGTGATCGCGCCCACCCGGGCGGTCACCGACTCCCTCGGCTTCCGGATCGGCGCGACGTTCACTCTGGTGCCGACCGTCGGCACGCGATGGTTCGTCTCGCGGGACGTCGCGCTCCAGGTCGAGGCGCGGGACTACTACTTCAAGTACGCGTACCCGCTGGGCTTCTTCGACACCCCCTTCAAGGGCCCTCCGCCCCGCGCGTCGCTGATGCCCACGAGCATGACCAACGCCCAGTGGACGCACAACGTCACGCTGTGGGTCGGCCTGTCGTACGGGTTCACCTTCTGAGCGGCTGAGCCGGGCGACGCGGCCCCGGCATCCCCCGGGCCGGCCGCCCGCTCCCTGACGTGGCCGCGCGGGCGGGCCAGGGGGTATCTTCTTCCCCATGCCGGCCTCCGGTCCCATCGCCTACCTCACGCGCACCGTGCAGTTCAGCGCCGCGCACCGCTACTTCCGGCCGGAGTGGAGCGCGGAGAAGAACACCGAGGTGTTCGGGCGGTGCGCCTCGCCCAACGGCCACGGGCACACGTACCAGTGCGTGGTCCGGGTGCGGGGCGCGGTGGATCCCGTGACCGGCATGGCCGCCGACCTGGGGACGCTGGACCGGATCCTCGCCGAGGAAGTGGTCGGCCGCCTCGACCACCGGCACCTCAACCTCGACCTGCCCGAGTACGCCTACGGGCGGACCGTGCCCACCGGCGAGGCGCTGTGCCTCGATATCTGGCGCCGGGTGTCGGCGCGGCTCCCGGAGGGCTGTGCCCTGGATCTGGTCCGGGTGCAGGAGGAGCCGGCCCTGTACACCGAATACCGCGGGGAGGCCTGAGCGCCATGGCGCACCGCATCGCCCGCCCGCGCCGGCCGCTCGCCTGGCTGCTCGCCGCCGCGGCGCTGACCCTGGCCGCGCTCCCGGCGCGGCTCACGGCCCAGACCCCGGACCAGCCGAACCTCATCTTCACGATCTCCGGGGGGATATCCACGGGTCCGAGCCTGTGGACGCTGCCGCGGCAACTCGCGGTGGTGCACACGCTGTTCGGCGCCGAGTGGGACTCCGTGACCCTGGGCCGCTCGCTGGTGACGGGGTTCACCGCCACGCTCGGCGCCACCTATTTCCGCTCGCCGCACCTGGGCTACAGCTTCGAGGTGGGCTTCTTCGGCCTGGACAGCCAGTCCTCGTGCCGGGGGCTGGGGCCGTGGGTCGCCGATTCCTCGCACGTGAACCAGTACGCGTGCCAGTATCTCCAGGGCGACATCAACCGGGGCGACGCCGTGGGGTTCCTGGGCGGGCTGATGTGGCGGTTCACGCGCGGCGGCACCCAGCCCTTCGTGCGAGCGGCGATCGGGCCCGCGATCCTGGGCTCCTCCTACGTGGAGGAGGAAGCGCCGGTCATCCTGAGCAACGGCGGCGTGGAGCCCGTCTATTTCCTCGCCGACCAGAACCACCGGGAGCTGAGCTGGATGGCGTCGCTGGGCGCGGGCGTGATGCTCCCGCTCGCCCCCGGCTACCAGCTCCACGTGGAGGTGCGGGACCTGCTCGTCTCCCTGCCCCGGCCCACCGGGCCCGCCACCGACACGTCGCTGATCGCCCACGACAACGTGCTGCCGCAGCCGCCGACCGGCATGCGGCTGGTGCAGGTGCCCTCGATCACCATCGGGCTCGACGTGGTGCTGGAGAAGAAGCCGGGCCACCGCTACTGACCGTTCGCGGCGCGGTGATCGCGGGCGGCGCGGCGTCCCGCTACGGCGGCGCCGCCAAGGGGCTGCTGGAGGTGGGCGGCCGGCGGATCCTGGACCGCGTGGTGGCGAGCCTGGCGGAGGCGGCCGGCGCCGCCCCCATCATCATCGCGGACGAGCCGGAGGCCCGGGCCTGGCGGCGCGACCTCGAGGTGGTCCCCGACGTGCTGCCGGGCCACGGGGCGCTGGGCGGGATTCTCACCGCGGTCGAAACCCTTGGCCCCACCCTGTGCGTCGCGTGGGACATGCCCTTCGTGCCCGGGCCCCTGCTGGCGGCGCTGGGGGCGGGGCTGGCCGGCGCGGACGCGGTGGTGCCCGAGAGCGATTCGCCGCGCGGCGTGGAGCCGCTGTGCGCCGCGTACGGGCCCGCCTGCGCCGCGGCGATCCGCGCCGCGCTGGCGCGGGGTGACGACCGCGCCGTGGCCTTCCACCGCGACGTCCGGGTGGCCCGGCTGCCCCGGGAGCGCGTGTTGCAGTACGGCGATCCGGCAGTTCTATTCTTCAACGTCAACCGTCCCGACGACCTCGCGCGAGCGGAGGCCCTATGCCGGAGCCGCGCCTCGTATCGGTAGTCGGCAAGAAGAACGCCGGGAAGACCACGCTGGTCGTGGCGCTGGTGCGCGAGCTGATGCGCCGCGGCCACCGCGTGATGACGATCAAGCACGGCTCGCACCCGGTCGAGATGGACCAGAAGGGCCGCGACACCTGGCGCCACATGCACGAAGGGGGCGCCGAGCGGGTGGTGATGGAGGCGCCGGGGACCCGGGTGGTGTTCGAGACCGCGGCCGCGGAGTCGCCGCCCCGCGAGCTGGCGAAGCGCTACCTGGGGGGAGCCGACTTCGTGATCGTCGAGGGGTTCAAGCGCGCCGACCTGCCCAAGGTCGAGGTGTTCCGCCGCGCCGTCCACGCCGAGCCCCTGTACGCGCCCGAAGCGCCGGACGCGAAGCAGTACGTGTGCATCATCACCGACTCGACGGACTTCCGGGCCCCGATCCCGGTCCTGCGCTTCAGCGACACCAACTGGCTCTACCGGCTGGCGGACCTGCTGCTCCAGGACGCCCGCTGAGGCGGGCGGCGCCCGACGAGGTTGAAGCGCCGGCCGTGAGCGCGCGTCGCGCCGCCCGCGGGATCCCCGTCGCCCTGTTGGGGGCCGCCGCGCGCCCGCTCGCCGTCCTGCTCCTGGCCGGCTGCGCCACCGGGGGGGGGGGAGCGCCGGCGCCGCTCGCCCCGCGCGAGGCGCCGGCGGCCTCGCGGGTGGCGGCGCTCGTGGCCGACGTGGACGGCGTGGTCGAGGACCCGGCGTTCGCCCGCGCGTCGTGGGGCGTCGTCATCCAGTCGCTCGACAACGACCAGGTGCTGTACCGCCGGAACGCCGACCGGCTGTTCATGCCGGCCTCCAACCTGAAGCTGCTCACCACCGCCGCCGCGCTGGTCAAGCTCGGTCCGGCGTTCCGCTGGCGCACGGAGGTCGTGGCGCGCGGCCCGCGGCGGGCCGACACCCTGGCCGGCGACCTGGTGGTGATCGGCCACGGCGACCCGTCGCTCGCGGTGGACGCCGCCACCGGCGCGGACCCGCTGGCGCCCCTGCGCCCGTGGGCCGACTCGCTGCGCGCCCGCGGCATCACGGTCGTCGCGGGACGCGTGATCGGCGACGCCGCCGCCTTCCCCGACACGCCGCTGGGCCCCGGCTGGTCGTGGGACGACCTGACGTACGACTACGGCGCCCCCGTGGGCGCGCTGCAGCTCAACGACGGGGTCGCCTGGGTCCAGGCCACGCCGTCGGGCACGGCGGGCCGGCCCGTCCAGGCCGCCCTGCTGCCCGCCGGCGCGCCGCTCAAGCTCTTCGACCTCGCGGTCACGGCGCCGGCCGACTCGGACGTCCACCGGCTCACGGTGGACCGCGCCCCGTTCAGCGACTCCGTGACCCTCGCCGGGCGCCGCTCCGCCCGCCTGCCCGCCCTCCGCCTGCCCGTGTCCGTACCGTCGCCCACGGCCTACTTCGTGGCCGGCCTGACCGAGGTACTGCGCGAGGCGGGGATCACGGTGCTCGGGGACACCGCGCTCCCGGCCGATTCCGCCGCCGACACGTTGTTCACCTGGCGGTCGCCGCCGCTGGACAGCGTGCTGAAGCTCATGCTCAAGCCCAGCCAGAACCAGATCGCCGAGATGCTGCTGCGGACCCTGGGCGAGCAGGTCACCGGCGTGGGCTCCATGGACAGCGGGCGGGCGGTGGTGCGCGGCGTGCTCACCGGCCTCGGCGTGCCGCCGGACGCGTACGTGCAGGTGGACGGCTCCGGGCTGTCCCGCTACAACTACGTCGCGCCGGAGGCGCTGGCGCAGATCCTGGCGGCCATGTTCCGGAGGCCCGAGTTCCCGACGCTGTTCGGCGCCCTGCCCATCGCCGGCGTGGACGGCACCCTGGCCACCCGGTTCCTGGGCACGGCGGCCGCCGGCGACGCCCACGCCAAGACCGGCACGCTCAGCAACGTGCGCTCGCTGTCGGGCTACGTCACCGACGCCGACGGCGAGACGCTGCTGTTCGTGCTCCTGGTCAACGGCTTCACCGTGCCGTCGCACGTGGTCGCCGCGGCGCAGGACCGGATCGTGGAGCGCCTGGCCACGTTCAGCCGCCGGGGCGAGGGGCCCGGCGGGACAGGGGCTCCCGCAGCACCCGCCACGCCGCGATGAACGGCGTCCGCGAGGCGATGGACCACGTCGTGGCGGGCGTGCGCGTCCTCGAGGCGGTGGACCTTCCGCTCGCCGAGGCCCTCGACCGCGTGCTGGCCGTGGACGTGGATTCGCCCGTCACCCTGCCCGCCCGCGCCAACTCCGCGATGGACGGCTTCGCCGTTCGCGCGGCCGACATCGCCGGCGCGAGCCGCGGGGCGCCGAGGCGGCTCCAGGTGGTGGAGGAGGTTCAGGCGGGCCGCGTGCCGCGGCGCGCGCTGGGCCCGGGCGAGGCGACCCGCGTGTTCACCGGCGCCCCCCTGCCCGAGGGCGCGGACACGGTGGTGCGCCAGGAGGACACCGAGCACACGCCCGAGGTGGTGACCGTCCTCGACGACCGCGACGCGGGCAAGCACGTGCGTCCCGCCGGCGAAGACCTCACCCGCGGCGCGCGCGTGCTCGACGCCGGCACCCACCTCGGCCCGGCGCAGCTCGGCGTGCTGGCCTCGATCGCCCGCGCCCGGGTGCGCGTGCGACGCGCGGCGCGGATCGGCATCCTGGCCTCGGGCGACGAGGTGGCCGATCTGGATCAGGCCGAGGCCATCCTGGCGGGGCGCAAGACGGCCTCGTCCAACAGCTACACGCTGGAAGCCCTGGTGCGCCGCGCCGGCGCCGTCCCGGTGCCGCTGGGGATCGCGGCCGACACGCCGGCGAGCGTCCGCGAGCACTTCGAGCGCGGGCTCACGGGGGGGGCGTGCGACCTGCTGGTCTCGACGGCGGGCATCAGCGTGGGCGACTACGACTACGTGCGCACGGTCCTCGAGGAGATGGGCTGCGAGATGGTGGTCAGCAAGGTCCGGATGCGGCCCGGCTCGCCCACCTCGTTCGGCCTCGTGCGCGGGGTGCCGTGGATCGGGCTGCCGGGCAATCCGGTCTCGACCATGGTGGGCTTCGAGCTGTTCGTGCGTCCCGCGATCCGGAAGATGCAGGGCGAGCGGCTGCTGTACCGGAGCACGGTGCGCGCCGTCACCGAGGACCGGCTCACGACGCCCGGCCGGCTGACGCACTTCCTCCGCGCGGTGGCGCGCGAGACGCCGCAGGGCTGGCGGGCGCGCCTCACCGGATCCCAGGGATCGGGCGTCCTCACCTCGATGGCCAGGGCGAACGCGCTGCTGATCGTGCCCGAGGAGGTGGACGAGACGCCGCCCGGCACCGCGCTGAACGCGATACTGCTCGACGATCCCAGGACGATGAGCGAGCGACCGCCGCTGTGACGGGAAGGTGATGAAGGGATGAGGTGATGAGGGCCGGTGGACGGTGCGCTGATGGCAGAAGAAGCCAGGCAGGAGATGGTCGGAGGCCCAGGATGAAGATCAAGCTCGACCAGGCGATGCTCGACGCACTCAAGAAGGCCGGGCACATTCCCCCCGACGTCCAGAAGGAGATTGACGCGGTGCGCCCGGAACGGGGCGTGCTGGACCTGCGGCTCTCCGACGATGAGGCGATGGAGCTGGCCGAGCTGCTGCAGTGGCACGTGCGCACCGACCCGGCGACGGGCAAGCCGACACCCGAGACGGCGCCCTACGCCGACGTGATCCGGCGCATCGAGGAGGCGCAGCTGTGAACCTTGCCGCGACGGGCGTGCCCCTGGTTCCCGTCCTGGTCTTCGCCGCCGTCGTCGTGGTGATCGGGGTCGGGGTGTCGCTGGCGTACCGCCACGAAAAGCAGCGGACCGCCGCCCTGGCCGACGCGTGCCTGCGCCTGGGCTTCACCTTCCAGCCCGGGATTCCCAAGGAGCAGATCCCGACCTTCGGGACGTTCCACCTCTTCAATCTCGGCCACAGCCGCAAGGGCTGGAACCTGATGACCGGGAAGGCGGACGGGGCGGCGGCCTCCCTCTTTGACTACCGCTACACGACGGGAGGCGGCAAGAACTCGCACACCTGGACGCAGACCGTGGCCGTCTTCGCCGAGGCGGGCGCGCTGCCCGAGTTCCTGCTGTCGCCGGAGCACTGGTGGCACAAGGTCGGGGAGATCCTCGGCCACAACGACATAGATTTCGAGGCCAGCCCCGACTTCTCCAAGCACTACCTGCTCAAGGGGCCGGACGAGCGCGCCATCCGCACCGCCTTCGGCGCGGAGCCGCTCGGCTTCTTCGCCCAGCAGCCGGGCTGGTCGGTCGAAGCGAGGGGCGGCAAGCTGGCCATCTACCGCGTCAGCCACCGCCCCAGGCCGGAGGAGCTGCAGGCGTACGTCACGGAGGTCGCCGCCGCGCGCCGCGCCCTGGTGCACGACTAGCGGCGGCGGCCGGCCGCTCAGCCCGCCTTCGCCTTGGCGACCTCCGCCGTGAGCCGCGGCACGATCTCGAACAGGTCGCCCACGATGCCGTAGTCCGCCACCTGGAAGATCGGCGCGTCCTTGTCCTTGTTGATCGCCACGATGACCTTCGACGTC
>JAJYLI010000016.1 GCA_021787855.1 bacterium | reverse complement strand
ATCGAAAAACCTAGCGGCGCGCGAGGGCGCGGGCTAGTACTTGCGGATCACCCCGACCACCACGCCCTGGATCACCACGTCGTCCTCGTGGGCGAAGATCGGCTCCACGGCCGGGTTGGCCGGCTGCAGCCGGACCCAGCCGCTCTTCTCCCGGTAGTACTTCTTCACCGTCGCGTGGGTACCCTGCAGCAGCGCGATCACCATCTCGCCGTTGCGCGCGGCGTTCCGGCCGTGCACGATGACGTAGTCGCCGTCCTTGATCTGCTCGTCAATCATCGAGTCGCCGCGGACGCGCAGCACGTAGTTCGGGCCCGTGGGCGGGAGCATCTCTTCCGGCAGGGCCATGGGCTCCGACTCCTGGACCGCCTCGATCGGCTCGCCGGCGGCCACCGTGCCGAGCAGCGGCAGCTCCACCACGCCCGCCGGCCGCTCCCGCGAGAGCACCTCGATCGAGCGGCTCTCGTTGTAGGCGCGGCGGATCGCCCCCTTGCGCTCCAGGTTGGTCAGATGCTCGTGCACCGTCGCCAGCGAGCCGTACTTCATCGCCGCCGCGATCTCCTCGAAACTCGGCGCGTACCCGTGGTCGCTGATGTAGCCCGTCAGGTAATCCAGGATCTCGCGCTGCCGTCTGGTGAGCGGCGCCATGGCTCCTTCGCCCTCCTTCCGGCGGCGTGCGCCGCCCGTTCCCGAACAGAGGCCGAAGCCAAGCTAGCCGAAGGGAAGCCGAAGCGCAAGCCGGCCCGGCGCGCGGGCCCGCGGCGCACGCGGTCAACAACTCCGGGGCGCGCAACTATATTGGTATCGCCCCCGCCGGGCCCGCTGGCCGGTGACCGACCCAGCGGGCGCGGCGCCCGATCGCTCGCCGCGGCACTCCGGAGTTGCGCTCGTGACGACTGACGCGACGACCGAACTGACGTTGCCCCCCGCCGCGGTCGAGGAGCTGCTGCAGGCGCTGGTGAAGGCGCTGCGCGCCCACCAGCTGTATCTGCCGAACAACCCCGTCTATCAGAACGCCGTCGAGACGATGCGCGCGGCGTTCGCTCCGATCTGGCAGGCGCAGACCGAGCTGATCCTCGACGTGACGGAGGCGGACCTCAAGTGGGGGCAGCACGTCGTCTACAGCCAGCCCAACAAGGGCGAGAGCGTCGCCTGGGTGCTGTTCAAGGACGGCATCCGCTCCGTGACCCTCCTGCCCGGGGTGGAGGACGAGGAGATCGTCGGGCTGCTGGACGTGGTGCACCGGGCGCGCACGCTGCAGCCGGAGGACAACGACGACCTGCTGACGCTGCTGTGGGAGAAGGACTTCCAGCTGATCCGCTACACCTTCCACGAGCTGGCCGGGACCGAGGCGGGGACGATGCAGCTCCCCACGTCGGCCGAGGTGGCGCGGGGCGCGGGCGAGGGGCGGCCCGTGGCGCAGGTGGTGGAGGAGGAGGCCCCGCCGGTGGCGGCGGCCGGCATCATCAAGCCGGAAGACTTCGACAGCACGCTGTACTTCCTCGACGAGCAGGAGATCGCCTACCTCAAGCGCGAGGTGGAGCGCGAGTACGTGCAGGACCTGCGGCGCAACGTGCTCGCGATGCTGTTCGACGTGCTGGAGCTGCAGGCCTACCCGACGGTCCGGGCGGAGCTGATCTCGATCCTCGAGAGCTTCCTGCCGTACCTGCTCGGCGCGGGCGACTTTCTCTCGGTGGCCTACGTGCTGCGCGAGGTGCGGGCGGTCCTGGAGCGCGCGCGCGAGCTGGCGCCGGAGCAGCGCCAGGCGCTGGCGGAGCTGCCGGCGCGGCTGTCGCAGCCCGAGGCGCTGTCGCAGCTGCTCCAGTCGCTGGACGAGGCGGCCGCGCACCCCTCGGCCGAGGAGCTGGGCGAGCTGTTCGGGGAGCTGCGGGCGCAGGCGCTGCCGACCCTGCTGTCGTGGTTGCCGCGGGTGGCGAACGAGCGGCTTCGCGCGGTGCTGGAGCAGTCGCTGCAGCAGCTGGCCCGGGCGAATCTGGGGGACCTCACCGGCGCCATCGCGGGTCCCGACGCGGCCGTCGCGCTGGAGGCGGTGAAGCTGGCGGGGCGGATCCGGGCGGCGGACGCGGTGCCGGCGCTGGGGCAGGCGCTGGCGCACGAGGAGCCGGCGATCCGCGCGGCGGCCGTCCAGGCGCTGGCGGCCGCCGGGACGCCGCCGGCGCTCGAGGCGCTGGTGCGCGCCCTGGACGACGAGGACCGGGACGTCCGGCTGGCCGCGGTGCGGGTGGTGGCGCAGCAGCGGCACCGCGGCGCGCTGGGCCGCCTCAACGCGGCGGTGCAGGGCAAGGCGGTGCGGGCGGCGGACCTCACGGAGAAGATGGCCTTCTTCGAGGCGTACGGCTCCATGGTGGGGGAGGCCGGCGTGGCCCACCTGGACGGGATGCTCAACGGCGGCGGGTTCCTCAAGACCAAGGCGGATCCGGAGACGCGGGCCTGCGCCGCGCTGGCGCTGGGCCGGATCGGGACGCCGGCGGCGCGGAAGGCGCTGGAGCGGGCGGCGGCCGCCAAGGAGGCGCTGGTGCGCAACGCGGTGAGCCGGGCCCTGCGCGGGCCGGCGGGCCCCGGAGGGGAGGGTGCCTGACGTGACCGGCCCCGCGCCACGCGCCTCGGTCGTCGAGTCCATCCAGACCACCGACGGGTTCATCCGCGGGGCCGGCCGCGCGTTTCTGGTCACCCTGTACACGGCGCTGCGCTCCCTGAAGCTGTACCCGCTGGAGAACGCGCAGGTGCAGCGCTCGCTCGACGAGCTGGCCAGGTCGGTGCAGGAGATTCTGGACCGCGAGCGTGAGATCGAGGTGCACGTGAGCGGCGAGTTCATCTTCGTCAACTCCACCCGGCTGCGGCTCGACCTGGACAACTACGCCTCCTTCTCGCACGTGCTGGGGATCCTCAAGGCCGTCAACGTGGGGCTGATGCGGGCGGAAGACGGGGCCGACCGCCGGGAATGGACCGCGTTCCTGTCGCTGCTCCTGGCCGCCGCCGCGCGGGACCCCGGCACCAACCGGTTCTTCGAGCTGACCGGGCGGATGCGCGAGGCCGGGATCGCCCACATCCTGGTGGAGCCGCCGGTCGAGTCGGAGACCAACGAGGAGGAGGAGGAGCGGGCCAAGGAGCAGGCCAAGCGCACCTACCAGCGCTCCGTGGCCGTCACCAAGGAGGTCATCAACTCGGTCCGCATGGGCCGCACGGCCAGCGTGAAGAAGGTCAAGCGCGCGGTGCAGACCATCGTGGACCAGGTGCTCTCGGAGGAGGCCTCGCTCATCGGCCTGACCACGCTGCGGGACTACGACGACTACACGTTCACCCACTCGGTCAACGTGTGCATCTTCTCGGTGGCCCTGGGCCGCAAGCTGGGCTTCACCAAGCTGCAGCTCTACGACCTGGGGATGGCCGCCCTGTTCCACGACGTCGGCAAGTCGCGGGTCCCGCTCGAGGTGCTGAACAAGACCGGCAGCCTCGACGAGGAGGAGTGGCGGATCATGACCGCCCACCCCTGGCTCGGCGTGCTCACCCTGTTCGGCCTGCGGGGCTACGGGGAGGTGCCCTACCGCAGCATGATCGGGGCCTACGAGCACCACATGAAGACGGACCTGACCGGCTATCCGAAGTCGGTCCGGCCGCGGCAGATGTCCATCTTCTCCAAGATCATCGCCGTGGCGGACGGGTTCGACGCCGCCACGTCCCGCCGCGCCTACCAGACCACCCCCATCGAGCCGGACGCGGTGCTCAAGGAGATGCTGGAGAACCCGCGGCGGGGGCAGGACCCCATCCTGGTGAAGGCGTTCATCAACCTGATCGGCATCTACCCGGTGGGGACGCTGGTCATCCTCGACACCTACGAGCTGGCTCTGGTGGTCGCCGCGAACCCGAGCGTCGAGCAGGTGCACCGCCCCATGGTGCGGATCATCTCGGACCCGGCGGGCACCATCGTGTACCCGGGGCACGTCGTGGACCTCGCCGCCCCGGGGCCGGACGGCGGCTTCGCGCGCTCCATCATCAAGGTGACCAATCCCGACAAGTACGCCATCCGGGTCTCCGACTACTTCGTCTGAGGGCCGCTGAGGGCCGCGCCCCGCTTTACGCGGGCGCCCCGACCGCGTACCGTTCCCGCACCATGACGCGCGACGCGATCACCCTGCGGGGCATGCGGTTCCACACCCTGGTCGGGCTGCTGCCCCACGAGGAGCTGATCCCGCAGCCGCTGGAGCTGGACGTCACGGTGTCGCTGTCGCTGCGGAGGGTCGGGGTCACCGACTCGCCGCGGGCCCTGCTGGACTACCGCCACCTGTACGAGCTGGTGGCCGAATCGGTCGGCACCAGCCATCACCGCCTGCTCGAGGCGCTGTGCGAGCGGATCGCGGCCAAGGTGCTGGCCCTCGACAACGTCGAGACCGTCCGCGTGGCCGCGCGCAAGCCGCACGCGCCGATCCCCGGGCCGCTGGAGTCGGTCGAGGTCGTGATCGAGCGCTCCCGGAAGGACGTCGGTCCCGTCACCCCGTAGTCCGGAGCCGAGATGTCGCCGCGCTCACCCCTCGCGCTTGCCATCGCGACGCTGCTCGCCGCCTCCGTGGCGCGGGCCCAGGACACCCCGCCGGCCGCGCTGCCACCCTCGCTGCCGCCTTCGGCGCACGTGGCGCCGCTGCCGACCGCCCCCGTCCCGCGGTGGCGCGCGGAGCTGGACCTCGGCGCCGTGAGCACCGCCGGCAACACCAGCGTCCGCACCCTCAACGTGGGCGAGCAGATCGGCTTCGCCCCCGCCCTGTGGCGGTTCTCGCAGACCTTCTCGTTCGTGTACGGTTACAGCGACACCGTGGAAACCGTGAACAACCTCAAGACCGCGCTGCGGGCGGACTACGCCGTGGGCGGGCGGTTCCGCCTGTTCGTCGCCGGCAGCTACACCCGGGACCGGCACGCCGGCATCGCGCGGCGGTTCGAGGAGGCCGGGGGGCTCGCCTACGTGCTGCTGCGGGGACCGGTCAACCTGCTGGACGCCGAGGCCGGGGCGGGGCGGACGCAGCAGGCGGCCACCGGCGGCCCCATGCTGAACTTCTGGGACTCGCGTCTGGCCCTCCATTACCGCCTCAACTTCACGAGCCGCGCGTCGTTCGAGCAGCGGGCCGAGGTGCTGTCCGATCTGGGGAACCCGAAGAACAGCCTGGTGAACACGGAGAGCGATTTGGTGGCGCCGATCCTGTCGAACGTGGGCCTGAAGCTGAGCTACACCGTGCGGTTCGCCAACCAGCCGCCGGGCCCCACCATCAAGAAGACCGACACCGTGCTGTCGGCCGGCCTGCAGCTGGTCTTCTGAGCGTTCCGGCCGCCGTCGCGCTCGGGTCCAACCTCGGCGACCGCGCGGCCATCCTGGCGCGGGCGCGGGACGCCATCGCGCGGCTGCCGGCCACCCGGCTGGTGGCGTCCTCCGCCGTGGAGGAGACGGCGCCGCTGGGCCCCGTGGCGCAGGGACCGTACCTCAACCAGATGCTGCACCTCGAGACCGCATTGGGGCCCTGGACGCTGCTGGCGCTGCTGCTGGGCGTGGAGCGCGCCGAGGGCCGCGTGCGGGGCGTGCGCTGGGGGCCGCGCACCCTCGACTGCGACGTGGTGCTGTACGGGACGCAGCCGGTCCGCCTGCCCGACCTGGTGGTGCCGCACCCGGAAATCGCCAACCGGCCGTTCTGGCAACGGGAGCTGGAAGAGCTCGGACTGCACCCACTGGCTCCGTAAGCCGCAGCCGCCGGCCTGAAGACTTCAGAACCGTTGCCGTCCGGCGGCTGTCCCGATTCTCGCCTCTGTATCTCTGTTCCCTTCGCGGTTACCGTTCGAGGCGTGTCCACCCCCACGAAGGACTCTCCGGTGACGACCCGCGACTTCCTGGTCTGGAAGGCCGCGGGCCGGAAGATCGTGGTCGTGACCGCGTATGACGCGCTGTTCGGGCGGCTGGTGGACGAGGCGGGCGTGGACTGTGTGCTGGTCGGCGACTCGGTCAACCAGGTGCTGGCCGGCGAGCCCTCCACGCTCTCGGCCACGCTCGAGCAGATGATCTACCACGCGCGGTCGGTGCGCCGGGGCGTGCGCCGCGCCCTGCTGGTCGTGGACCTCCCCTTCCTGAGCTACCAGGTGAGCCGGGAGGAGGCGCTTCGCAACGCCGGCCGGGTGCTGAAGGAGACGGGCGCGGAGGCCGTGAAGCTGGAGGGCGGGGCCGCCATGGCGGAGACGGTGCGCGCGATGGTGGAGATCGGCATCCCGGTCATGGGGCACATCGGCCTCACGCCGCAGTCGGTGCACGCGCTCGGCGGCTACCGGGTGCAGGGCCGGGACGAGGCGACGGCGGAGCGGCTGCAGCGGGACGCGGCCGCGCTCGCCGAGGCGGGCGCCTTCAGCATCGTGCTGGAGCTGGTGCCCGCCGCGCTCGCCGCCTCGCTCACCTCGCGGGTCGGCGCCGCCACCATCGGCATCGGGGCGGGGGCGGGATGCGACGGGCAGGTCCTGGTGCTGCCCGACCTCCTGGGGCTGAACGACGCGTTCAGCCCCAAGTTCCTCAAGCGCTACGCGTCGCTGGCCGGGGAGGTCCGCCGCGCCGTCGGCCAGTACGCCGACGAGGTGCGCGCGGGCTCCTACCCGGACCCGGACCACTCCTTCTAGCTCGGCCGTGCAGACCGTCACCGCGCTCGAGGCGATGCGGGCGCACGCCCGGGCGGCGCGCGAGCGCGGGATGCGCACGGCGCTGGTCCCCACCATGGGCGCGCTGCACGCGGGTCACCTGTCGCTCGTGGCGGCGGCGCGCGGGCGGGCCGGCCCGGTGACGTTGAGCGTGTTCGTCAACCCGCTGCAGTTCGGTCCCGGCGAGGATTTCGCGCGCTACCCGCGCGACCTCGACGGCGACGCGCGCCTGGCGGCCGGCGCGGGCGTGGACGTGCTGTGGGCGCCCGCCACGGAGGAGATGTACCCGGCCGCGCCCGCGGTGACGGTCGCGCCCGGACCGATGGGCGATGTTCTCGAGGGGGCCGTGCGGCCGGGCCACTTCGGCGGGGTCCTGACGGTGGTGCTGAAGCTGTTCTCGGTGGCGCAGCCCGACGTGGCCGTGTTCGGGCGCAAGGATTTCCAGCAGGCGGCGCTGGTCCGCCGGATGGTGGCGGATTTCGACCTGCCGGTGGAGATCGTGGTGGCGCCGACGGTGCGCGAGCGCGACGGGCTGGCGCTGTCCTCGCGCAACCGCTATCTGGACGCGGCGGCGCGACCCGAGGCCGCGACCCTGGCGCGGGCGCTGGCGCGCGGGGTCGAGCTGTTCCGCCGGGGCGAGCGGGACGGCGCGGCGATCGCGGCCGCGGCGCGCGGCGTGCTCGAGGCCGCGCCCGCGCTGGCCGTGGATTACGCGGCCTGCGTGGACCCGGACGACCTGGCGCCGCGCGAAGTCGCGCGGCCCGACAGCGTCCTGGCGGTGGCGGCGCGGCTCGGCGGCACCCGGCTCATTGACAACGTGCCGCTGGGAGCGGGCCTGGAAGGAGACGTGCGTGTCGCCGGATGAGGTGACGCGCCTGCTGCCGCCCTGGGCGGTGGTGGGCCCGGACCGGATCGCCCACATCGGCCGCGTGGCGGCCGTGCTGGAGGGGTGGGGAGCCGCCCGCGGGACCGCGCCCGACGAGCTGGCCCGGTGGCGGCGCGCGGCGGTGCTGCACGACGCCCTGCGCGACGCGGACGAAGCGGTGCTGCGCCGCTACCCCCCGCTGCCGGACTGGCCGCTCAAGACGTGGCACGGGCCCGCCGCCGCCACGGCGGCGGCCCGCGCGGGCGAGCACGACCGCGGGATCCTCGACGCGGTGCGCTACCACTCGTTCGGCTACGCCGGCTGGGACGACGTGGGCAAGATGCTCTACCTGGCCGACTACCTCGAGCCCGCCCGGCCCTACGAGCGCGAGCGTCTCGACGCCTTCGCCGCCCGCGTGCCCGCCGCGCCCCGGACGGTGCTGCGCGAGGTGGCGGCCATGCGGCTGGCCTGGCGGCTCAGGAACGGGGGCCGGATCGCCCGGGAGACATGGGAATTCTGGAACAGCATCGCCGCGGACGCCTCGTCGTCCTCGTCCTGATCGCGATCGGGCTCGCCGGCGCGGGCCTGTCGGTCTGGTGGCACCTGCGCCAGGGGCCGCCGGCTCCGCAGGGGCCGCTCCCCATCCCGGGCCAGCGCGACTCCGCGGTGGTGGAAGTGCTCAACACCACCCGCACCGTCGGCCTGGCGCGCGCCGCCACCCGCGTGCTGCGCGACGCCGGCATCAACGTGGTGTACTTCGGCTCCGATACCGGCGCGCCGCTGGACACCACGCAGATCCTGATCCGGCGGGGCGCCGGGCGCGGCGTGCCGGCGGTCGCCCAGGCCTTAGGTGTGGGGGTGATCCGCGCGGCGCCCGACGCCAGCCGCCTGGTGGACGCCACCGTGCGGCTGGGCGGCGACTTCGCCGTCCACCTCCTGGCGCGCCACCCGTAGCTGCCCGCACGCCGCGGCGATGTCGAGCCCGCGGCTGCGGCGCGCCACCGCCTCGACGCCGCGCCGCCTCAGCCCCGCCGCGAAGGCCGCGATCCGCCGCGCCGGCGTCGGCACCAGCGTGGCCGAACCGCCGGGGTGGAGCGGGATCAGGTTGACCAGCGCACCCGCGGGCCGGGCGATGCGCGCCAGCGCGGCCAGATCCTCCTCGCGGTCGTTGACCCCCTCGATCATCACGTACTCGAACGTGACCCGCCGCCGGAACACCCGTACCGCCTCCAGCACCCGGGGCAGGGGATAGCGCTTCTCGATCGGCATCAGCGTCAGGCGCAGCGCGCTCGTGGGCGCGTGCAGCGACACCGCCAGCCGGAACTGCTCCGGCCGCTTGGCCAGCGCCGCGAGTCCCGGCAGGATCCCCACGGTCGAAACCGTGATGTGGCGGGCCCCGATGCCCAGCGCCGCGGGGTGGTTGAGCAGCGTCAGCGCCGTGTCCACCGCCGCCCAGTTCAGCAGCGGCTCGCCCATCCCCATGAACACCACGTTGGTCGGCTTGACGCTCTCCGGGCGGAGCGCCATCTCGCGCACCTGGGCCGCGATCTCCCACGCCGCCAGGTTGCGGTGCAAGCCCATGGTGCCGGTGGCGCAGAAGGCGCACCGGAGCGGGCACCCCGCCTGTGAGGAGATGCACAGGGTGCGGCGCGCGCCCTCCGGGATCAGCACCGACTCGACGGCGTCGCCGTCGGGCAGCCGCCACAGCAGCTTCTCCGTGCCGTCCGCGGAGCGCTCGACGGCCTCCGGCTCGAGGCCCGGCAGCGGCCACGCGTCGTCCAGCGCCCCGCGCAGCGCGGCCGGCAGCTCGGTGGCGTCGCTCCAGCGGCGCACCGGGCGCTGCCACAACCGCGGCAGCAGCTGCGTCAGCCGGTAGGCGGGCTCGCCCCGCTGCGCCAGCCACGTGCCGAGCTCCGCCGCGGCGGCATCCGGCGGCAGATCCAGGATCGTGGTCACGTCAGCTCCACCGTGAGGCCGAAGCGGTAGCTGGCCCCGAAACCGTTCACCCCGCCGTCCCTCCCCAGGTACACCCGGTAGGCCCCCGCCTTGACCGAGAGGCCGAACTTGCTGCGCCACACCGCGACGCCCGTCACCACCTCGCGCGCGGCGCCGGCGTCCACCTCCGCCACGCCGCCCGGCCCCAGGGCCACGCCGCCGGACAGCCACTGCTCGAGCCCCTGTCCGTGCGACAGCCCGGCGCCGTAGCGCACCCGCACCACCACGATGGTCCCCCACATCGGGCTGGGCAGGCTGCGGTACTCGCAGCCGAAATCGTAGCTCGCCGCCTGCTCCGCCGCGCGCAGCGTGGGATCGAAGAACCGCGTCGCGACGGCGATCGTGACGTGCGACCGGTCGGAATACCGCAGCCCGACGTCCACCCCCAGCTGGGTCCGCGACTCGACGTCCAGCTGGCCCGCCAGCGAGCGCAGCGCCAGCCCCGCCACCAGCCCGGGCTCGAGCTCCCGCGCGAACCCGAGGGAGACCGCCTCGGCGTACACCGGGATGGAGCCGATGCCCTCCGGGCTGGTCTCGGTGCGCACCAGCCCGTCGTAGCCGAGCCGCGCGTACACCGCGCTCAGGGTGCCCAGCCGCCCGACCCGCAGCGACAGGCTTCCGACGCCGCCGTTGAGTCCGATGTCCGCGGGGGAGTGCACCGCCTCGATGCCCAGGCGGCCCCACTCCTGCGGCGTCGCGAGGACCACCGCCGGCGTCCACAGGGCGGCCGATCCGCCTTCGGCGAGGGCCGGCGGCCCGACCAGGGTGCCCTCGGCCACGCGCCACAGGTCGGATACCACCGCGGCCTGCGCCCGCGCCTCCCTGGCGGTGAGCGCCAGGGCCAGAACCAGCGCGCCACAGCAAGCCGGGCGGATGCGCACGCGCGAAGGTTCACCCCCGTCCCGGCCCGTGTCAAGCGACGGTTCTGCTTGCTCAAGTCATGGTGCGCCATTAACTTCCGTGCCCCATGAGGCGCCTGCCGCCCCTGTGCTCCTGAGCCAGCTGCTGGCCCCGGATCGGGTCCGCGTTCCCCTCGCTTCCCGGGACAAACCGAACGTCCTCCGCGAGCTGGTCGGGCTGCTCGTGCTGGCCTGTGGGGGCCAGGAGGACGACATCCTGCACGCCGTGCGCGAGCGGGAGGAGTGCCTCTCCACGGGATTCGGGCACGGGGTGGCCATTCCGCACGCCCGCAGCCCCTCCCTGGGGGAGGTGCGGCTGGTGGCCGGCGTGAGCGCCGCCGCCATCGAGTACGGCGCGCTGGACGGGCGGCCGGTCCGGTTGTTCTTCCTGGTCGCCGGCCCCGAGACGATGGCGGGGCTGCAGGTGCGCGTCCTGGCGCGGATCGCGCGCCTGGTGCGCCGGGAGTACGTGCGCGAGCGGCTGCTCGAGGCGGGCAGCCCCGAGGCGTTCTGCCAGGTCGTCCGCGAGGCGGAGGGATCATGATGCAGGAGAAGAACCGCGCCTGGGTCGCGGTGGCGCTGTGGCTCGTGCTCCAGGTCACCATCACGTCCCTGCCGGCGCGCGATCTGCCGTCGTTCCCTCATCCGTGGGACTATCTCGGCCACTTCACGCTGTACTTCGGCCTCGGCTTTCTGATCGCGCGGGCGGGCTGGCTGCGCGGCTGGCCGGTGCGGCGTCTGTGGTGGGTGGTGGCCGCGCTGGTGGTCTGGGGCGGCCTCGACGAGCTGCACCAGATGTGGATGCCCAACCGGGACGCCGACATCCCCGACTGGATCATTGACAGCTGCGCGGCGTCCGTGGGAGTGCTTGCGGCCGTGTTGATCATCCGCTCCAGGCTGGCCAAGTGGCTCCGCTAGCGCCCGGCCACGGGGCGACCACCATGCGCACGCACCGCTGCGGGGCGCTGCGCGCCTCCGACGTGGGCCGCGAGGTGAGCCTGGGCGGCTGGGTGCACCGGCGCCGCGACCTGGGCGGCCTGGTGTTCGTGGACCTGCGGGACCGCGAGGGCCTGGTGCAGGTGGCCTTCGGGCCCGGATGGTCGCCGGCGGAGGTGATGGAGCGTGCCGGGACCCTGATCGGGGAAGCGGTGATCCTGGTCAAGGGCGTGGTCGAGCCGCGGCCGGCCGGCCAGGCGAACCCGGAGCTGCCGACCGGCGAGGTCGAGGTGCACGCCACCGAGGTCCGGGTGGTGGGGCCGGCGGCGACGCCGGCCATCCCGGTGGCGCGGGTGCGCGGCGAGCCCCTGGCCGCCGAGGAGCTGCGGCTGCGCTACCGCTACCTGGACCTGCGCCGGCCGGAGATGTACCGCAACCTCGAGCTGCGCCACCGCCTGCTGCAGCGCACGCGCCGGGAGCTGTCGGAGCGCGGTTTCCTCGAGATCGAGACCCCGATGCTCACGAAGCCGACGCCGGAAGGCGCGCGGGACTTCGTGGTGCCCTCCCGCGTGTATCCCGGGCAGTTCTACGCGCTGCCGCAGTCGCCGCAGATCTACAAGCAGCTGCTGATGGTGTCGGGCTTCGACCGCTACTTCCAGCTGGCGCGCTGCTTCCGCGACGAGGACCAGCGCGCCGACCGCCAGCTCGAGTTCACCCAGATTGACCTCGAGGCGTCGTTCGTGACGCCGGAGGACATCTACGCCGTGACCGAGGGGGTGCTGGTCGCCCTGTGGGCCGAGGCGGGTGCGCCGGTGGAGGCGCCGTTCCCGCGCCTGGCCTACCGCGACGCGATGGCACGCTACGGCTCGGACAAACCGGACCTGCGGTTCGGGCTCGAGCTCATGGACCTGACGCCGCGGATCGGCGAGGGCAGCGGCGAGTTCCTGCGCGCGGCGGTGGGCCGGGGCGAGCGGGTCCGCGCCCTGGCCGTGCCGGGCGGCGCCGCGCTGTCCAGGAAGGACCTCGACGCCCTGACGGCCGCGGCCAAGACGATGCGCGCGTCGGGTCTGGTGTGGGCGAAGCGCGGGCCGGACGGCCCGACCGGCCCCGGCGTGAAGGCGCTGGGCGCGGCCGCCCTGGAGGCCCTGGGGCTCGGGGACGGAGACCTGGGGCTCGCCGTCGCCGGTCCGGACGCCATCGCGCTGCCCGCGCTCGGGCGCGTGCGCCTGGAGGTCATCCGGCTGCTCGAGCTGCCGCCCTCGTGCCGGCACGCCTTCGTGTGGATCGAGCAGTTCCCGCTGTTCGAGCGGGAGGCGGAGACCGGCAACCTGACGTTCATGCACCATCCGTTCACCGCGCCCCACCCCGACGACGCGGCCCTGGTGGCCACCGACCCCGAGAGAGCGCGCGCGCAGCACTACGACGCCGTGTACAACGGCGTGGAGCTGGGGAGCGGCTCGATCCGGATCACCGATCCTGCCATGCAGGCGCAGGTGTTCGAGCGCCTGGGCATGGCGCCCGCCGACGTGGAGCACCGCTTCGGCTGGCTGCTGGAGGGGCTGCGCTCGGGTGCGCCGCCGCACGGCGGCATCGCGCTCGGCTTCGACCGCATCGCGCTGCTGCTGGCCGGCGGCGAGTCGCTGCGCGAGGTGATCGCGTTCCCGAAGACCGCGGCCGCCCGCGCGCTGTTCGAGGGCGCGCCGACCGGAATCCCGGCCGCCGACCTGGCCGCGCTCCACCTGACCGTCGCGTCGTGAGCGCGCCCGACCAGGACCGTCCCCTCGAGGGAGGCCGGGCGCCGGGCGCCGGATCCCGCCCTGATCCGGGTCCCACCGCGCCCGACCAGGACCGCCCCTCGACGAGCGCCGCCGAAGCGGAGCCGGTGGTCCACCGCCTCAGCGTGGAGGGCGCGGACCTGCTGGCGCTCTCCGGGGTCAACGACGCGAACCTCCACGAGCTGGCCCGCGTGGCCGGCGTGCGCGTGTCGCTGCGCGGCGACCGGCTCACCCTCACCGGCGAGCTGGGGGCGGTGGAGCGCGCGGCGGCCCTGGCGCAGGCGATGGTGGACCTGGCGAAGATGGGCGAGGCCCTCGGCCCCGAGGAGGTCCGCCGCCTCGCCGCCGGCGCGCCCGCCGACGCCGAGGCCGTCCGCAACGGGGAGCTGCGCATCGTCCTGCCGGGCCTGAGGCGGATCGTCGCGCCCCGCACGCCGGGCCAGCGCGCCTACGTCGCGGCCATGCAGACCCACGACATCGTGGTGTCCATCGGGCCCGCGGGCACGGGCAAGACGTACCTCGCCGTGGCGGTGGCGGTGGACCTGCTGCACAAGAAGCGGGTCAAGCGGATCATCCTCGCGCGGCCGGCCGTGGAGGCCGGCGAGCGGCTCGGCTTCCTGCCCGGCGACATGCAGGCCAAGGTGGACCCGTACCTCCGGCCGCTGTACGACGCGCTGGAGGACATGATGCCGCACGAGCGGGTGCAGCGGGCGCTGGAATCGCGCGTGATCGAGATCGCGCCGCTCGCCTACATGCGGGGGCGCACCCTGGCCGACGCGTTCGTGATCCTCGACGAGGCGCAGAACACCACGGGCATGCAGATGAAGATGTTCCTGACCCGCCTGGGGGTGAACTCGCGCGCCGTGGTCACCGCCGACAAGACGCAGGTTGACCTGCCGCCGCGCGAGGAGTCCGGCATCGTGCAGGTCGAGCGCATCCTGCCGGGGATCGAGGGGATCGCGTTCTGCTACCTGGATGAAGGCGACGTGGTCCGCCACCGCCTGGTGCGCGACATCATCCAGGCGTACGGGCAGGACCGGGGCCCCGGCGGCGGGGCGGGCGGCCCGTGAGCCGGATCGCGCCGGCCCTCAGGCACCACGGCGCCCGCGCGCTGCTGGCCGTGGTGGTGGCGGCCGTGGCCTTTCTCGCCTTTCCGCGCTCCGCGGCGGTGCTGCCGGGGTCCCTCACCGTGGGCAGCGTCGCCACCGGCGACGTGATCTCGCCGGTCGGCTTCCTGGTGCCCAAGTCCGCGGCGCAGCGGGCGCGCGAGGCGGAGGACCTGGCGGCGACGGTGAAGCCGCTGGTGACCGGCCAGCCGCTCGCGGCCGACACCGCGGTGGCGCGCGCGGGGCACTTCTTCGCCACCGTGGACTCCGCGCTGGCCGCCGGCGGGACGGTGGCGGCGGCGGCGCGCCTGGACGGGGTGGGGCTCGACGCCCGGGAGGAGGCGGCGCTGGGCGGCGCGCAGCAGCGCGCGGTGCTGAGGCGGGCCGTCGTCGCGGCGCTGCGCCTCTCGGCCGCCGGCTACCTCCCGCCGGGCACCTCGCCGGCCGAGCTGGGCCCGCAGGTGGTGCTGCGGCAGGGCACGGGCGAGCGGGTGCTGCCGAGCGACAGCCTGCGGTCCTTCGGCGACTTCCTGGAGGCGACGGCGGCGCTGCGGCCCGTGCCGCGCACGGCGTCCGCCGACCGGCTGTACGTGCGCCTCCTGGGCGCGTTCTTCCGGCCCACCCTGGTGTATGAGCGCGCCGAGACCGAGCGGCGGCGCGACGCCCTGCGGCGGACGGTGGACTCGGTGCAGGCGGTGGTGCAGCCGGGCGAGAAGATCATCGGCGCCCACGAGGTCGTGACGCCGGCCATCGCCGCGACGCTGGCCGCCTACCGCGCCGTGATGCAGCGCGGCGCCGCCGGCACGGTGCGCGGCGCGGTCTCGACCGTGGGCGAGCTGGGGCTGGACACGCTGATCACGCTGCTGTTCGGCGTGGTGTGCCTGTTCTTCCGGCCGGCGCTGTACCGCGCGTTCCGGGCCATGGCGTTCTTCGCGATGGGCTTCGCCGTGGTGCTCGTGGCCGCCGGGTTCATCGCCCGGCAGGCGCCGGCGCGCCCCGAGCTCATCCCCGTGGCCCTGGCCGTCATCCCGTTCTCGGTGCTGTTCGACGGCCGCATCGCCGCGGTGGCCGCCATGGTCCTCGCCGCCCTGATCGGCATCCAGCCGGCCTTCGGCGGCACGGAGGCCCTGTTCCTCACGTTCGTCGGCGGGGTGGCCGCGGCGCTGTCGGTGCAGCGGATCCGCCGCCGGGCCCAGGCCTACTACTCGGTCGCGATCGTCGCCGCGGTCTATGCCGCGGCCGCGGTCGTCTCGGGCGCCGCGGCCGGCGAGCCCGCCCTGGGCATCGCCCATTCCGCGGCCTTCGGCGGCGTGAACGCGGTCGCCTCCGCGGCGCTGGCCATGCTGGTCCTGCCCGTGGCCGAGCGCTTCACCCGCAGCACCACCGACCTCACGCTGCTGGAGCTGTCGGACCCCCAGCACCCGCTGCTGCGCCGGCTGGCCACGGAGGCGCCGGGCACCTACGCGCACTCGGTGGCCATGGCCAATCTGTGTGAGGCGGCGTGCAACGCCATCGGGGCCAACGGGCTGCTGGCGCGCGTGGGCTGCTACTACCACGACGTGGGGAAGCTCAAGCACCCGCAGTTCTTCGCCGAGAACCAGGGCCGCGGCCGGAGCCCGCACGAGCAGCTTCGCCCCAGCGCCTCCGCCGCGATCATCCGCCGCCACGTCGAGGACGGACTGGCGCTGGCCGCGGAGCACCGGCTGCCGGCGGCGGTCGCCGCCTTCATCCCCGAGCACCACGGCACGTCGCCGATCAGCTTCTTCCTCGAGCGCGCGCGCGACGAGGAGCCGGCCGCGCTGGCCCGGGAGGAGCTGTTCCACTACCCCGGCCCGCTGCCCGCGTCCGCGGAGACCGCCGTGGCCCTGTTCGGCGACTCGGTGGAGGCCGCGCTCCGGGTGCTCGACGACCCGTCCCCCGAGACCGTCGCCGACGCCATTGACCACCTGATCAGCTCCAAGGTGGAGAGCGGCCAGCTCAAGAACGCGCCGCTCACCCTGGCCCAGGTGGAGACGGTCAAGCGCGAGTTCACGCGCGTGTACGCGGCCATGTACCACAACCGGGTGGAGTATCCCGAGGATGCCGGCGGCATCACGGCGGACTGGGAGAGCGACCGTCGCGATTGACGTGCGCGCGTCGGTCACCGCGCGGTGCCCCCTTTCGGCGGGCGCCGTGGAGCGGCTGGCCCGCGCGGTGCTCCGGAGCGAAGGCGTGCGCTGGGCGGCCCTGTCCGTGACCGTCGTCGGCCTCAAGCGGATCCGCACGCTCAACCGCATCCACCTCGGCCACGACCGGCCCACCGACGTGATCGCCTTCACATTGCGGCCGGATACCCAGCCACGGCGGGGCCGCGCCCTCGCGGCCCGTCCGCGCGCCGGAACGGGGCGGGGCCTGGCAACTCGCCGTCTCGCGACTGCTCCCGTCATTGGGGACATCTACGTCTGCGCCCCCGTCGCCGCGGCGCAGGGACGGCGCTTCGGCTCGACGCCGCGTGAGGAGCTGCGCCGCCTGATCGTCCACGGGGTGCTGCACGTGCTCGGCTACGACCACCCGGGCGGCGCGCGGCGGCTCGCCAGTCCCATGTGGCGGCGCCAGGAGCGGTGGCTGGTGGAGCACCCATGACGCGGGTCATGGTCCTCGCCCTGAGCGCCGTGCTGGCCGCCGCCTGGGCCGCCCTGCTGGCGCTCGCCGAGGGCGCGCTCGCCGCCGATCCCACGCTGGGTGAGACCACGCTGACGGGCGCCTACGCCGTCAAGCCCGAGCGGTTCCGCCGGGCCCTCGCGCTGGCGCGGACCATCCTGCTGGCCCTGGCGGCGCTGGCCGCGGCCGCGGCCCTGCTGTGGCGGCCCGGGGAGCCGGCCGGCCCGCTCCTGGGCCTCGCGCTGGTGGCCGTGGTCTTCCTGGTCGCGGCGGCGGGGGACCTCGCGCCCCGGGCGCTGGGGCTGTGGCGTGCCGCGCGCCTGGGACGCGCGGCTGTGCGGGCGGCCGCGGCGTCGCTCGGCGTGCTGGCACCGCTCACCATCGCGGCCGGCGTCGCGGATCGGGCCCTGGCCCGCCTGTTCGGCGTGGCGGAGGCGCGGCACCACGGCCCCGATCCCGCGCAACGGGACATGCTGCTGGGCGTGTTCGCCCTCGCCGACACCATGGTCAGCGACGTGATGACCCCCCGGGTGGACGTGGATGGCGTGGACTGCGCGCTGCCGTTCGACCAGGCGGTGCGGTTCGTCGCCGCCACCGAGCACGCCCGCCTGCCGGCCTACGACCGCGACCTGGACCACATCGTCGGGGTGCTCAACGCCAAGGACCTGCTGCCCGAGTTGTTCGCCCCCTCGCCGGTCCCCGCGGGCGCCGCGGCGGCCGGCGCTCCCTCCACCCCCACCCCCGTGCCGTGGCGCTCGCTGGTGCGCCCCGTGGAGATCGTGCCGGAGACGAAGACCCTGGACGCGCAGCTCCGGGACTTCCAGCGCGGCCCCGGGCACCTCGCGGTGGTGGTGGACGAGTACGGCGGCACGGCCGGCATCGTCACGCTCGAGGACGTGCTCGAGGAGATCGTGGGCGAGATCCGCGACGAATACGACACCGGCGAGGTGCCGGAGATCGCGGAGGTCGCGCCCGGCGCCTTTCTGGTGGACGGCCGCGCCTCCCTCGAGGCGGTCTCGGCCGCGCTCGGTCAGCAGTTCGCCCACGAGGAGGTCTCCACCGCGGGCGGGCTGGTCTATTCCGCGTTGGGCCGGGTGCCCGTCGCCGGCGAGCGGCTGCCGCTGGCCGGCTGGATCGTCACGGTGGAGCAGGTGGTGCGACGCAGCATCCGGCGCCTGCGCTTCGAGCGCGCGCCCGAGGCGGGGGGGAGGACCGCGTGAGCCTCCTGTTCGTGGCGCTGGGCCTGGCCCTCGCGGCCCTGGGGGCGACCACCTCGGTCGCGGCCATGGCCGTGAGCCGGCTCGACCTCACCCGCTGGGTGGCCCGCAAGCTCGACGGCGCGGCGGCCGCGGCGACGCTGCTCTCGCGGCCGGGCGACATCGCGGCCGCGGCCGAAGCCCTGGCGGCCCTGGGGGTCGCCATCGCCGGCGTCTCCGCCGCCTGGGCCTTGAGGTCCGCCGGCCCGGGCGTCACGATCGCCGCCGAGCTGGGCGTGGGCGTGCCGCTCCTCTCCCTGGTCACCTACTTCCTGCCGAGGGCGGTGGGCCGGCGCTGGCCCGAGCGCTGGGTCCGGGCCGTGGTGCCGCGCCTGCGGCCCGCGGGAGCCCTGGTGGGGCGGATCGTCCGCGGCCGCGTGGCCACCGAGCGGGCCGAGCTGGCGGCGCTGTTTCGAGACAGCGCGAGCGTCGGCCTGGCGGGGGAAGACGAGCTGGAGATCGTCACCGGCGTGATGGCCTTCGCCGACCGGGTGGTGCGCGAGGCGATGACGCCGCGCACCGAGATCGTGGCGGCGCCCGAGCACGCCACCGCCGCCGAGCTGGCCGGGCTGCTCACCAGCTCGGGCTACACCCGGATACCCGTCTATCGCGGCTCTCCCGACGAGATCGTCGGGATGGTTCACGCCTTCGACGTGATCAAGGCCGGTCCGGGCGGCACGGTGAATATCCGGCCGGTCTCGGCCATTCCCGCCTCGCGGCGCTGCGCCGACGCGCTGCTGGACCTCCGGCGGGAGCGCCGTCACATGGCGGTCGTCCTGGACGAGTTCGGCGGCACCGCCGGCATCGTCACGATGGAGGATCTGCTCGAGCAGCTGGTGGGCGAGATCTTCGACGAGCTGGACGAGCCGCGGGCGGAGCCCTCGTCCGTCCCCGCGCACGGCACGCTGGTCGTGGACGCCGCGTATCCCCTGGAGGCCCTGCGCCGGCACTTCGACGCCGCCGTCGAGGCCCCGGCCAGGGTGGAGACCGCGGGCGGCTACCTGGCCTGGGCGCTGGGGCGCATCCCGCACCCCGGCGAGCGCATTCGCGCCGGCGGCCTGGAGTTCGACGTGCTCGAAGCCGAGCCCTCGCGGGTGGTCCGCCTGGTGGCGCGGGCGGCCCCGCCGGCCGCGGCGGCCACCATCGCGGCGGGATCCCGGAGACGATGAAGTACCTTATCTCGCTTGACCTAGCTTCAAGCCCGGACTCAATTTAGGTGGTGACCGTCACGACCGTCCTGGCCGACTTCGAGGCCAAGAAGCCCGCCGCCCTGGCCCGCGCCATCTCCATGGTCGAGAACAGCACGCCCGGCTTCGAGGCGATGCTGGCGGGCATCCACCGGAACCTCGGCCGGGCACGGCGGATCGGCGTCACCGGGCCCCCGGGGGCGGGCAAGAGCACCTTGATCGAACGGCTGGCCGCGCACTATCGGCGGCGCGGCCTCACCGTCGGCGTGGTCGCCGTGGACCCCTCCAGTCCGTTCACGGGGGGAGCGCTCCTGGGGGACCGCATCCGGATGGAGCGAGCCGTCCTGGATCCGGGGGTGTTCATCCGATCCATGGCCTCCCGGGGCGCCTCCGGCGGCATGGCGACCACGACCGCGGAGGTGGCGGACGTGCTCGACGCGTACGGCTTCGAGCGCATCCTCATCGAGACGGTGGGGGTCGGCCAGTCGGAGCTGGACGTCGCCGCCGTGGCCGACACGACGCTCGTGGTGCTGGTGCCCGAGTCGGGTGACGGGATCCAGGTCATGAAGGCCGGCTTGATGGAGATCGCGGACGTGTACGCGGTCAACAAGGCGGACCGGCCCGGCGCCGACCGGCTGCTCCGGGAGCTGGAGGTCTCCATCGGGCTCCGGAGCGGCCAGGCGTTCCGCCATGTGCCGGCGCATCACGGGGTAGAACTGGTTGCCAGTTCGAAGACGGCAAGGGAGAAGGCCCCGTCCCCCTCCCCGACGCCAGGCGGAGGTCCTGGGGCGGCCTCGGGACTTGCCGTCCCGCAACTCGCGACCGGTTCGCAGTGGGAGCCGCCGGTGCTGCCGACGGTCGCCGCGTCGGGCGAGGGCGTGGAGGCGCTGGACGGGGCGCTGGAGGCGCATTTCGCCTTCCTGGAGCGGACCGGGGCGCTGGCCACGCGCCGGACGGCGCGGCTGGAGCGGCGAGCGCGGGACGTGCTGGACCGTGCGCTGCGGCGCTGGGTATGGTCCCCGGAGGGGCCGCGGGAGGCGGTGAGCGCGGCCCTGCAGGACGTGGCCGAGGGCCGCCGCAGTCCCTACGAGGCGGCGGCCGGCGTGGTGCAACGCATTCGCGGGGGAAACGGCGCATGAGCGTGATCGGATCCGGCCTGGAGGTCGGCAGCCCCGGCGGCGCGGACGCGGACCGGGAGCGGGAGCTGGAGGCGCTGCGCCGCGAGGTGGCCGCGTGGCGCGAGCGCTACCGCACGGGCGAGCTCCGGGACGTGGACTTCACGGGCGCGTCCTCGCGCCCGGTCGCGCCGTTGTACACGCCGCTCGACGCGCAGGACCTGGACTACGGGCGCGATCTCGGGCTGCCGGGCCGCTACCCGTTCACCCGCGGCATCCACGACACGGGCTACCGCGGCCGGCTGTGGACCATGCGCCAGTTCTCCGGCTTCGGCACGGCGCAGGAGACCAACGCGCGGTACAAGTTCCTGCTGGGCCGGGGGCAGACCGGCCTGTCGGTGGCGTTCGACTTCCCGACCCTGATGGGCTACGACTCCGATCACCCCCGGTCGCTGGGGGAGGTGGGCAAGTGCGGGGTGGCGATCTCCAGCCTCGCGGACATGGAGACGCTGTTCGGCGGCATCCCGCTCGGCGAGGTCTCCACCTCCATGACCATCAACGGCCCGGCGGCGATGCTGTTCTGCTTCTACGTCGCGGCGGCGGAGCGCCAGGGGGTGCCGGCGGAGCGGCTGCGCGGCACGGTGCAGAACGACATCCTCAAGGAGTACATGGCGCAGCACGCCTGGATCTACGGCGTGGAGGCCGCCCTGAAGATCATCGTGGACCTGTTCGAGTGGGGATCGGTCCACGCGCCGCAGTGGAACACCATCTCCATCTCGGGCTATCACATCCGCGAGGCGGGGGCCACCGCGGCGCAGGAGCTGGCCTTCACGCTGGCCAACGGGTTCACCTATGTGGAGCGCGGCATCGCGCGCGGCCTGGACGTGGACGCCTTCGCGCCGCGGCTCAGCTACTTCTGGGACATCCACAACGATTTCTTCGAGGAGATCGCCAAGCTGCGGGCGGCCCGGCGCATCTGGGCGCGGCACATGCGCGAGCGCTACGGCGCGACGTCGCCGCGCTCGTGGACCATGCGGTTCCACTCGCAGACGGCGGGCGTGACGCTGACGGCGCAGCAGCCGATGAACAACGTGGTGCGCGTGGCCTACCAGGCGCTGGCCGCGGTGCTGGGGGGCACCCAGTCGCTGCACACCAACTCCATGGACGAGACGCTGGCCCTGCCGACCGAGCAGGCGGTGCAGCTCGCGCTCCGCACTCAGCAGATCCTGGCCTTCGAATCGGGCGTGCCCAACGTGAGCGACCCGCTGGGCGGCTCGTACTACCTGGAGGCGCTGACCCGCCAGCTCGAGGACGAGGCCGAGGCCACGTTCGCCGAGATCGAGCGGGTGGGGGGCGTGGTGCGGGGCATCGAGACCGGGTGGTTCCAGCGGCAGATCGCCCAGTCGGCGTCGCGCTACCAGCGGGAGATGGAGACCCGCCGGCGGATCGTGGTGGGCGTGAACGACTTCGTGGTGGACGAGCCGGAGGTGCCGATCCCGCTCCTCAGGATCGGCGAGGAAGCCGCCGAGGAGCAGGGCCGGCGCCTGGCCGAGCTGCGCCGGACGCGCGACGGCGACCTGGTGCGGCGGCGGCTCGACGCGCTGGCCGAGGCGGCGCGGCAGGACCGGAACGTGATTCCTCCCATGCTTGACGCGGCGCGTGCCTACGCCACGCTGTTCGAGATCCGCGAGGCCCTGGAGAACGTGTATGGCGCGTATCGGGAGCCGATCTTCTTCTAGGCCCGCGCTCCGGCCCGCCCCGTCACGGGACGGCGGCGTGCCCGGGGCCCTGGCCGAGCTGCTCGCGCTGGGCGAGCGCGGCTGGGTGGTGTCCTGCTATCAGAAGCTGGAGCCGGGGGACCGGGCCGGCGACAAGTACCGGATCAAGCTCAAGAACCGGCTGCGGCGGGCGGCCGCGCGGCTCGACGTCCTGGGCTTCTCCCGCGCCGACCGGGAGACCGTGACCGGGCTGCTCGGCAGGGTCGAGGCCTTCTTCGCCCAGCCGTCGAATCTGGCCGGCAGCCGCGGCGTGGCGGTGTTCGCCGCCGCCGGGCTGTTCCGCGCCGTGCCATTGCCCTACGTGCTCAAGAGCCGCGTGGTGGTGGACCGCACCCCGGTGGTGGGCGAGCTGGTCGCGCTGGTGGACGCGGGCAGCCGGCTGCTGGCCGTGGTGGCGGACCGGCGTGCCGCGCGGTTCTTCGACGTCGGGCTCGAAGGGGTGACCGAGCTGGGCGGCCTGGCCGCCCCCGGCGCGACGCGGCCGGCGCGCTTCCACGGCGAGGGGCGCGGGCGCGGGGCCCAGGCGGTGAGCGGCGTCGGAGGCGCGGGAACGGGGGAGTACCGGTTCCACAACCGCATTCGCGAGGAGCGCCAGCGGCATCTGGCGCTGGTGGCCCAGACCGTGGAGGCGCACGTCCGGACCAGGCCGTTCGACGGCCTGGTGGTGGGCGGGGTCGGCGTGGATGCGAACGCGCTGCTGCCGCACCTGGGACCGGGTCTCGCCCAGCGGGTGCTGGGCGTGCTGCGGCTCGCGCCCAAGAAGGTGGCCGCGGCGGAGGTGCGGGAGCGGGCGCTGGACCTGCTGGCGGAGGCCGCGCGCCGGAACGCGAGCGCCGCGGCCGAGGAGCTGCTGCGGCTGCGCGGTGACGGCTGGGCCACCGATGCGCTGGAGCCGACCCTGGCGGCCCTGGCCCGCGGCCAGGTGCGCACCCTGGTGGTGGACGGCGACGCCGAAGTGCCGGGGTTCCGCCTGCGGGCGAGCGGGCGGCTCACGACCGTGCCGGCCGGTGAGCGGGGCGAAGGGGAGGTCGTACCGATCGCCGACCTGCTGGACGACGCCATCGAGGAGGCCCTGCGGCAGCGGGCCCGGGTCGCCGTGGTGCACGGCGCCGACGCCCGGCGCTTCGACCGGCTCGGCGCGATCCTGCGCTTCCGCTAGGGCGGCCGGTGCTGCGGGCCGTCTTGTTCGACGCCGGGGGCACGCTGATCCACCCGGATTACGAGCGGGTGCGCCGCGCGCTGGAGCGCAGCGTGGGCCGCGCGCCGGCCGTGGCGGAGCTCCAGGCCGCGGAGTACGCCGGCCGCGAGGCGGTCGAGCGGGCCATGGCCGCCGAGCCGGCGATGGCCGACGGCGCGCGGTGGCAACTCCACTTCGCGGGGGCCCTGGCCTCGCTGGGCTTCGGACCGGCGGAGTTGGCGCGCGCCGCCCCGGAGATCCGCGCCGAGCACGCCCGGGCCAACCTGTGGACGGTCGCGCAGCCGGGCGCGGCGGAGGCCCTCGCCGCGCTCCGCGCGCGGGGCCTCGCGGTGGGCTGCGTCTCCAATTCCGACGGCACGGTCGCCGCGCTGCTGGAGCGGGCGGGCCTGGGTGGCGCGCTGGACTTCGTGGTGGACAGCGGCGCGGTCGGGGTCGAGAAGCCCGACCCGGCCATCTTCCGCCTCGCGCTCGAGCGGGCCGGCGTGGCGGCGTCCGAAGCGCTCCACGCGGGTGACCTCTACCCGGTGGACGTCGTGGGCGCGCGGCGCGCGGGCATCGAGCCGGTGCTCCTCGACCCGCTGGGCCGCTACGGCGGCCGCGGCTGCCGCACCGCGCCGGACGTGCCGTCGCTGTGCCGCGAGCTTGTCTCCTCGCTGGACGCGGGCTAGGTTCCGCGCGCTATGAGCGTATCCGCCGCTCCCGCCGACACGTTGCCGCGTCCCATCCGCGTGCTGGTCGCCAAGCCGGGCCTCGACGGGCACGACCGCGGGGCCAAGGTGGTCGCCGCCGCGCTGCGCGACGCGGGCATGGAGGTCATCTACACCGGCCTGCACCAGACCCCGGAGATGATCGTGGCCGCCGCCGTCCAGGAGGACGCGGACGTGGTGGGCCTGTCGGTGCTCTCCGGCGCCCACATGACCCTGTTCCCGCGCGTGGTGGCGTTGCTCAAGGAGGCGGGCCGCGGGGACGTGCTGGTGACCGGGGGCGGCATCATCCCCCGGGAGGACATGGACGCGCTGGCGGGGCAGGGGGTCGGGCGGCTGTTCGGCCCCGGCACGCCGACCACGGATCTCATCGCCTACATCCGCGCCTGGGCTCGCGAGCACCTGAGGCCGTAGTGGCCTCGCACGCGTCACGCCTGCGGGCTCTGAGCGACGAGTACCGCGCCCTGGCCGCGAAGCTCCGGGAGGGCGGCGGCCCGGAGAAGGTCGCGCGCCAGCACGCCTCCGGGAAGATGACGGCGCGCGAGCGGCTGGCGGCGCTCCTGGATCCCGGCTCGCCGTGGCTGGAGGTGGGCCTGCTGATGGCCTGGGACAGCTACGACGGGCAGGCGCCGGGGGCCGGCGTGGTGACCGGCGTCGGTCTCGTCGCCGGCCGCGAGACCGTGGTCGTGGCCAACGACGCCACGGTGAAGGCCGGGTCGTGGTGGCCGGAGACCATCAAGAAGATCCTGCGCGCGCAGGAGATCGCGATGCGTGAGCGCATCCCGATCGTGTACCTGGTGGACTCCTCCGGGGTGAACCTGCCCTACCAGGGCGGCGTGTTCCCGGGCCAGTACGGCGCCGGCCGCATCTTCTACTACAACTCGCTGATGCGGCGTTACCTCAAGGTGCCGCAGCTCGCGGCGGTGATGGGGCCGTGCATCGCCGGCGGCGCGTACCTGCCGGCGCTCTCCGACGTCATCCTGATGGTGGACGGCACGAGCTTCATGGGCCTGGGGGGCCCCAACCTGGTGAAGGGCGCGACCGGGCAGGTGGTGGACAGCGAGTCGCTGGGGGGCGCGCGGATGCACACCAGCGTGAGCGGCGTCGCCCACTACCTGGCCAAGAACGACGCCGAGTGCCTGGCGATGCTGCGGGAGGCGGTGGACCGGCTGCCGCGGCCGGCCGGGCGCGCGGCTCCGCGCCGCGACCCCAGGCCGCCACGCCGCCCGCCCACGGACCTCTACGACCTGCTCCCCGGCGACCACCGCATGTCCTACGAGGCGCGCGAGCTGCTCGCCTGCCTCCTGGACGAGGGCCGGCTCGACGAATTCCAGAAGGACCGCGCGGGCGAGATGCTGTGCGGGCACGCCACCATCGCGGGCTGGGAGGTGGCGGTGATCGCCAACGAGCGCAAGCTGGTCAAGGGCGCGCCGGGCGAGCCGCCGCGGTTCGGCGGCATCATCTACACCGAGAGCGCGGAGAAGGTGGCCTACTTCATAGAGATGGCGAGCCGCGAGAAGACGCCCCTCCTGTTCGTGCAGGACGTGTCGGGGTTCATGGTGGGTCCGGAGGCCGAAAGCTCGGGCATCATCCGCGCGGGCGCGCAGTTCGTCGAGGCCATGTCCACGGCCACCGTCCCCAAGCTGGTCCTCACCGTCAATCACGCCTCGGGCGCGGGCTACTACGCCATGGCGGGGCAGGGCTTCGACCCCGACTTCCTGTTCTCCCTGCCCACCGGCCGCATGGGCGTGATGGAGGGCGAGTCCGCGGTGCAGGCGGTGCACGGCCCCGAGCTGGAGAAGGCCGCGAAGCAGGGCGGCCCCGCGCCGGAGCTGGCGCAGGCGGTCGAGGCCATGCGCGCGGACTACGAGCGCCAGCTCGACGCCAAGTACGCCGGCGCCCGGGGCTACCTGGACGCCGTGCTGACGCCGGAGGACCTGCGCGAGCAGCTGGCCTTCGCGCTGCGCGTCGTCACGGCCGACCCCGGCCCGCACATCGGGCCGTTCGTGCTTCCGGCGTCGCTCTCGTGACCGGGCCGCACCGGATGTGGCGGCGCGCGGCGCCGCTCCTGCTTCCGCTCGCCCTGGCGGCGTGCGCTCCCAGGCCGTCCCCCGTCCCCGCCCCCGTCCCGGCCGCCGGCCGCGCGCCGGCCGGCGCACCGGCGCCC
>JAJYLI010000176.1 GCA_021787855.1 bacterium | reverse complement strand
GGCGCGGGCCCCTGGGCCATCAGCCGGTGGACAGGGCACAGCGCCGACGCGGCCAGGCCGAGCAGGAGCGCGGACCACGCCCTCAAACCTGGCGACTCAACTCTGGTAACCACCGCGCAACTTGCCGTCTGGCAACTCCCCTGACTCCGGTCTTGCTGTGTTCCGTCCCCCCAGCATAGCGACCGGCCGCCGCCCTTGCCAGCGTCGCGCGGGCGCCGCACATTGCCCGCAACCTCCCCGGAGCGCGTCGCGTCATGGCTGCTGTTTTCTTCCTCGTCATCCTCGTCGCCCTGGTCCTGTGGGTCGTCAGCGCCTACAACCGGCTCATCGCCCTGAAGAACCAGACCGTGAACGCCTGGAAGCAGATTGACGTGCAGCTCAAGCGGCGCCACGACCTGATTCCCAACCTGGTCAACACGGTCAAGGGCTCGATGGAGTTCGAGAAGGAGACGCTCCAGGCCGTGGTGGACGCCCGCTCGCGCGCCATGCAGAGCGCCGCGCCGGCGGGGGCGGGGCCCGGTGCCGCGGCCGGGCCGCTCGCCGCCGCGAACGTGAAGGCGACGGCGGCGGCGGAGACCGCCTTGACCGGCGCCCTGGGCAAGCTGTTCGTCGTGATGGAGCGGTATCCCGACCTCAAGAGCTCGCAGAACGTGCGCGACCTCCAGGAGGAGCTGTCGAGCACCGAGAACAAGATCGCGTTCGCGCGCCAGCTCTACAACGACGTGGCCACGCAGTACAACACCCGGCAGCAGCAGTTCCCCACCAGCCTGGTGGCGGGCCTCGCGCGGGCGGAGCCGGCCGAGCTGTGGGCCATCGAGGATCAGGCGGAGCGCGCGGTCCCGCAGGTGGATCTGTCCCTGGAGAAGCCTAAGGCTTGAGCGCCGGCGCGAACCTCTTCGAGCAGCAGGCCCGGAACCGCCGGCTGACGGCGGCCTGGCTGGCGCTGTTCATCCTGTTCTTCGGCTGGCTCGGCTTCGGCGGCGACTTCGCGCTGTACCTCGCCGCGGCGGCCCGCACCGAGGGCCCGGTGCCCTGGCGGTTCCCCTGGATCGGCGTGGTGGTGACCACGATCGCGGCGATCGTGGCCTGGGTGTCGTGGCGGCGGGGGCCGCAGCAGGTGCTGTGGTCCACCGGCGCCCGCGAGCTCACCACGCCCCAGACGCACGACGAGAAGCAGCTGGTGGACGTGGTGGAGGAGATGGCCATCGCGGCGGGGCTGCCCAAGCCGAAGGTGTACGTGATTGACGACCCCGACCCGAACGCGTTCGCCACCGGGCGCGACGCCACGACGGCCTGCATCGCCGTCACCACGGGCCTGCTGGGCGTCCTCAACCGCGAGGAGCTGCAGGCGGTCGTGGCCCACGAGATGGGCCACGTCCGCAACCTCGACGTGCGGCTGATGACGCTGATCGCGGCGCTGGTCGGCGTGATCGTGGTGCTCTCCAACGGCATGGGCAACTTCCTGTGGGGCACCGGCGGCAGCGGCGGCCGCCTGCTGGGCGGGCGGCGCCGGGGGGGAAGCGGCGGCGGCGGCGAGGGGTTCGCGATCGCGGCGGTGGTCGTGTTCGTGCTGTGGCTGGTGACGCTGATCCTGGCGCCGATCATCTCGCAGATCATGGCGATGGCCGTTTCGCGCGACCGCGAGTACCTGGCGGACGCGTCGGGCGCGGAGCTGACCCGCAATCCCAATGCCCTGGCCTCCGCGCTCGAGAAGATCGAGAGCCACGAGGCGCCGACCACCCACATCAAGGCGGGCGCCGCGCACCTGTGCATCGCCGACCCGCTGGGGAAGGACGTCAATCTCAAGGAGGGGCGCCTGGCGGACCTGCTCGCCACGCACCCGCCCATGGGCAAGCGGATCGTCCGCCTGCGGGGCATGGCCTACCAGCAGCTCAAGGCCTCGGGCCAGACGCCGACGGCGTGATGCCCGCGCCCCTCTCCCTTCCCGATCTCGCCGTCGGCGCCCGCGTCGAGGAGACCTTCCTCGTGTGGGAGGTGGAGCAGCGCACCCAGAACGACGGCAGCCCGTTCGCGATCGTGACGCTGGCCAACAGCACCGGGCGCGTGAAGACCGCGCCGTTCTGGTCGAGCGACCTGCACAAGGTGGAGGGGCTCGAGAAGGGCGCCGTGATCAGCGTGATCGGCGAGGTGGGCACCTACCGGACCGACCGCCAGATCCGGGTCCAGTCGCTCCGGCCGGTGCCCCGCGAGCTGGTGGACTGGGCGCGGCTGCTGCCGTCGGTGGGCGACGTCGCGCCCTGGTGGGCCACGGTCGAGAAGTGGCGCGGCGACATGGCCCAGGGCCCGTGGCGCCGCGCCGTCGCCCTGTTCTACGACGACCCGGACTTCCGCGGCCGCTACGAGCGCTGCCCCGCGTCGCTGGGCAATCACCACGCCGAGCTGGGCGGCCTGCTCAAGCACACCGTCGAGGTCGGCGCCATCGCGCGCGCCATGGTCAAGGTCGCCGGCGCCTCGCCGGACCTCGTCCTGGCGGGCGTGCTGCTCCACGACATCGGCAAGCTCGAGGCCTACCGCTGGGACGGCCTGTTCGAGATGACCGAGGCCGGCAGCCTGCTGGGCCACGTGGTGCTCGGGGCCCTGATGCTCGACCGCCGCCTCGACGAGCCGGAGGAGCCGCCGGTGACGGAAGGCGAACGGCTGCTGCTGCAGCACCTGGTGCTGTCGCACCACGGCGAGCTGGAGTTCGGCAGCCCCGTGCGGCCCATGACGCTGGAGGCCGAGATCCTCCATCACGCCGACCAAGCCTCGGCCGGCACTGCGAACGTCCTCACCGCGCTCAAGGAGAGCGCCAACTTCGGCGCGGGCGAAACGGTGTCCAAGCCGATCTGGTCGCTCGACCACCGCCGCGTGTACCGGGGGCCGGCGTGAGCCCGGGCGCCGGCGGCCTCGCCCCCGAGCGCCGCGCCAGCGAGGAGTTCACCGAGCGCGCCGACGCGCTGGCGTTCTTCCTCAAGGCCGCCGGCGACGCCCCGCGGCTCCTCACGGTGGACGACAGCGCCGGCTGCCCGCTGCACAACGCCCTCGCCGCGCTGCAGTGGACCGGCGTCACGGGGCTGTTCCAGACCGCCGACCGCCTGCACGCCGCCTGGTTCGCGGCCGAGACCGGCGTGGCCGTGATCGAGCGCGTGGTGGACGGCGAGCCGGTGTACCGCTTCGTCGGGCCCCGGATCGAGGCCCCGCTCAAGGCGCCGGTGGACGGCACGCCGGTGGTGGACGAGGAGTACGTGCTCGCCTACGAGTTCACCGAACGCTGGAACGCGATCGCGCACTTCCTGGTGACGACCCAGGGCCGCGGCGCGCTGCTGGCGCTGTTCGCCCCGCGCGCGCCCGAGATTGACCACGTGCGGCGCTGGCTGCTCGAACTCTTCCAAGGCCCGGTGCCCGAAGGCGCCGATCACCTCCACGCCGCCTGGTTCGCCACCACCGCCGCGGGATTCCTCTTCCCGCCCACCACCCTGGCCGACCGCAGGCCCCGCGGCTGGACGTACCTCGGCCTGGGCAGCGGCCGGGAAGACTAGCGCGACCGCCTCGAGCGTCCGCCGCGCGGCGGACCCGGAGCCCAAACACACGACGGCCCGCCTGGGTCTCCCCAGACGGGCCGTCGCCGAGGCGGCTACCCGGAGCCGAAGGATCTCTCCTTCGTTTTTCTTCTCACGGCCACCGGTTGTCTGTTGTCAGGGTCCCGGTTGGGCCGCAGGAAGCTCCGGCTTCGATCCCCACGCGGCGCGGCCGCGCCACATGGTTCACCGCTCCGAGCGCTTCGAGTCCGGTCGGATCGCGTACCGACCTCTCGCAGAGCCCCCCGCTGCGCCACGGCGGGGTGGGTGAGGCGCGCGATCGGCCTCACCAGCCCGAGTCGGCGGGTGCCCTGGGATCGTCAGGCGCCTGTGCCCTTGTTTGCATCGGCGCCCTCCCCCAAGCTTCCGCTCGGACCCATCAGCGGGCGTGGACCAAGCAGAGCCCGATCCCTTCCCCACTGACGACGAACGACAATATAGGGCCCCGCCAAAGCCACGCAAGTGCCGGAATTGCTTCGGGTTACACATCGTCCATGTGCGTCCGGTGTGGAGTGCAACCAGGCTGGCGCGAAGGGGTTCCAACACCTTTCCCCATGATGTGAAGATGTGGATGGGAAAACCCTGTGGACGGCGGGTGGACCGAACCGGCCAGCCGGATTATCGGGGCGCCTGCCCCGGCGTCCCGGCCTGCGGTCGGGCCCACCCGGCGCGCACGCGGACCACGGCGAGGCGCTGCTCGTAGGGCACGATGCCGGCGATGACGAGGTCGCTGATCGCGCGCACGTTGCGCTTCAAGGCGCGCGCGGCGCTGGAGTCCGGCCCGCTCGAGAGCCGCTCCAGCCGGTCGGCGCAGCGTGTGCCCATGCGCGCGAGCATGGGCATCGCTTCGCGGTAGCCTTCCAGCGCCCGTTGCAGCGGGGCGTCGGCGCAACGCCGGCAGACGCGGCGCTGCGCCAGGCGTGCCTGAAGATCGAGGGTGCGGCAGGCCCGGCCGAGATAGAAGGCCGTGACCGTGATGTCGCTGGCGGTCGAATTGAACACGGCGCGCCGGTACAGCTCCAGCCCGGTCTTCACGTCCGCCACGGCCTCGCCCACCTGGATGATGAGGTGGCGCGTCGAATCGAACGGCGTGGGGTTCTGGATGGCGGCGCTCGCGCCACCGGGTGGCCGCAGCAGGGTCAGGGACAGCAGGAGAACGGGGAGCATCAGCGGGGAGCCGCTCCGGCGTAGGGTGGATTGGGCGGCAGCCCGGCCGGCATCCTGATCCGCCGGTCCGGCGCCACCGCCGCGTTCAGCGCGAACACCAGGGCCCGGTCTCGCTCGTGCACGGCGCGGATCTGGTCGTAGAAGCCCCGGTAGAAGCGGCGGGCCGCCGTCGTGTACTGCGCCTCCCACGGCGTCCAGCGCGCCGGCGCCGTGATCATGCTGGCCACGTTGTCGCACTCGGCCACCGCGCTGTCCCGCTGGAAGGCGCTGTCGAGCTGCGCCGCCGCCAGCTCCAGCCGGGGATTGGCCGGCAGCGCCCGCCTGAGCGCCGCCAGGGCGGAGGGGTAGGTCGTGAGATCCCAGTACAGGTTGCGGCACCGCGTCCAGCGGCCGCGCTCCAGGTCGGACAGCGCCTCGGGACTGGTGGCGCCCAGGACCGGCTCCCCCGAGGCGTTCTGGAACGTCCCGACCAGCAGCACGATGGTGGAGTCGAGCATGTGGGCGAACCGGCCCGCGTAGCCGAGCGCCGCGTCACGCCCGCGGCCGGCGAACAACGGCATCGCCAGGCCCGCCGTGAATGCGCCACCCTCGCGCGGTGCGCCTCCTCCTCCGGCCACCGCGGCC
>JAJYLI010000175.1 GCA_021787855.1 bacterium | reverse complement strand
AGTGCTGGGGGAGGGCAGGGCGAAGTAGGCGGCAGTCGGGGCGGTTGCCGTCTGGCAGCTCCCCTGCCTTCCGCCATCCGCGCGCTGCTATCTTTAGCGAGTGACCATCTTCAACACGATGAATGCCGGGTACGCGCAGGCGCTGTACGAGCAGTACCTGCGCGACCCGGACTCCGTGGACCCGGCCTGGCGCGCGCTGTTCGAGGACGGCGTGCGCGGCCTCGAGCCGCTGAGCGCGCTGGAGATCGCGACGGCCGGAGCGTCAACTCCGGCGATGGTTGTCGCCGCCCCCGGGGAGACTGAGGCGCCCGCCGTAGCCACCGCGACCGCCGGAGCGTCAACTCCGGCGATGGTTGTCGCCGCCCCCGGGGAGACTGAGGCGCCCGCCGTAGCCACCGCGACCGCCGGAGCGTCAACTCCGGGGGCCGTCGCGCCGCCGGCCACGTTCGCCGGATCCGCCGAGGATCTCCACGCGGTCGCGCTGGCCATGTCCGTCGTCAAGGCCTTCCGGACCCACGGGCGGCACGGCGCCCGGCTGGACCCGCTGGGCAGCCCGCCCCTGGGCGACCCGGCCTACGACCCCGCCACGGTCGGCCTCACGGAGGAGATGATGCGGCGCGTGCCGGCGTCGGTGCTGCGCATCGCCGTGCCGGGCGAGACGTTCGCGGACGCGTATCCGCACCTCCGGGACACCTACTGCGGGACGCTGGCCTACGAGAAGGAGCACATCGGCAGCCACGAGGAGCGGGTGTGGCTGCGGCAGACCATCGAGTCGGGCGCGCACAAGGTTCCGTTGAGCGCGGAGGACCAGGGCCGGCTCCTCACCCGCCTCACGCAGGTGGAGTCGCTGGAGCGTTTCCTGGGCCGGGCCTACCTGGGCCAGAAGCGGTTCTCCATCGAGGGCGTGGACATGCTGGTCCCCATGCTCGACCTCGTGATGGAGCTGGCCGCCGGGGCCGGCGCGCGCTCGGTCGTGCTGGGCATGGCGCACCGCGGCCGCCTCAACGTGCTGGCCCACATCGTGGGCGTGCCCTACGAGTCCATCGTCGCCGAGTTCGAGGGCGGGCCGATCGGCGAGGCCGACGGCGCCACGGGCGACGTGAAGTATCACCTGGGCGCCCGCGGCACCTACACCACGCGGTCGGGCCTGGCCCTCGCCGTCGAGCTGTCGCCCAACCCCAGCCATCTCGAGGCGGTGAACCCCGTGGTCGAGGGCCGGGTGCGGGCGCTGCAGACCGACCGCTCCGGTGCCGAGGGCGCGCACGACCCGTCCGTGGCGCTGCCGGTGCTGATCCACGGCGACGCGGCGTTCGCCGGCGAGGGCGTGGTCGCGGAGACGCTGAACCTGGCGCGCCTGCCCGGCTACACCACCGGCGGCACGATCCACCTCATCACCAACAACCAGCTCGGCTTCACCACCGATCCCCGGGAAGGCCGCTCCACGGACTACGCCTCCGACCTCGCCAAGGGGTTCGATCATCCCATCGTCCACGTCAACGCCGACGACCCGGAAGCCTGCCTGGCGGCGGTGCGCCTGGCCTTCGGCTACCGCGAGCGGTTCAAGGGCGACGTCATCATTGACCTGGTGGGCTACCGGCGCCACGGGCACAACGAGGCGGACGAGCCGGCCTACACGCAGCCGCTGATGTACGAGCGCATCGCGAAGCTGCCCACGGTGCGCGAGCAGTGGGCCGCGCGGCTGGTGGGGCAGGGCCTGCTCCCGCGCGAGGCGGCCGACGCCGAGGTCGAAGAGGCGCACCAGCGCTGGGTGAAGGTGCAGGACGCCGTCAAGGCGAGCATGGCCCGGCGCTCCGGCGCGGCGGCGCCGGGCGTGGGCGCCGGCCTCGATGCCGCGGCGGCCGCCGAGCTGGCCCCGGCTTCCGGCGAGGAGTGCGAGCCGGGCACCGCGGTGAGCGAGGAGCGGCTGGAGGCGCTGAGCGGGCAGCTCCACGCCTGGCCCGACGGGTTCACCGTTCACCCCAAGCTGCTGCGCCAGCTCGAGCGCCGGCGCGCCGCGCTGGCGGAGGGCCGGCCCCTGGACTGGGCGCACGCGGAGGCGCTCGCCTTCGCCTCGCTGCTCGAGGACGGCGTGCCGATCCGGCTCACCGGCCAGGACACCGAGCGGGGGACCTTCAGCCAGCGCCACCTGGTGCTGCACGACGCCGCGACCGGCGGCCGCTACGCGCCCATCCAGCATCTGAGCGCCGCGCGGGCGCCGTTCGAGCTCTTCAACAGCCCGCTCTCCGAGCTGGCGGCCCTCGGCTTCGAGTACGGCTACAGCGCCGAGGCGCCGGAGGCGCTGGTGCTGTGGGAGGCGCAGTTCGGCGACTTCGCCAACGGCGCCCAGGTCATCATTGACCAGTTCATCGTTTCGGCCCGGCTCAAGTGGTCCGAGCGCTCGCGGCTCGTGCTGCTGCTGCCGCACGGCTACGAGGGCCAGGGCCCGGAGCACTCCAGCGCGCGGCTGGAGCGCTTTCTCCAGCTCGCGGGCGAGCAGAACATCCGGGTCGCCAACCCCAGCACGCCGGCGCAGTACTTCCATTTGCTGCGGCGCCAGGCGGTGGCCGAGGACGCGCGGCCGCTGGTGGTGATGACGCCCAAGAGCGTGCTGCGCCTCCCCGCGGCGGCCTCCGCCCCGGACGAGCTGGCGAACGGCTGCTTCCGCTCCCTGCTCGACGACCCCGAGGCGGGCGCGGGGCGCGAGCGGATCGAGCGGCTGATTCTGTGCTCCGGCAAGGTGTACTACGACGCGATGGCCTCCGAGCGGCGCGCCGCCGCCCGGCGGACCGCCGTCGCGCGGCTGGAGCTGCTCTATCCACTGCCCAAGGACGACCTGCGGAAGCTGGTGGCCGGCTACCCCAACCTGCGGGAGCTGGTCTGGCTGCAGGAGGAGCCGCGGAACAAGGGGTCGTGGCGCTACCTGGCGCACCATCTGCGCGATCTGGCGCCGCGGCGGCCGGACGGCGACGTGGGCCTCGCCTACGTGGGCCGCCCCGAGCGGGCCAGCGCGGCGGAAGGCTATCCCGCGGCCCACCTCATCGAGCAGAACCGGATCGTGAGAGAGGCGCTGAACGAGGGACCCCCATGAGCCTGGCGACGGAACGGGTGACCTACGGCGCGCACGGCGAGCACACGGCCTTCGCGGCCTGGCCCGGGCGGGCCGCGGCGCCGCTCCCCGCGGTGGTGGTGATCCAGGAGATCTGGGGCCTGGACGACCACATCGAGGACGTCGCGGGCCGCTTCGCGATGGCGGGCTACGTGGCGCTGGCGCCGGATCTGTACGCGACGAACGGCGTGCGGCCGGCACCGATCACCCGCGAGCGCGTGAGCGAGACGCAGGCGTTCCTGAACGGCCTGCCGCTCGCCGCGGCGGGCGCGGCGATGATGGATCCCAAGGCGCGCGAGGCCGCGCTGGCGGGAAGGCCCGAGGGGGCGCGCGCGCGGATCAACGAGACGCTGGGGGCGCTGTTCGCCGGCGTCGCCTCCGGCTCCCGCGATCTGGACGCGTACGTGCCCAAACTGGTCGCCGCCACGGCCTTCCTGCGGCGCGACTTCCCGCGCTCCCGGGGCCGGCGGGCGGGGGCTGTGGGCTACTGCATGGGCGGGGCCCTGGCGGCGCTGCTGGCGTGCCACGATCCCGAGCTGGCGGCCGCGGTCATCTACTACGGGGCCGCGCCGCCGGCCGCGCTGATCGCCGGCATCCGCTGCCCGGTCCTGGGCCTCTACGGCGCGCTGGACCGGCGGGTGAGCGACGGCGTGCCGGCGTTCGCCGAGGCCATGAAGGCCGCGGGCAAGACCTTCGAGTCGCACGTGTACGAAGGGGCGGCGCACGCGTTCTTCAACGACACGCGCGCCTCGTACGACGTCGCGGCGGCGCGGGATGCGTTCGCCAGAACGCTGGATCTCTTCCGAACGAGCCTTCCCTGATCCCGCCCTTGCGCGCGCGTGACGGCCGTTGCGACATTGCCTCCATGACGCTGTCGCAGCGCGCCGCCGTCAGGTATCGCTATTACGCCGGGCTCCGCATCGCGGATCACGGTGATGGAGGCGTGCGCATCTAGGCGTTTCGTCCTCATCTGACGACCGGCGACCCGCGGACTCCGCGCGGGTCGCTTTTGCTTTGCGCCCCCCGCGCGGGTCCCCGCCCGCCGTCGAGGAGCGCATCGTGACCGATCCGTTGGCCGGCGTCCGCGCGGGCATCGCCGCGCTGGACGCCCAACTGCTGGAGCTGGTGGCCCGGCGCCTGGCCCTGGCGGAGGAGGTGGGCGCCGCGAAGCGCGCGGCCGGGCTGCCGGTGCGCAGCTTCGCCACGGAAGCGGCCGTGCTGGCGCGGTTCCGGCAGGGCGCCGCCCGGCACGGCCTCGACCCGGCGCTTGCCGAGCGGCTCGCGCACGCCCTCATCAGCGCGTCGGTTCGGCGCCAGGAGGAGTCGCTCCCCGGGGCGGCGGTGTCGGCCCGGCGGATCCTGATCGTCGGTGGGGCCGGGAAGATGGGCAGGTGGCTGGCGCGGTTCTTCCATGGTCAGGGCCATCGGGTCGCGACGCTGGATCCCGCGGGCGACGTGGCCGGCTGCACGGCCGTCACCGACCTCGCTTCGGGGCTCGGCCGCGCCGAGGTGGTGATCGTCGCCACCCCCCTCGCTCCGGGCGCGGCCATCCTGGGCGAGATCCTGGCCGCGCGGCCGGCGGCGCTGGTGGCCGACGTGTTCAGCCTGAAGAGCCATGTGGTCGAAGAGCTGGAGCGGGCGGCCGCCGCGGGGCTCAGGGTCGCGAGCCTCCACCCGCTGTTCGGCCCCGACGTCCGGACCCTCGGCGGGCGCGTGCTCGCCGTGCTCGATTGCGGGAACGCCGCGGCCGCCGACGAAGCGGCGGCGCTGTTCCAGGACACGGCGCTGACGATCACCCGCCTGCCCCTCCGGCGGCACGACGCGTACATGCAGTACGTGCTGGGGCTGAGCCACCTGGTGGCCGTCCTGTTCTTCGCCACGCTGGAGCGCGGCGGCGTGCCGTTCGACGATCTGGCACGCGTCGCCAGCACCACCTTCTCCAAGCAGGCCCGCACCGCGGCCGAGGTGGCGGGCGAGAACCCGCGGCTCTACCACGAGATCCAGCGCCTGAACCGTCACTCGCCGGCGCTGTTCGCTCTGCTCGACGAGAGCCTCGGCGCGGTCCGGCGCGCGGCGCTGGCGGACGACCCCGCCGCATTCGAGGCGCTCATGGAGCGGGGGCGCGCGTACCTGGGCGATTCCCTGCCGCTGGAGTTGGAGTGACTCGGACCACCGCCTAACCTCCCCGCGTGTGCATCTCCCGGTGCGGGTCCGTGCGCAGGGCGTCGGCCGGGTAGAGTGCGCCGCGGTCCAGCACCCGGAGCCGCTCCTCGGCTCCCCGGTCCGTCCGGCCGCGCCAGGTGGCGGCGATCAGCGCCGCCAGCTCCTCGTCCGGCGCC
>JAJYLI010000174.1 GCA_021787855.1 bacterium | reverse complement strand
AGAACGCCTACCGGCCGGCCACGACCGTGGCCTTCGCGCTCGACTGGGCGGCGGGGGGCGGCCGGCCGTTCGCCTTCCACCTGACCAACGTGGTCCTCAACCTCGCCGTCGTGGCGATGGTGCTGGCGCTGGCCCTGCGGGTGGTGTCGCCGGCGGGCGCGGTGGTGGCCGCGCTGTGGTTCGCGGTGCAGCCGGTGCACGTGGAGGCGGTGGCGAACGGCGTGGGCCTGGCGGAGCTGCTCGCGGCGGCGGGCTACCTCGCGGCCCTGCTCGCGTACCTGGCCGACGGCGACGCCGCGGCCACGGGGCCGCCGGCGAGCTGGCGGCGGGCGGGGCTGGCGCTCGGGGTCCTGACGGCGACGGCGGTGGCCTACGGCGCGAAGGAGAACGCCATCACCCTGCCGGCTGCGCTGCTGCTGGCGGACCTGTGGCAGGCGGGCGGGAGCCTGCGCGGCGCCGTGACCCGGTTCCGGCGCCACGCGGTCCTGTGGGTCGGGGTCGTGATCCTGGCGCTGGCGTATCTCGCCGCGCGCGCCGTCGCGCTGGGCCCGCTGTTCGGCGGCGGCGCCGCGGCGATGGGCCTGCGCGGTCACACCGCGCTCGGGCGAGCGCTGGTGATGGCGCCCGCGCTGCTGGTGTGGCTGCGGTGGTTTTTGTGGCCGATCCACTTTTCGGCCGACTACCTGCCGGATCAGTTCATGCCGAGCGCGCGCCTCGGGCTGCCGCAGCTCGCGGGCTTCGCCGCCCTGGCCCTGCTGGCGGTGGCGGCGTGGCGCGCCCGGCGGCGGGCGCCCGGCGTGACCGCGGGGCTCGTCTTCCTGGCGGTCACCGCGTCCATCGCCGCCAACATCGTCGTGCCGACGGGCGTCATCCTCGCGGAACGCCTGGCGTACCTGCCCTCGGTGGGCGTCGCGCTGGTCGCCGGGGCGGTATGGGAGAAGCTCCCGAGGGGCCGCGCCCTGTGGCCGGCGACGGCGGTGGTGCTGGCGCTGCTGGCGGCGCGCACGCTGGCCCGGATCCCATTCTGGCGCGACCAGGCCGAGCTGGTGCGGGGCCTGGTGCGGGACGCCCCGCGCTCCTGCACGACCCACTGGGCCCTGGGCCAGGAGGCGTTCGGCGCCGGAAAGCGGGGCACCGGCGAGGCCGAGATGCGGCGCGCGATAGCCATCTGCCCCGGCAAGGCGCAACTGGTGCAGGAGCTGGGCGAGCGCTACCTGCAGGCGGGCCTGTACGCGCCCGCCGACGTGTACCTGACGGCGGCGTTCCGCCTGGACACGACGCGGATGGACGCGCTGGTGATGGCCATCCTGGCGCGGGTACGGGGTGATCGCCCCGACTCGGCCGTGGCGCTCGCCGCGGAGGCGGTGCGCCGGTTCCCGGATTCAGCGATGGTGCTGGGGAGCGCGGAGCAGGCGTATCTCCTGGCGCGGCAGCCCCGCCCGGCACTGGCCCTGGCGCGGCGCCTGGTGCTCCTCGATTCGGGCTCCTGGCGCTACCAGCAGGTCGCGGGCTACGCGGCCGCGGTGGACGGGCGATGCGAGGAGGCGCGCGGCCGGCTGCTCCGCGCCGCGGCACTCGCGCCGCCGGCCGACCGCCCTCAGCTGGAGGGGCAGTTGCGGCAGTGGCGGCCGGATCCGGCCGGTGGCTGCGGCATCGCCACGCTTCCTGGTGGCCGGAGCACCCGCCGGTGAGGGGCGGCCGCGCGTACGCGCTGGTGCTCGCGGTCGCGCTCGCGGCCTCCGCGCGCAGCCTGACCAACGGCTTCGTGTTCGACGACGTGTCGGCGATCCAGAACGACTCGCGGATTCACACGCTCGGGGCGCTGCCGCGGCTCCTGGAAGCACCTTACTGGCTGCCGTCCTTCGAGACGAACCAGTACCGTCCCGCGACGACCGTCTCCTTCGCGCTGCTGTGGGCCGCGGGTCGTGGAAGGCCGGTGGCCTTCCACGCTGCGAACGTCGCGTTGAACCTCGCGGCGGTGGCGCTGGTGCTGGCGCTGGGGTTCCGCCTCCTGGGGCCGGCGGGCGCCGTGGTGGCCGCGCTGTGGTTCGCGGTGCAGCCGGTCCACGTGGAGGCCGTGGCGAACGGCGTCGGCCTCGGGGAGATGCTCACCGCCGTGGGCTACCTTGGCGCCCTGCTCGCGTACTTGGCCGACGGCGACGCCGCGGCCACGGGGCCGCCGGCGAGCTGGCGGCGCGCGGGCCTGGCGCTCGCGACCTTGGGCGCGGCAATGCTGGCCTACGGAGGCAAGGAGAACGGCATCACGCTGCCCGCCATGCTGCTGCTCGCGGATCTCTGGCAGGCGGGGGGCGACCTGCGCGGCGCCCGGGCCCGGTTCCGCCGCCACGCGATCCTCTGGTGCGCGGTCGCGGCTCTCGCGCTCGAGTATCTCGCGGCTCGCTGGGTGGCGCTCGGCCCGCTCTTCGCCGGCGGCGCCGTCGCGCCCGGGCTGCAAGGCGTCTCCCCGCCGGGCCGGGTGCTCATCATGGCCCCGGTCGTCCTGATCTGGCTGCGCTGGTTCCTGTGGCCGGTGCACTTCTCGGCCGACTACCTGCCGAACGCGTTCGTGCCTGAGGCCCGGCTGGGGCTGGCGCAGCTCGCGGGCTTCGCGGTGCTCGCCGTACTCGCCTGGGCCGCGTGGGCCTCGCGGCGGCGTCTCCCCGCCGTTACCGCGGGCCTCGTCTTCCTCGCGATCACGGCCTCGGTCGTCGCCAACATCGTGGTGCCGACGGGCGTGATCGTCGCCGAACGAGTGGCCTATCTCCCCTCGGCCGGCGTGGCGATCGTCGTGGGAGCGCTGTGGACGCGGCTGCCCCGTGGCCGGTATCTCTGGCCAGCCACGGCGCTGGTTCTGGCGCTGCTGGGCTGGAGGTTCGTCGGGAGAATCGCGGTGTGGCACGACGAGGCGAGCTTCCTCTCGGCCCTGCAGAGGGACGCGCCCGGCTCCTACCGCGCGCACTGGGCGCTCGGTCAGGCGGCCTTCCAGCAGGGGCGGCCCGCCGAGGGCGAGCGGGAGATGCTGGAGGCGATCCGCATTCACCCCGATACGCCCGCGCTGCTCGAGGAGCTGGGCGAGCGCTACCTGGAAGCGGGCCTCTTCGGGCCCGCTGCCCGCTATCTGCTCATCTCCTACTCCCTCGACACCCTGCGCGTCGGGGCCGCGGCGCGCGGCATGTTCGCCCTGCTCAAGGCAGGCCATCCCGATTCGGCGGCGGACGTCGGCGCCGTGGCGCTCGACCGCTACCCCAGGTCCCCGCGGCTGCTGCAGATGACCGCGACGGCGGAGCTGGCGGCGCGGAGGCCCCGTCGCGCGCTCGCCTTCGCCCGCCGGTTCGTGTTCGCGACGCCGGGCCGCTGGGACAGCGAACAGCTGGCCGGCGTGGCCGCCGCGGCGGCGAATCTGTGTGGGGAGGCGCGCTGGCGGCTCGAGCGGGCGGTGAAGCTCGCGCCGCCGTCGGAGCAGGCGCCGCGACGGCTGCTCGCGCAACTGCGGCCGGGCGCCGGCTGCGGCCTGCCGGCGCCCGGTCCCGCCTCGGAGAAGAGCCCGTGAGCGCCGGCCGCGCCGCGCTGCTCGCGGCCGCCGTGGCCGCGCTGGTCTATCTCCCCGCGCTCCACAACCGGTTCGCGCTGGACGACGTCCCCGTCGTCGAACACAATCCGGCGGCGCACTCCATCGCCGCGGCCATGGGCGCCTTCGGCCGGAGCTACTGGCCTCCCGAGGCGGGCGCCGGCCAGTGGCGCCCGCTGCTGATCCTGTCGTTCGCGCTGGACTGGCAGATCTCCGGCGGCAGCCCCGTCTGGCTCCACGCCGCCAACATCCTGTGGCACGCCGCCGCCACGGCGCTGCTGGTGCTCGTCCTGGCCCCCTTCGTCTCCGAGGCGGCGGCGCTCGCCGGAGGCCTGGTGTTCGCCGTGCACCCCGTCCACGTGGAGGCCGTGGCCAACCTGGTGGGGCGGGCGGAGATGATGACGGCCTGCTTCCTGTTCCTGGCGCTCCTCGCGGGCCGCGCGATACGCTCCCGCCGCGCAGCGGGACGGGCGGCCTGGGCCTTCGAGGTGGCGCTGCTGGCGGCGGTGGCGGCCGCGCTGCTCACCAAGGAGCACGCGGCCCTGGCCATCGGTCTGATCGCCCTGGACGACCTCGCGCTGCGCGCCCGCTATCCCAAAGCCCTGCCGTGGCGCGACTACGCGGCGGTGGTGGGGCTCACCGCGGCATGGTTCCTCGTGCGGCGGCCCATTGACGCCGGGGGCTCGTTCGCCATGATCGCCCCCACGTTCTACGGCCTCGGGCTCGCGGGGCGGCTCAGCACCATGCTGCCGGTCGTGTTCGTGCTGGTGCGCCTGATGGTCTGGCCCTTCGACCTGTCACCGGACTACAGCCCGCAGGTGGTGCCGCGTCTCGCCCACGTCACCCCGCTGGCCGCCGGCGGCCTGGTGCTGCTGCTCGCGCTGGGCGCCCTGGCCCTGCTCTCGTGGCGCCGCAGCCGGGCGGTCTCGGCCGGCCTCCTGCTCATCGGCCTGGCGTGGGTACCGACCGCGAACATCTTTTTCCCGACGGGTGTCGTCATCGCGGAGCGCACCCTGTATCTGGCCAGCGCCGGCCTGGCCCTGGTCGCGGCGGGCATGTTCGAATGGGCGGAGCGCCACGGCGCGCTGCGCCGCAAGCTCGCCCGGGGCGCGGTCCCGGTAGTCGTCGCGGCCTTCGCCGTGCGCACCATCACCCAGATCCCCATGTGGCGCGACAACCGGGACCAGCTCCTCTGGGCCCTCCAGACCCACCCGGAGTCGTACCGGAACCACCTGGCCGCGGCGCGGGCGCTGATCCGGCTCCGGCAGTACCCGGCGGCCATGAGCGAGTACCAGCAGGCGATCGCGCTGTACCCCCTCGACCACAACACCCTGGACGAGGCGGCAAACCTCGCGCTCGCGCTGGGTCGCGACGCGGAGGCGCGGGAGTACCTGGGCCGCTCCCTGCGTCTCGCCCCGAACGACACGCTCGCCACGCGGCTCGCGCGGCGGCTCGAGCAGGCCGAGGCCCCGCTCGAGGGCGCCCGCCGCCGCGCCGCGCCGTCACGACACGATCCGGAGCGCTGAATCCCGCGTTGCGAGGAGCGGTTGGTCTTGCAGAACGCGAGGAGCCGGAGGTCGCCAAGGCGGCGCCTGGCACTGTTGCGGAACGCCCAACTCGTTATTTGACAGCGAGTTGCGCCAGGGACACAGCGGATGGCATGTCGGTTGCCCCTGCTTCGGCTGTCGGTGGCCGGGAATCGCGTGCGGACCGAGGCATATCGTGAGGAGCGCCGGTGCGACGCTCGAGGGGATTCACGCTGATCGAGTTGCTGATCGTGGTGGTCATCATCGGCATCCTGGCCGCGATCGCGATTCCGAAGTTCGCCAACACGAAGGCCAAGGCCTACGTGGCCGGGCTGAGGTCCGACTTGAGGAATCTGGCGACCTCGGAGGAAGCGTACCTGGCCGACTACTCGACCTACA
>JAJYLI010000015.1:18488-27134 GCA_021787855.1 bacterium | reverse complement strand
GGACCCGCCTTCCGGCGCCAACCTCGCTCGTGCGCTCGTGCCGGCGATCGAGGTGTCGCCCGTGCAGACCGCCGCCGTCGGGACCGTCGTGCTCGTGGATGCGGGCGCTCCCGCCCCCGTGGCCAGCGTGACCGTGATCCCGGACGTGCTCTCCCTGGTGGCGAGCGAAACTGCGCAGCTCACGGCCCAGGCGGTGGATCTGGCCGGCACCCCCCTCACCGGACGGACCGTGGTCTGGTCGTCGAGCGACACGACGGTCGCCGGCGTCTCAGCCACGGGGCTGGTGTCCGCCCGCTCGCAGGGCGCCGCGATCGTCGTGGCCACGGTCGAGGGCAAGTCCGACACGGCCTCGGTCGCGGTCTCGCCCGCCCCGGCGCCCGGGGCGTTCAGCTTCTCGCGCGAGCTGTTCGGGACCCCTCGCACGCTGTCGGCGTGGGTGTCCAGCGCCAACCCCGCGACGGGCCTGGTGATGATCGGGGGCGCGGACACCCGCCAGCCGGGCACGCCGTTCACGTTCGCGTGGGGCGACGGGACGGTGACGAGCGGGTGGTTCGAGCATTCGCACACCTACGCGAGCACGAGTCGCAACTACACCGTCCGAGTCACGGCGCACTACTCCGGCGGCATCGGGGACTCGCTCGACTTCGTCGTCCGCTTCGTGAGACCGCAGATCACCGTGGTGGCGTTCCCCGGAACTCTGGCGGTGACGATCCCCGCACAGGCGCCGGTCCTCGGGAGCCGCCAGCCGGGGTATCTGCCGCCAGCGGGGCTCGTGGCCTTCGACGACTCGTACTTCGGCCTCGGGCTGCCCAGAACGGACGTGGAGTACGTGCTGTCGCAGGCGGCCACGGTGGCGGCCGCGATCGTCGAGAACGACATGGAGCCCGTGGACGGCGGCTTCCGGCAGGTGGTGCTCCGGGATCCGGTCAATCAGGGCGCGTACTCGCTGTGGTTCACGACGCCGGTGGCGTTCGGGGCCAGCGGCGCGTTCTTCCAGGGCACGCCGGGATGGTCGAGCCTGTTCCACGAGATGGGGCACAACTTCTCGCTGAACGCCCCCGCCGCCTTCCGGCTCGGCGGGCGCATCGACGGGAACGCCAACGCCGTCGTGAGCGAGGCGCTGGCCCAGATGTTCCAGCACGCGGTCGGGTTCGAGCTGGTGAACCACGCGGCGCGCTACGGCCTGCCGGCCGACCTGGCCCTGGACATCGCGAACAGCGCGCGCGGCAGCGCCCAGGTGGTCCGCTCCGCCTACGAGGCCTACCTGGGCGCCGGGAGGCCGTTCAGCACCTGGAACGACCCCGCGACGCCGGCGGACGAGACCTTCGGGACCTTCATGACGCTCGCCCGGCAGTTCATGGTGCACGCCGAGGCGGTCCAGTCCTACGTCGAGCCGTTGACGCGGGCCATGCGGCTGCTGCGGACCTTCGATCAGGACCTGGCGACGCAGTACGCGCCACAGACCAACAGCGCCGCCGCGGCGACCTTCCGCGCGACGCTGATGGTCGCGGCGCTGAGCTACGGGTTCCAGCAGGACCTGCGCGCCGAGTTCCGCGGGCTGGGGTTCCCGGTGGACGACGCCCGGTTCACGGCGTTGATGGCCTCGGTGCCGTGACTCGCGCCCGAGCTCAGCGCGAGCCGGCGATCTGCTGGAGCAGGTCTCCGAGGGCTTTGAGCTCCGTGCCGTAGCGGGCCCAGTCGCCGGAGCGCTGCGCGGCGACGGCGGCGTCGTAGTGCTGCCGCGCCTGGGCGATCAGCCCGCGCAGCGCGGCGTCGGCCGCCGCCGCCCGAACCGGCGCCGTGCCCCCGCCCGTCGCGAGGGGCGCCGAGCGGCCCGTCCCGACCGTGCCGCCGAACAGGTCCGCCAGCGCCCCATCCAGCGTCTCCTCCATGGCCACCTGGTCGTGGTAGGCCGCCACCACCCGCTTCAGCTCCGGGATCGAGCTGCCCGCCGCCTGCAGGTACAGCGGCTGGATGTACAGCAGCGACCGCTCGATCGGGATCACCAGCAGGTCGCCCCACAGCACCTGCGAGCCGTGCTGGTCCCACAGGGACACCTGGCTCGAGATCTCGGTCTTCTGGTTGATGCGGCTCTCGACCTGCGTGGGGCCGAACACCATGGTCTGCCGCGGCAGCAGGTACACGCGCAGCTTGCCGTACGCCGCCCCGTCGCTCCGCGCCACCATCCACGCGGCGAGGTTGTTCTTCCCCCGCGGCGTGAACGGCACCATGTACACGTACTCCTCCTTCGCCTCGCCCGGCAGCTTCATGATCATGCGCCGCATGAACGGGGCGGAGCCGCCCGTGGCCCGGCTCACGAACGGGATCTGCCACTGGTCCTCGCGGTGGTAGAAGCTCACCGGCGAGTCCATGTGATAGGTGGCGTAGAGCGCCGTCTGGATGCGGAAGATCTGGCCCGGATAGCGCAGCTGCGCCCGCAGGTCGGCCGGCATGCTGTCCAGCGGGCTGAAGATCCCGGGGAACACGCGCTCCCAGGTGCGGATCAGCGGATCGCCCGGCGTCGCCACGTACGCCTTGAGCGTGCCGTTGTAGGCGTCAATCACCAGCTTCACGCTGTTGCGCATGTAGTTGGTGCCGTCGCTGAGCTGCTCCGAGTACGGGTAGTGGTCGCTCGAGGTGTACGCGTCGAGGATCCACTTGAGGTGCCCGTCGGCCGTGATCACCAGGTAGGGATCGGGGTCGAAGGTCAGGAACGGCAGGGCCTGGCGCGCCCGGTCCATGATCCGCCGCACGTACAGCACCTTGCTCTGGTCCGTGATGTCGCCGGAGAACAGGATCTTCGACGTCCCGAACCGCGCGGCGAACAGCAGCCGCCGCAGGAAGCTCTTCACGGGCACGCCGCCGGTGCCGGCGTACGGCGTGTACACGTCCGTGTCGCCGGTCGGATAGTCGAACTCCCGCTGGCGGGTCGCGGTGATCACGTACTCGGGGTCCAGCTCGCCGTAGTAGATCTGCGGCCGCGTGACGGTGAGCGACACGCTGGAGGTCGGGGGCAGATCCTTCACGAACAGCTGCGGCAGGCCCTCGGTGGTCACCTCGTTGACGGGAGCCACCGTCACCCCCATCCCGTGCGTGAAGGTGAGGTGCTGGTTGATGAACGTCTGCGCGGGCAGCGACGCCGGGTTGAGCTCCCGCGGCGACAGCAGCACCTGGCGGTACTGCCCGTTGATCCAGTAGCGCTCGTCGTCCACCGAGATGAAGTCGTAGTAGGTGCGGATCTCCTGCATCTGGCGGAAGGTCTGCAGCAGGGGCCCGCTCTCCCACAGGCGCACGTTGTTGATGGTCGGGGTGTTGGCCTTGAGGTCGGCCAGCGACAGCGGCGCCTCGCCCCCGAGTTCGCGCACCTGCACGCTGTCCAGGCCCCAGGCCCGCCGGGTGGCGGCGATGTGGTAGCCCAGGTAGGGCGCTTCCCGCGTCAGCTCGGTGGGCGCCACCACGAACTTCTCCATCGCCGCCGGGACCAGCCCCCGCCCCAGGATCGCGACCACCGCGTACCCGCCGACGGCGTACAGCGTGTAGCGCGGCAGCCGCTCGCGGAAGCCCCCGATCAGCACCATCACCGCCGCCGCCACGGCCACGATGGCCGAGAGCCGCTGCGCGGGCAGCTTGGCGTGCACGTCCGCGTAGCTCGCGCCCAGCAGGGGGCCCGTGGTCGAGTACAGCAGGTTCGACGTGTCCACCACCCACAGCCGGACGGCCACGAGGAGCAGCAGCACCGCCAGGAGCACCGCCACGTGGAGGCCGGCGGAGCGCTCGACCCGCACCGCCTGCCGCCGCACGACGACGTCGCCCCGCATCGCGTACACCGCCGCCACCAGCAGCAGGGTGAACAGCGTGATGGTGGTGAGATAGGACAGCAGCGCCGACAGCGCGGGCAGGGTGAACACGTAGAAGCCGACGTCCCGGCCGAACAGCGGGTCCACCGTGCCGAACCGGGTGCCGTGCAGCGCCTGGAGCACCATCAGCCACCCCGGCGTCGCGCCCAGTCCGGCCAGCAGGCCGATGAGCAGCGTCGCCGGCAGGGTCAGGCTGCGGGCCACGCGGGTGACGTCCACGCGCGGGGCCGAGGGCCCGCCCAGGACGACCAGCGGGGTGAGCACCACGCCGCGCTGCGCGACGCGGAGATTGACGTACAGGACGGCGAAGGTGACGGCGCCCATGGCCAGGAACAGCAGCGTCTGGGTCACGAGCTGCCGCGTGAACACCACCTGGTAGCCGATCTCCTCGAACCACCACCAGTTGGTGACCGCCTGCACCAGTGTGGGCGCGAGGATGAAGACCAGGAACACCAAAACCACCAGGACGATCCACCAGCGCAGTCGGCGCATGCCGGGCCTCGGAGGGGTGAGGGGCAGCCAGAGTTGCTGCCTATTACCCCAGCATCACCCGGATGGCCCGGATGTCAAGGGCGAGGCGGGTCGCCCCGGCCGGTCCGGCCCGCCGCCGCGGCGCGCTCCAGCAGCAGCGTCTTCTCCCGGGTGTTGCGGGTGAGCGCCGCCGCGCGCTCGAACTCGGCGGCCGCCTCGCCCAGGCGGCCGAGCTTGAAGAGCAGGTCCCCGCGCACGCTGGGAAGCAGGTGGTAGGAGGCCAGCGCCGGCTCGCCCAGGAGCGGGTCCACGATCTCGAGCCCCGCCGCCGGCCCGAAGGCCATGGCGTAGGCGACGCCCCGGTTCAGCTCCACCACGGGCGACGGCGCGACCTGGGCGAGCGCGTCGTACAGGGCGGTGATCCGCGTCCAGTCGGTGTCCTCCGGCCGGGCGGCCCGCGCGTGACAGGCGGCGATGGCTGCCTGGAGCGCGTAGGGGCCGAGCGGGGCCTCGAGCCGCTCGGCGCGCTCCAGGGCCGCGAGCCCGCGCGCGACCAGGACCCGGTTCCAGCGCGAGCGGTCCTGGTCCAGGAGCAGGACCGGCTCGCCGCGGGGCCCGACGCGCGCCCCCAGCCGCGAGGCCTGGAGCTCCATCAGCGCCACCAGGCCGTGGACCTCGGGCTCGTCGGGCGCCAGCTCCGCCAGGATGCGGCCGAGGCGCAGCGCGTCCTCGCACAGGGCCGGCCGCACCCAGTCGTCGCCGGCGGTGGCGGTGTAGCCCTCGTTGAAGATCAGGTAGATGACCTCGAGCACCGAGCCCAGGCGCGCGGCCCGCTCGGCGGGGCGGGGAACCTCGAACGGGACCCGGGCCTCGCGGAGCGTCCGCTTGGCCCGGACGATGCGCTGCTGGATCGCCGGCACGCCCGCCAGGAAGGCGCGCGCGATCTCCTCGGTGGTGAGCCCGCCCAGCAGCCGCAGCGTGAGCGCCACCCGCGCCTCGGTCGCCAGGACCGGATGGCAGGCGGTGAACATCAGGCGCAGCAGGTCGTCGCCGATGTCGTCGTCCAGCGCGCGCTCCAGATCGGGCACCGCCTCCTCCTGCCGCGACTCCAGCTCCGGCGCGAGCCGGGCGTGCTTCCGGTCCAGCATCTTCCGGCGCCGCAGCTGGTCGAGGGCGCGGTGCTTCGCGGTGGCCATGAGCCACGCGCCAGGGTTGTCCGGGATGCCCGCCGCCGGCCACTGCTCCAGCGCCGCCACCAGCGCGTCCTGCGCCAGGTCCTCCGCCTGGCCCACGTCGCCCACCAGCCGGGCCAGCCCGGCGATGATCCGCGCCGACTCGATCCGCCACACCGCCGCGATGGCCGCGTCGATCGCGGCGCGGGTGCGGCGCGAACGGTCAGCGGCCACGGGCCTCCGGCTTGCCGCCGCCGGCGGCCGCGCGCAGCTCGTCCGGCCAGTCGGCCATCTCCTGGACCTGCCGGATCTCGATCATGTCGCCGTCCAGCATCGGCGCGCGCCGCGCCCACTCCACGGCCTCCGCCTTGGACTTCACCTGGATCATCCAGTAGCCGCCCACGACCTCCTTGGCCTCGGTGAACGGCCCGTCGCTGACCGTGGGCTTGCCGCCGGCGAACCGCACCCGGGCGCCGCTGGAGAGCGGATGCAGGCCGTCCAGGGTGAGCAGCACGCCCGCCTGGGTCAGGGACTCGTTGTACTTCGTCATCCTGGCCACCAGGTCCGCGGGCGGCGTGAAGCCCGGATCGGCGGTCGCGTACCCCTTCGGGATCACCAGCATCATGAACCGCATCGTCAGGCCTCCCGGGCTTTGCGGTTGGCGGCCAGGCGCTCCCGCAGCCGTTGCTCGCGGACGCGCAGCTCCGGCGTCAGGATCCGGTCGAACTCCTCCGCCTCGACGATGGGGCGGATCTCCAGCTTCACCCCGCCTCCGAACGGCGCCTTCCGCATCCAGCGGATGGCCTCCTGGAGCGACGGCGCCTGGATCATCCAGAACCCCGCCACCAGCTCCTTCGACTCGGTGAACGGGCCGTCAATCACCCGGGTCTTGCCACCCTGGTACTCGAGCCGCACGGCCTTCGAGGTCGGGTGCAGCCCTTCGGCCTCCAGCATCACGCCGGCGTTCGCCAGCTCCTCGTTGAACGCCCCCATCGCAGCGATCAGCTTCGTGTCCGGCATGGCCCCGGTCTCGGACTCCGGGCCCGCCGGGACGAACACCATGAAGCGCATGGTTGTTGCTCCTTTCGCGCTCAGCCGCCCTTGACCGGGCGCCGGCGCGGGGTAGTGGTGGTCTTCGGGCGCCGGCCGGCCTTGGCTTGCCGCGCCGCGTTCGCCGCGATCCGCACCAGCGGCACCCTGGCCAGGTACCCGGCGACGGTCGTGGCGGTGCCGCTCATCGTCTTCCCCTTCTGCATCGGCGTGGCTCCCCGGTCTCGCGGTGGGGCGGCTCAGGGCCGCTGATAGGCCGGCTGGTCCTGCATCAGCCGGATCTCGCTCTCGCCCTCACCCATGATCTTGAGGAACCGCTTGGTCAGCTCGAGGATCTCGGCCCGCGACTGCACCTCGAAGATCCCGTAGCCGGCGATCAGCTCCTTGCTCTCGGTGAAGGGGCCGTCAGTCACGGTGAGCGTCCCGTGCTCGATCCGCACCCGCGCGCCCTGGGAGCTGGGCAGCAGGCCGTCGGTCACGACCAGCACGCCCTTCGCCGCCAGCTCCTGGATGAATCGCTCCACCTGCTCGAAGAGCTCCGGCCTCGGCGGGGTCGAGCTCTCGACCGCCTTGTAGATCCCCATGTAGCGCATGGTCCTGCCCCTCCAGGTTCGGGTTCGGAGCCGGCCCGCGCCGGCTCCCACGGAAGCGTCGAACGGCGCGGGGCGGGATCGACACCAGCCGGCCGCCCGCCCCGCGGCCCCTCAGTGCGCGCCGCCCCCGGCCCGCAGCGGCCGCAGGGGGGGCCGGGGAACGCGCCCGGGAGAGGGGGACTCGGGGAAAGAGTCCAAACGCAAGCCAGGCAGCCGGTTAGGGCTGCCTGACGAGGCCTCGGCGCGCGGGCCGTGGCGAGCCGCGTGGCGCCGGCGCTACGCCTTCCCGGCGGCCGCGGGGGCCTGGATCCCCGCCGAGCGCAGCAGCTCGCGCTGCACGCGGGAGACGCGCTCGACCTGGCCCTTGGCCGGGAAGCGCTGGTAGAAGCCCTCGGTGCGGAAGTCGCGCATCATGTCGGCCCAGGGCGACAGCCGGTTCGCCCAGCGCGTCACCCGGCCCTCCTCGGGCTCGGCGTCCGTGGCCGACAGCACGGCGCACACCCGGATCATGGCCTTGAGCGTGACCGAGCTGGTGACCACGTACGAGCCGTTGCCCCACGCGATGCCCCAGGCCTTCTCCGACGCCTTGAGGAAGTCCCGCACGACGCGGTAGTAGCGCTCCGCGTGGCGCGCGTCGGTCCCGGTCCGCTCGATCTTCTTCCACTCCGACCGCACCCAGCGGTGCATCTCGTTGAACAGCTCGGCCTGCAAGATCCACTTTTCCTGCTTGCTGCGGCCGCCGAGGCGGTTGATCCGGTAGCGCAGCGGGCTGTCGCCCTCGCGGTAGAGCATCTCCACCAGGCGGGCGGCGAACTTCTTGTCGTCCGAGGCCCAGGAGACGCGCTCGTACAGGTCCACGAGGTGGCTCTTGTTGATGCGCGTGGGCGTGGAGTTGATGATGACGAACATCTCGGTGGCGAAGTCCTCGGACTTGCCGTCGAAGATCACGCAGGGCACGTGCACGGCGGCCGCCTCGCCCGGGCGCTCCTTGCGGTAGAACTGGAGCGCGGCGAGCCGGTGCTGGCCGTCAATCACGAGGTACTTCCCGTCGGGCTCGGTGAGCACGCCGGTGGTGCCGGCCATGCCCTGCGGCGTGAAGCGGAGCCGCTCGGCCGTGAACAGCAGCACCGTGCCCGGGATCGGCGGCTGGCTGACCGCGGTTTCGTAGAAGTTCTTGATCGCGCGCACCTTCGCCCGCGACAGGGGGCGCTGGAACGCCTTCTCCGAGCGCTCGATGCGCTCGATGAAGTGCGCGATCTCGTCCTCCTCCGTGGGCTCCTCCGGCGCGATCTGCTCCCCCTCGCCGTAGTAGCGGCTGATGAACCGTACCCGGTCCAGCAGGCTGCCGGCCGGGTAGGCTGCGAAGTAGAAGACGCTGTCCTTCTGCCGCACCTGGGTCGCGAGCATGCCCCCTCCGTGTCGTCCTCGCGTGCTGGCTGGAATGATAGTGCGGTCCCGGCGCGGGTACGACAAGCCCGAGCGCGGGAACGGGCCGGGCCGGCG
>JAJYLI010000015.1:0-18388 GCA_021787855.1 bacterium | reverse complement strand
CGCCGTGGCCGCCGCCGGACACCGCCTGGTGGCCCTGTACCGGATCTACCTGCTGCTGCTCCTGGTGGCCGTCGGCGTCATGGTGCTGAAACCGATGTGATGGCAGAGCGGGATGGGGCGGTCGCTACTCGCCGCCCTGCGCCACGAAGCACTCCACGAAGCCCAACGCCGCGCGGCCGCGGACGCGCACCGTGACGGACGCGCTCTCCGGGCCCCGGGACTGCGGGCGGCGGACGGCGAAGAAGCCGAACAGCGCGCGCCCGCGGCTCTCGACGCGGACGCCCGCGGGCAGGCGGACCTGCACGTACCCCATGAACGCCCGCACGTCAATCTCGGTGAGGCCCGGCTCGAAGGTGGCTTGCGTCAGGTCCAGCTCCACGTAGCCGAGGCGGCCGCGCACCTCCAGGCCGTTCGGCACCACGCCCGTCAGCCGCTCCTCGTGTCCGGAGAACAGCGCCGCGATGCGCCGCCGGGGCTCGTCCACCGCGGGAACCGCGGCCGTCCGCGGCGACGGGACCGATGCCGGAAGACCGGCGGTGACCGCCTCCAGCTCGGCGGCCGTGGTCGCGTGATAGACGCGCTCCAGCCGTGCTTCGAGATCGTCCGCCGTGATCCGGTCCTCGGCGAAGTGGCGACTCAGCAGCTCCACGACCCGCTCCCGCGCCTCGGGCGCGAGGGGGGCCGACGGCAGCCGGTCTGCGGGGTCCTGGTGAGCGGGCATGGCTGGGTGCTCCCATATCTGTAGCCGTCCGGCCGGGTATGCCAGGGCTGCCCTTCCCCGGCCGCGTAAACCCGATAATATTGGTCACCATCAGACATTTCATCAGCACGTCCTTCCCGTGGCCGCGGATCGTGGCGGCCGCCGTGTGGTGCGCGCCGCTGCTGGCGGGCTGCAGCCGCTCCATCGGTTCGGGCGCGGCCGCGGCGGCGGTGTCGCCGGCGGCGGCTCCCGCGGTGGACACGGCGGATGCGGCGTTCATGTCCGGGATGATCCTGCACCACGCGCAGGCGGTGCTGATGGCGAGCTGGGCTCCCACGCACGGGGCGAGCCCGGCGGTGCGGGAGGTGTGCGACCGGATCGTGGTCTCGCAGCGGGACGAAATCGGCTACATGGGGCGCTGGCTCAGGGACCACGGGCAGCCGGTGCCGCAGGTGGACACGATGCCCGGGCCGGCGACGCCGCCCGCCAACGAGGCGATCCTCGGCGGCATGGCCGGCATGCCCGGCATGGCGGGGGGAGGCCGGGGCCTGATGCCCGGCATGCTCGACGACGCGCAGCTCGCGCGGCTCGACAGCGCGCGGGGGCCGGCGTTCGACCGGCTGTTCCTGGTGGACATGATCGGCCACCACGAGGGCGCTCTGAGCATGGTGCGGGGCCTGGTTGGCACGCCCGGCGCGACGCAGGACCAGGAGATCTTCGAGTTCGCCGCCGAGATCGGGGCCGGCCAGGGCGCCGAGATCGAGCGGATGCAGAGCCTGCTGGCGAGGCTCTCGCCCGCCGCGCCTGCGCAGTGACCTACCGGCCACCAGCGGAGATCCACGTGACGACGAACGCATCCCGGAGCCGCGGCGCTCTTCGCCGCGCCGTCGGCCGGCGCATCACGCCGGCGGTCTCACTGGCCGCGCTGGCGCTGCTTGGCGCGTGCGCCACGGCGGGCGGCCCCGCGCCGATCGTCTCCGCCGCGGCCCCGAGCCCCGATCCGCGCGTCGGCCTCAAGGCCGGCTGGTTCGACGCGGGCGAGGCGCTGTGGAACCTGCGGCTGCTGAGCAGCACGCCGCCGTCGCCGCCGTTCGTGGACCGGGCGCATCCGGGCGCGTTCGACTACGCCAACTCGGACCTGGCGTTCACCGGCCACTACGTGATCCAGGGCAACTTCCACGGGTTCCAGATCTGGGACATCGCGGACCCGCGGCATCCGACGCTGACGGTGGGCTATGTCTGCCCCGGCGCGCAGAACGACGTGTCGGTGTACCGCAACCTGCTGTTCATGTCGGTGGAGTCTCCGACGGGGCGGCTGGACTGCGGCACGCAGGGGGTGGCGGACACGGTGAGCGCGGAGCGGATGCGCGGCATCCGGATCTTCGATCTCAGCGACATCGCGCACCCGAGGCAGGTGGCGGACGTGCAGACCTGCCGGGGCTCGCACACCAACACGCTGGTGACCGACCCGCACGACACCGCCGACGTGTACATCTACGTCTCCGGCATGGCGCCGGTGCGCTCGCCCAACGAGCTGGCCGGATGCTCGGGCGAGAGCCCGGAGGTGGATCCCAACAGCGAGTTGTTCCGCATCGAGGTGATCAGGGTCCCGCTGGCCCACCCCGAATCGTCGCGGGTGGTGAGCAAGCCGCTGGTGCTGGCCGGGCTCGGCCGGGCCGCGACGCACCCCGAGACGCCGGGCGACCTCGCGGCGGCCCGGGCGCAGGCGGCGGCGGCGGCGGCCCGCGGCGGCTTCGTGGTCGCCATCCACGGCATGCCGTTCGTCGCGCCGCCGCGGTTCGTCACGCCGCTGCTGGACAGCATCGTCAAGGCGCGCGGCGGGAGCGGCGCGCCGACCGCGGCCGACAGCGCGGCGCTGCGCGGCGCGATCCAGGGGATCGTGAACCGGATAGTGAACCCGCCGGCCGGGCCGGGGGGCCTGAGGCCCGGGCCGGTGCAGTGCCACGACATCACCGCCTATCCGGCCATCGGGCTGGCGGGCGGCGCGTGCGCGCAGTACGGGGTGATCCTCGACATCCGCCATCCCGCCGCGCCGCGGCGGATCGCCGCCGTGGCGGACTCGAACTTCTCCTTCTGGCACTCGGCGACCTGGAGCAACGGCGGGCACAACATCCTGTTCACCGACGAGTGGGGCGGGGGCATCCAGCCGCGCTGCCGCGCCACCGACCCCAGGGACTGGGGCGCGGACGCCATCTACACGCTGCGGGACACGACGCTGACGTTCCGCAGCTACTACAAGCTGCCGGCGCCGCAGACGCCCGAGGAGAACTGCGTCGCCCACAACGGCTCGCTGATCCCCGTGCCCGGCCGCACCATCATGGTCCAGGCCTGGTACCAGGGCGGCATCTCGGTGTTCGACTGGACCGATCCGGCGCACCCCCGGGAGATCGCGTTCTTCGACCGAGGGCCCATGGACGCCACGCGGCTCGAGCTGGCGGGATCGTGGTCCGCCTACTGGTACGACGGCCACATCATCAGCTCCGAGATCGCCCGCGGGCTCGACATCCTGGACCTGGTGCCGAACGGGCTGCTCACGCGGAACGAGATTGACGCGGCCAGGCTGATCCAGGCGGACCAGGAGAACGTGCAGGACCAGCAGCGGCTGGTCTGGCCCGCCCGGTTCGTCGTGGCGCGCGCCTACGTGGACCAGCTCGCGCGCGACGGCGGGCTCGCGGCCGCCGAGATCGCGGCCGCGCGCGGGGCGCTGGCCGGCGCGGAGCGGGACCATGGCGCGGCGCGCCGGGACGCCCTGACGAGGCTGGCGGCCCACCTGGAGGGCGACGCGGCGGCCTCGTCGGACGCGGCCAGGGTGCGGACCCTCGCGGCGGAGGTGCGCCGGATCGCCGCCGCCGGCTCGTGAGGTGGTGGCGCGGCTCGCCCCGTGAGCCGTCGCGCGACGCGGGGAAGGCGCTGAGCGTGTTTCGCATCGTGGCCGGCTTCGTGTTCTTCACGGCCGGCACGACGAAGCTCCTCGGCTGGCCGCCGATGCCGGTGCCCGGGTTCCACCTTCGCCTCTTCTCCGAGCTCGGCGCGGCGAGCGTGCTGGAGACCGTCGGCGGCCTGGCGATCATCCTGGGCCTCTACACGCGGCCGGTCGCCTTCGTCCTCGCGGGCGAGATGGCCGTCGCCTACTTCCAGGTGTTCGCCGGCAAGTCGTTCTTCCCGATCGTCAACGGCGGGATGGCGCCGCTGCTGTACTGCTTCTTCTATCTCTATCTGCTGTTCGCGGGCGGCGGGACCTGGAGCCTGGACGCGCTGATCGCGCGCCGCCGGCGCCCCGCGGCGCCCGCCGAGGCGGCCCCGGCTCACACCGCGTCGTGACGTCGCGGGCCCGGTCCCCGGGCAACGCGACGCCCCGCTGCCCCGTATCCGAAGGGCCAGTATCGGGATCCATCGCCTCTCCACTGGGGAGTTGCCCGGTGTCGCACGCCATCCGTGCCCACGCCGTCGCCGTCGCCGCCCTGCTCGCGTCCGCCGCCGCGGCGCGGGCGCAGACGATCGCCGGCACGGTCCGGAGCGCGGGCCGGCCCGTGGTGGGCGCGAACGTCTGGCTGCTGGAGCTGGACCGCACGGAGCGCGCCGGCTCCCGGGGGGAGTTCCGCTTCGCCGACGTGCCCGACGGCACCTACCGGGTCTTCGTCGCCGCGACCGGGTACGCCTCCGCCACGGACACGGTGCGGCTCACCGGCGCCACGGCCTCGGTCGCGTTCGATCTGGTGCCGTCGGCCATCCCGCTGGAGCAGATCGTGGTCTCCGCCTCGCCCACGGCCCGGCCGGCGGACGAGGCGTACCAGCCGTCCGAGTCCATGTCCCGCGTCCAGTTCGACAACAGCGCCGGCACCAGCTTCGCGGAGAAGCTGTCGGGCCTGCCCGGGGTGGCGGTGCGCGGCAACGGCTCGGCGCCAGCGCGGCCGATCCTCCGGGGCCTCGGCGACAACGAGGTCCTGGTTCTGGAGGACGGGCTCCGGATGGGCGACATCGCCACGTACGATCCGGCGCACGCCACGCCCATTGACGCGATGTCCATCGCGCGGGTGGACGTGGTGCGCGGCCCGGCCACCGTGCTCTACGGCCCGAACACCATCGGCGGCCTGGTGAACGTCGTCACCAACCTGGTTCCGGCGGCCTCGGACCACCCGCTCTCGGGCACGGTGGCCCTGGAGGGCAACACGGTGAGCGGTGAGCTGGCCGGGTACGCCAACGCCGTCGCCACGTCCGGCGGCTCGGCGTTCCGCCTCGCCGCCGGCGGGCTCCACGCGGGGGACATCGCGATTCCCCGCGGGACCTACACCGATCCGGCCAGCGGCGCGTCGTTCACCCTGGACCGGATGCCGCAGTCGTTCGACCGGCTGAGCGAGGTCGGGTTGGGCTACTCCTACCAGGCCGCGTTCGGCTCGATCGGCGTCGGCGGCGACCGCTACGAGACGGACTACGGCATCCCGGGCGTGCCGCCGAACCCGGACTGGACGACGGCGCCGCCCACCACCTCGCGCATCGTCCAGCAGCGCACCACGCTGGAGCTGCGGGGGCAGTTCAACGCCGGGGGGTGGCTCCAGCGCGTGAACCTCGACGCGAGTTACAACGACTACGGCCACGCGGAGTTTCCCACCGCGCAGGATTCGGCCGGCGTGTCGGAGCCGCAGGCCAACCACTTCCACAAACGGGACCTCAACGCCGTGCTGCGGCTGAGACAGCGGCCCGTGGGGCGGCTCACCGGGACCGTGGGCCTGTGGTCCGACTTCCAGGACCTGACGATCGAGGGCGACCAGCCGCTGGGGCCCAACTCGTCCACCGTGGACCTGGCCGCGTTCGGCTACGAGGAGTACCAGGCCGGCGCGCTCACCCGGCTCGAGGCGGGGGTGCGCTACGACTACAGCCGCATCCAGACGCACCCGTACGCGCAGTCCACGGACTCGGTGTTCCGTACCCTCGACACCGCGCGGCTGGCCGGCGCCTTCACGGCGTCGCTGGGCGCCGTGCGCCAGGTCACCCCGCGGGTGACCGCCTCCTTCAGCGTGGCCCGCTCGTTCCGCGCGCCCACGGTGCAGGAGTTGTACGCCAACGGCCTCGACGCGGCGAGCAGCACCTACTCCATCGGCACCTCGACCCTGGGCCCGGAGACCGGCCTGGGGGTGGACGCCTCGGTCCGCGGGAATTTCGGGACGGTGACCTTCGAGGTCTCGCCGTACCTGAACACCATCAGCCACTACATCTACGCGTTCCTGCGCGGCGACACGCTCCAGGGCTTCCCGGTGCGCCAGTTCGGGGCGACCCGCGCGCGGCTGTGGGGCTACGAGGCGAGCCTCGCGGTGCAGGCCGCGCCGCACGTGCTGCTGAACGCGTCGTCCGACTACGTGAATGCGCAGGACCTGGATCACGGGACGCCGTTGCCGTTCATCCCGCCGCTCCGCGGCCTGCTGCGCGCGACCTGGCGGGACGCGCGCTGGACGGGGACGGTCGAGTGGCGCATGGCGGCGCGGCAGTCGCGGCTGGGCCCCGGGGACACGCCGACCGCCGGCTACGGGGTCCTGGACCTCGGCGCGGGCCTGCGGCTGGTCGAGGGCGCGACGGTTTCGGAGATCGGCCTGCACCTGGACAACGCCTTGAACACCGTCTATCGCGACAACCTGTCGGTGATCAAGGATTTCGTGCCGCAGCCGGGGCGGGGGGTCAGGCTCAACTACGAGCTGCTGTTCTGACGGCGTCTTTCCCTTCTTGACGTCCGCGTGACGCCACGGGCCCATCTTCCCAGCTGAACCAAGCGGGAGGTGGGTCATGCGGGGCACGACGATCGGTTCGATGGCTCTGCTGCTCGCGGCGGCGCTGGCGCCGGGCGCGGGGCGCGGCGCCGCTCAGCAGGCCCAGCCGACGCCCGGACGGCGGGTGCGGCTCAGGGCGCCCGCGGCTCAGGTGTACCTGGTGGACGGCGTCCTCGGCGTGATCACGCCGGACAGCGTCGTCGTGCTGGTGGCCCGAGACCGGCCTGGCCTGCCGCCGGCCGCAACGGACACCCTGCGCGTCGCCGTCGCGCGGGTGCAGGTGCAGACCCTGGAGATCAGTCGCGGGCAGGTTTCGCGGCGAGGCGCCGGTGCGATCGTCGGCGCCGTCGGCGGCGCGATCATCGGGGGGATCATCGGCAGCGCCTCCTACCGTGACCCCTGTGTGAACCAGACCGGTTTCGAAGGCGCGATGTGCGGAGGCCTTCGGGACCTCAGCGGCGATACGCAGGGCATGGTGACGGCGGGCGGTGCTCTGGTCGGGGCCCTGGGTGGCGGCCTCGCCGGCCTCCTCATCGGCTCGGGGCTGTCCGGCGAGCGGTGGGAGCGCGTGCCGCTCGCGCCCCAATCACGCCTGCAGGCGACCGTCGGCGCGCTGCCGGGACGGCGGGCTGCCGTGGGAGCATCCCTGGCGTTCTGAGCGCCCGCGCGCGGCCTGCGGCGGCGCGCGCTCATGGGAGGGGCCATGTTGTGGCGAGTGATTGCCTCGATCTTGCCCCCCCGCTAATGCCCCGGTTCACCGCCTGCGGTGCGGGGGGCGTCGCCATCGTAAAGCTGGCTGGGCTGGTGGTGGTGGGAGTGGCGCTGGCGACGCGCGGTGGGTGCCTGATGATGTGCCCGTCCTGAGGCGAGGCGGCGCGCCCGATCAGCGCAGGTGCAGCGTCCCCAGCAGCGCCCGGAAGCGCGGGTGGCCGCGAATGCAGTCGTAGATGGGGTGCACCTTGAGCCACACGAGGTCGGCGGCGCGCAGGGCCGCGGCCTCCTCCAGGCGCTCCAGCGCGGCCTCGTGGGCGCCGAGGCCGAGATGGATCTGGGCCAGGAGGGCGGGGGAGACGTACTCGCCGCGCGTGCGGCGCTCCAGGTCCGCGAGGATCCCCTCGGCCGACGCCCGCTCGTAGGCCAGCGCGTGGGCGGTGGCCAGCGCGGCCACCGTCTCCGGGCTGCCCTCCTGGAGGGTGACCGCGTGCCGCAGCGTGGCCGCGGCCTCGTCGTAGCGGCCCATCGCGATCAGCGCGTGGCCCAGGAAGTAGTGCGCGGCCCCGAAGTCGGGGTCGAGCTGCAGCGTCTCGCGCAGGCGGCCCGCGGCCGCGGCCAGGTCGCGGGCGTAGAAGTCGCGCAGCCCGACGCTGATGCGCACGGCGAGCGACAGCGGGTCCAGCGCCTGGGCGCGCTCCAGCTCCGCGCGGGCGTCGTCGAACCGGCCCTGCGGCACCAGGCAGTTGGTCGCGTACCATTGGTGCGCCGTGGCGTACTGCGGGTTGTGCGCGATGGCGCGGCGGAACAGCGCGTCGGCGGCGTCCCACTCCCACTCGTAAAGCGCCCGCACGCAGGCCAGGGAGGTGTGCGCGCCGGCCAGCGACGCGTCCAGGGCCAGGGCCTGCTCGGCGGCCTCGCGGGCCTTGGGCATCACCTCGTGGGGCGGCAGATGGCTGTACACCCCGAGGATCACGTAGGAGTCCGCGATGCCGGCGTACGAGGCGGCGTGCCGCGGGTCCACCGCCAGCGCCCGGCCGTATTCCTCCACGCTCTTCTGGAGCGCGGAGGCCGTGCGCTGGTTCCACAGGTGGCGGCCCCGCAGGTAGTGCTCGTAGGCCTTCGGGTCGCCGGTGGGCGCCTCCGGCGCGCGGGCGTAGGCCGTCGGCGCGCCGAGCAGCCTGGCCTCGAGCACGGTGGCGATGGCGCTCGCGATCTCGTCCTGGATGGCGAACACGTCGTCCACCTGCCGGTCGTAACGCTCCGACCACAGCCGGTAGCCGTCCTCCACGCTCACCAGCTCGGCCGTGATCCGCACCCGGTCCGCCGCGCGGCGGACGCTGCCCTCCAGCACCGTGCCGACGCCGAGCCGCCGGCCGATCTCCCGCACGTCCTCGGCGCTCCCCTTGAAGGCGAAGGCGGAGGCGCGGGCGACGACGTGCAGGCCGTCCAGCTTGGACAGCGCGTTGGTCAGCTCCTCGGCGATGCCGTCGCTGAAGATCTCGGCGTCGGGCCCGCCGCCGGCGTTGGTGAACGGCAGCACGGCGATGGAGGGCCCGGCGCCGGCGCCCGAGCGCCGCGCCCGCATGACCTGGACCTCCGTCGGCGCGAGCGCCGCCGCGAACTCCGCGGCCGTGGGGAAGCGGTCCTCGGCCTTCGTGGCCAGGGCGCGCGCCAGCGCCGCCTTCACCTCGTCCGGCACCTCCGCGCGCAGCGGCGGCATCGGGTCCACCAGCTTCTGGGCCGTGATGGCCATGGTGGAGTCGCCGGTGTAGGGCGGGGCCCCGGCCAGCATCTCGTACAGCACGCACGCGGCGGAGTACAGATCGCTGCGGGCGTCCACCGGGTCGCCCAGCGCCTGTTCGGGGCTCATATAGACCGGCGTGCCGATGATGAGGCCGTCCTCGGTGACGTGCCCGCCGTGGGCGGACCGCAGCGCCAGGGCGATGCCGAAGTCGGTCACCAGCGCGGCGTCCTCGTACAGCATGATGTTCTCGGGCTTGATGTCCCGGTGCACCAGGCCGCGCCGGTGCGCGTAGTCCAGGGCGCCGATGACCTGCCGCGCGATCCGCAGCGCCTCGGGCACCGGGAGGCGCGGCTCCCGCTCCAGCCGCTGGCGCAGCGAGGGGCCCTCGACGTACGGCATCACGTAGTACACCAGGCCGTCCGCCTCGCCCGAGTCGTACAGCGGCAGGATGTGCGGGTGGGTGAGCGCGGCGGCGATCTCGATCTCCAGCAGGAAGCGCTCGGCCTCCATGGAAGCCGTCAGGTCGCCCCGCAGGGTCTTGAGCGCGATGTGGCGGTGGTGCTTGAGGTCTTCGGCGAGATACACGGTGGCCATGCCGCCCTGGCCGAGCTCGCGCTCGACCTTGTAGCGGCTCGCCAGCGCCCTGGCGAGACGGGTGGCGGCGTCGGTCACGGGGAGCCAAGATGCGCCGCCGCGGCCGGGCTCGCCAGAGCGCGCCGGCGCGGGGTCGAGCGCCCGCGGCCGCGTGCGCTCGCGCGGCGCCGCGTTCGTTGCGTAGCACGGCGCGCGGAGCGTACCCTTATCTGCGGGGCGGGAGGAGGAACGATGCGCGCGTGGAGAGCGGGTCCGGCCGCCGCGGCGGCGGTGGCGATGGTGGCGGCGTGCGCCGGCCCGCGGACCGGTCGCGTGGCGCCGGCGCCCGAAGCCGCCGCCGACCGCGCGGCGGAGGCCCTGCTGGCGCACGGCGCCGCCGCCTGGAACCGGGGCGACCTGGACGGCTTCGTCTCCGACTACGCCTTCGACGCCACCTTCGTCACGAAGGACAGCGTGATCCACGGGCGGCCCGCGATCCGGGCGCGCTACGCCCCGCGCTTCGCGCCCGGTGCGGTGCGCGACTCACTGTCCTTCCAGGACCTCGAAGTGGACGCGCTGGGGCCCGACGTGCTGAACGCGATCGCCTACTACGTGCTGCAGCGCGGCGACTCGGTGGTCGCGCGCGGCCCGACGTCGCTGGTGATGCGCCGCATCGGCGGCCGGTGGTTCATCGTGCACGACCACTCGAGCTGACGTCTCCTACTCCGGCACCACCAGCAGCCCCACCGTCCCGCCGAAGTCGTCGGTCACGGACGGTACGCCGGCCGGCACCGTCCAGCCGCCGTCGGCCCGGATCAGCGAGAAGCGGTACACGCCCGGCGCGAGCGGCGCGCGCAGCAGCCAGGCGCCGCGGCCGTCGGCCCGCAGGGGCTGGGCGCTCCAGCCGTTCCACTCGCCCGCGATGCGCACGGTGCCGGTGTCGGGAAGCGTGAACCGCGCCGTGACCGCGCCGTCCGCGGCCCGCCGCACCAGGGGAGCCGCGGGTTCGTGCCCGCGCCGGGCGAGCGCGAAGCGCAGGCCGGCCTGGACGAAGCTGCCGTGCAGGAATCCCGTGACGTCGCGCGGATACCGGCCGCCGGCGGCCTCCAGCCACACGGCCGCGGCGAGGCGCACGGAGCCGCGGACCTGCGCCCAGGTCTCGGCGCCGAGATCGCCGAGCCGCCTCCCGGCGCGGGCCTCCAGGGTGGCGAAGTGCCACTCGGCGCCCAGAGCGGCCCCCACGTCGCCGTAGCGCAACGCGCCCGCGGCCGACGCCGCGCCCCAGGCTGCGATGCGCCACGGGCCGAAGGACCGCGCGAGGCCGCCGCCTCCGGTCACCAGCGGGCTCCCGGTGCCGTCCAGCCGCCGCACGCCTCCCGCGGCCGCCGAGGCGCTCAGGACGGCGGCGCCGGCGTCCCAGGTGACGGTCGGCCCCGCCGTCGCGGTCCCCACCCACGCGCCGCCCGTGAAGGAGGACCCGGCGGCGTCCGCCGCGAGGGCGAGCTCGTGGCGGGCGCCGCTCGAGAGCCGGGCGCGCGCCGTGCCCGCGCCCTGCAGCGCCCATCCTCCGCCGTCGAAGGCCGACGCGGTCCCGGTCAGCGCGATGGATCCGCGCGCCCCGCTCCACGCCAGATCGGCGCCGCTCGAGCCGGCGGTCCCGTGGAGGGAGTCGGCGTAACTGGCGCGGAACCCGCCGAAGCGCAGCGCGAGCGACTGGGCCGCAAGCGCCGGCGCGGCGGCGAGCGCCAGCGCCGCGGCCAGGATTGGCGCGGCGTTCACCGGCTCAACCGGGACCGCGACCCGAGCCGCCCGGCTGTCCCGATCCGGGGGAGCGGGTGCCGCCCGGAGGCGGGGGAGGCGGGCTCGCGCCTCCGGGCGAGGCGCCCGCGCCGCCCGCGCCGCGCCACCCTCCGGCGCCGCCCGCGCCGCCGCCCAGCATCCGCCGGGTGATCTCGCCCATGCCCAGGCCGTCCGCCTCCAGCGCGCGCATCTGGGCCGGAAGATCCAGCAACTGGTCCACACCGCGGCCCTGGCGCATCGCCCGGGTCACCACGCGCACCGCTTCCGGCGCGCCGAGGCCCTGCGCCGCGAGCGCCGTGGCCACCTTGAGGCCCGTCGCCACGCGGGCGCCGGACCGGCCGGCCCGCAGCACTTCGCGGACCTGCTCCGGGGCCATCTCGCGCAGCCGGGCCTCCGCCACGGCGGCGATCACCTCGCCCGGCGGATCGGCGATCCCGGCCTCGCGGGCCAGCGCGCGCGCCTCCGCCATGCGGCCGACGTACTGGTCCACCGCGCCCACGATCCGCGGCCCGGGCACGCCCTTCGCCCAGCCCTCGAGCGCCTTGTCCACCAGCGGCCCGGAGGGCAGGCCGCCGGCCCGGGCGCGGTCCGCCGCGGCCGCCACCGCCTCGACCACCTCGGCGGCCACGCCGTGCGCCTGGAGCGCGGCGCGCACGCCGTCCTCCTGCGCCCGCGCGGCCGGCGCGCCGGCGGCGAGCGCCACCGCGACGCCGATCGCGGCCCGCCACGCCCTGGTCATGTCCGCACCTGTCCTTTCGGCCCCACCACGATCACGCTGTTGGTCCCGCCGAACCCGTCGGCCTCGCGGCCCCGGGCGAGCGGATCGGGTTCCCAGTGCCTGCCGTCCACCACGAACTGATAGGAGTGCTCGCCCACCGGCAGCGGGATCACCAGCACCCAGACGCCGGCGGGGCCGCGCCGCATCGGGAGCGCCCGCGGGTCCCAGCCGTCGAACGAGCCCGCGACCGCGACGCTGCGCGCCTGCGGCGCCGCCAGCCGGAACTGCACGAACACCGTGTCCACCGGGGCGGCGGCCGCGGCCACCGGCGGGCCCGAGGGCGCCGGGCTCCGGGCGGACGCCAGCCACACCACCAGGCCCGCGGCCGCCGCGGCCAGCGGAATCCACACCGGCCGCACCCGGCCCGCGAACGGCCACCGCCACAGCGGCACGGCCCGACGCGGCCGGCCCCGGATCGCGGCGCGCACCCGCGCGTCGAGCGACGCGTCCAGCACCGGGAGCGAGTCGCGATAGGCCGCCGCCGCCCGCGCCACCAGATCCGTCGCGGCGCTCGCGGGTTCCCCAGCCATCCCCGCCTCTGCGCGGGGGCCGCGCGCCGCGGGATCCGTGCTCATGACGCCTCCCCGAGCAACGTGCGCAGCCGCTCGCGCGCCCGCGCCACGCGCATCTTCAGCGCGTCCTCGCCGACGCCCAGCAACGCCGCCATCTCCTCGTACGACCGCTCGTCCACGTACTTCATCACGAACGCCTCGCGCTGCTCGCGCTTCAGCCGGCCGAGCGCGGCGGCCAGCGCCTGCGCCAGCTCGGCCCGCTCCGCCCCCGCGTCCGTGGCCTCCTTCGCCGGCAGCGGGAGGCGGTCCACGTCCGCCCGCGGGCGGCGGCGCGCCAGCGCGGTGCGGCACTGGTTGGCGAGGATCCGGAAGAACCAGCTCCGGAAGTGGTCCGGGTCGCGGCAGTCGGCGAGCGAGTCCCAGGCGCGGATGAACGATTCCTGCATCGCGTCCGCCGCCGCGTCCCGGTCTCCCAGCATCGCCACCGCGTAGCGGCCGAAATCCGTCCGGCACCGCTCGATCAAGGCGCCGAACGCGGCCTCGTCGCCCGCCAGCGCCGCCCGAACCGCCGCACCGTCCGCGGGTTGCACCGTGTCGTGCAGAGACTTCGTCACGTTACCCCGGGTAATGGGTGCTTCCGGGTTCCGATTACCCGGCCCCGGACGCCGGAGTCTCAGCCTCGCACGGTGCCGGTCCAGGCGCCCAACTCCAGGAGCCCATCATGAGAATCCGCCAGCTCGTCGCCCCAGCACTCGTGGCGCTCGCGACCAGCGCCTGCAAGGACAGCGCCAGCGCGCCCCTCGCCCTCGCCCCGACGACCCTCTCCCTGGTCCAGACCGCCACCACGGCCGCGACCATGGCCTTCGCGGTGGCCGACACGTTCCAGGCGCGGCCCGGCCAGATCTCGCGCTCCCTGGTGGACTCCCTGATGGTCTCGGTCCGCGCCGTGGCGATCCGTCCCGCCCTGACGCACTACGACTCCCTGGTCGGCGACAGCCTGCTGGGCGACAGCTGCCTGAGGTTCCGGCACGGCGGGCCGTTCGATCCCGACAGCGCGTGGGCGCACCGCGGATTCGGGCCGCCCGCGCCCGCGGGCCTGGACCTGGAGGACTGGGTGGTCGTGGAGGTGGTTTCGGGCGGGCGGATTGACCTCATGCACCTGCCCACCGAGCTGGCGGACGGCCTCGTGATCGCCGCCGACTCGATTCCGGCGGGCAGCTACACCGGCGTCGCCCTGCTGCTGGACAGCGCCACGATCTGGCTCAACACGCCGGTCGTGACGCCGTTCGGCGACTCCCTGGCCGCGAACACCGCCATCCCGGTCGAGCTCCCGAGGATGGGCGTCTTCGTGCCCGCCGACGTGACCGTGACCGGGGGCGGCGGCGACGTCACCATCGTCTTCGACCCGGCCGTCACCCTGGACGCCGCGATGATCACGCCGTCGGGGTACGTGATCCTGGCCCCGGCGTTCCGGCACCGGGCGCGCGCCGGATTCTGATCCGCCGCTCGATGTGACGACGCCCCGGCGGGGTCCGCTGCTCCCGCCGGGGCGTCCGCGCGCCGTGCCCGCGCCGTGCCCGCTAGACGAACAGCGACACGTCGGCGTCGGCGGCGAAGTCGAGGAACGCCGCCGCGCCGGCCACGTCCACGCCGGGCACCAGATCCTTGGCCTCCACGCCCATCACGCCCATCGTGGTCGAGCAGGCGATCAGCTTCGCGCCGCTCTCGCGCGCGATGTCGAGGAACTCCGCCACCGTCGGCACCTTGGCGCGCTTCATCCACCCCCGCATCATGGCCGTCGCCGCCGCGGTCATGCCCGGCAGCGCGCCGATCAGGGTGGGCACGGGCACCGGCATCGCCGGATTGCCGACCGGCGCCACCTTGAGCCGCCGGTGCTTCTTCCGGTGGATGATGTCCAGCCCGTAGAAGGTGAAGAAGATCCCCACCTCCCAGCCCAGGCTCGCCGCCGTCGCCGCCAGGATCAGCGGCGGGTAGGCGCCGTCCAGCGTGCCCTTCGACGCCACCAGCGCGAGCCGGCGGCGCCGGGTCCGGCCCGCGTCCCCCTGCTCCCGTGCGGCGGCGCCGCTCCGCTCCGTGCCGTCGCGCGCGCGGGCCCCGGCGCCCTCCCGCGGTCCCGCGACCGCCGTCACGCCGCCCCCTTCCGCAGGTAGAACACCTGCACCCCGTCCTCCTCCGCCGCCGAGAGCAGCGTGTCGCCGCGCTGCCGCGCCAGGGCGGGAAAGTCCGCCAGCGAGCCCGGATCGGTGCACTCCACCCGCAGCACCTGCCCGGTCTCCAGGCGCCCCAGGGCCTGGCCCGTCCGGTACACCGGCAGCGGGCACAGCAGCCCCTTGCAGTCCAGCTCGGCGTCGGCGGTGACGCCCGTGGCGATGTGCTCGCTCATGCGGTGCCTCCTTCGTCTTCGACCAGCGAAGCGTAGTACGACGCGTACTTGAGGCCGGAGTCGGGCGAGATCCCGACCACCAGGCCGGCCGACTCCGGGTCCAGACCCGAGATCGCGTGGGCGATCGCGCCGGTGGAAGGCCCCACCATCAGGGCCTCCTCCCGGAACAGCCGCCGCACCATGGCGTAGGCGGGCCCGTCCTCGACCCGCACCACGTCGTCAATCACCGACCGGTCGAGGATCTCCGGCGGCTTCGCCTCCTCGAGGTTCTTGAGCCCCGGCAGCCGGTGGCCCCGCTGCGGCTCGACCGCGACCACGCGGATCGAGGGATCCCGCTCCTTGAGGAACCGCGCCACCCCCGTGATCGTGCCGCAGGTGCCGTAGCCGGCCACGAACGTCCGCACCCGCCCCTCGGTCTGCTGCCAGATCTCCGGCCCGGTGGTCTCGTAGTGCGCCCGCACGTTGTCGGGGTTGGCGTACTGGTTGGGCATCGCGTAGCGGCCCCGGTGCGCCGGGCTGTCGGCGATGGCCCGCGCCAGCGCGATCGCCCCGTCCCGCGGATTGTCCACGGGGCACAGGTCGTCCGGCGTCGGCATCACCGTGGCGCCGAGCAGCTTGAGCAGGACCAGCTTCTCCCGCGGCACCCCCGAGGGGATGGTCACCGTGAGCCGGATGCCCTCCAGCGCGGCCAGCGCCGCCAGCGCGATGCCCGTGTTCCCCGAGGTCGCCTCGACCAGCTCGCGCCCGTCCAGCTCGCCGCGCTCCCGCATGCCCTCCAGGAGGTAGCGCGCGGTGCGGTCCTTCACCGACCCGAACGGGTTCATCCCCTCGAGCTTCAGGTACGCGTCCAGCCCCGGGGCCACGTGGTTCAAGCGCACCAGCGGGGTCGGATCCCGCGGACTCGCGATCAGCTCGCGCACGTCGTCGTAGCGCCGGCGGCGCGTGTCGGTCCCGAGCCGCGCCGCCCGCGTCCGGCCGCGCGTCATCTCCGTGATGAAACTCGCCACTCCCATGACCGAATCCTCTCCTTGCTCTCCGTGGTGAGCCGCCTCGCTCCCCCGCCGGCGCGCCCGCCACCCCGGGCAAACAAAAGACCCGCGGCCATCGGGCGTCGCGGGTCGGGAGCGGTGCGGCTGAAACGTCAGGCTATCGCTGAGCGATGGTCACCTGGTCATGCCGAAGACCCCCGGCCCGCTTGGGACAGGGACAGGTACACAGGCAAACCTGCAGGTGAGACAACGGCAACCGCATGCCACGCTCCGGGCAGACAGGTTCGACACCCTAATATAACCGATTAGTTCGCTCGGTGTTCCCCGGGGGGCCGGGGCTCGGTCCCGGGCGGCCCGGGTTCCCGCCGCCGGCGGCCCAGCGCCGGCCGGGGCGCGCGATCTTGACGAAAGCCGGGCGGGCCTGCACATGGTCGGACACGCCCCACCTCAACCCGGAGGAGCCATGGCCCAGATCTGCATCATCACGCCCACGGGGATGAAGTGCGATTCGTCGCCGATCAAGGAGCACTTTCCGGGTAGTCAGGCTTGCAGGCAGGTGAGCGCGAAGGCCGCGCAGAAGATCGGCGTGATCACAGTGACGGTTGACGCGACGCGGCGGAAGGCGAACCGTCTGTCGGTGGTCGAGCGCGTGGTCCGCCTGATGCTGGCGGCGAACGTCCAGGAGGATTCCGTATTCACTATCGTGAAGGCGAAACCGTAGCGGACTGAGCCACCAGGGCCCGGAACTGCGGGTCGGCCGCGAGCGGCCGGTACCACGGCTGGGTCCTGAATGCGCGCCGGGACATGGGCTCGAGCGCGATGGTGAGGCGGACCAGGGCGAGCGCGCTGTCCGGCTGTCCGCGCAGCAGGCGCAGGTAGGCGCACTCGGGGAGCAGCACCCCCAGCCAGGCGCGCGGTGCGCCCGTGGTGGCGCCCGCGGCCAGGCGGTCGGCGCGCTGGCCCGCGCCGGCTCGCGCGAGGACGTCGGCCACCCAGAGCCGTCGCAGCGGGGCCAGCAGAGTGCCCGAAGCGTCGGCGTTCAGGGAATCGGCCACAGCCTCGGCCGTGGTGGCGGAGCCGACGTCGCGTCGCGTCCGGCTCCACAGCTGCAGCTGACAGTCGGTGAACAGCGGGCTCGCCGGGAATTCGAGCCGGCCCGTCCGGCACGTCGTGTCGGCGAGGGCGAACCGCTCGGCATCGAAGGCCGCGTCGAAGCGCCCGCGCAGCAGCTCGTCGCGGTGGAGTTGGAACGCGTCCTCCTCACTGCCATGCTGGAAGGCCAGCAGGGCGTCGTCGTAGCGGCCTTCGCTCGTGTAGGCCGACCCCAGCCGCATCCATGCGACGGCGTTGTGGCGGTCCAGCTCCGTGGCCGCCTGGTAGTCGGCGACCGCGCGATCGAGCAGCGAGTCGCCGCCGGTCTCGCGGTACAGTCCTTCGAGGATGCGTCCCCGGAGCGCGTACGCGTCGGCCGGGCCGTGGCGGCGCCGGATCAAGGCGTCCACCATCGCCAGGGCGCGGCGTCGCTCGGCGGCGGGATCGGGGAGGCCGGCGGGCGGGTTCGGGAGCGCCTGTCTCAGGTACTCGACGTAGAAGCCGCGCTGGTCGGCGATCCGCGCCCGGTCCAGGGGGATCAGGTCGCTGGCGCCGTCGCGCCGCCCGGCCTCGCGCAGCAGGGAGTCGGCGACGTCGAGCGAGCGGAAGCCCTGGCGGTCGAGCCGCCGCTCGATGGCCTGCTCCGCGTCGCTGCGCAGGGTGTCCGCCCTGGCCACCAGCGCCCACGCGGCCGGGTCGTGCACCCGCGCGCGGCGGCGCGCCTGGAGCAACTCGCCCGCGAAGAACTCCCGCGCGAACGCGCTGAGGGAATCCGTCGCCGCGTACTCCCAGGCCGCGGGCACGGCGAAGCTTCGCGACGCCAGGGTCCTGGCGGTCCGGGGGTCGAGGATGTCCGCCGAGACCCGCAGGCTGTCGCGCCCGGAGTCCACGAGACCCACGACGACCCGGTCGGGCGCGAAGCGCGCGCGCAGCGTGTCGAGCGTGGCGTTCCGCAGCGGCGCCAGCAGGGCGGGGGAGGTGACGTTCAGCGCGGGCACCGCCTGCAGCCGGTCGGTCAACGCGTCGCTGAGACGGAGGGAGGCGGCATTCGGCTGGCCGGAGGGGCCGCGGAACGGCTGGACGAGGACGCTGAGGGGGGCGGCGGCGGGCGCGAGGGCGCCCGCGCCGCGGCGCAGGACGAGGATCACCGCCGCCGTCGCGACCGCGGCCCCGGCCGCGCCGAGGGCGAGGCGGCGGAGCCGGACGGGCGCGGGGCGCCGCGCCGGCGCGTGCTCCGCGGCCAGCTCGCCGAGCGCGGCGCCGAGCTCCTGCGCGCTCTGGAAGCGCGTGTCCAGGTTCTTC
>JAJYLI010000173.1 GCA_021787855.1 bacterium | reverse complement strand
CCGGGTGGAGCCGCGGGCGATCGGCCGCGCGGTGGTGGAGATGGGCGGGGGGCGCCGCAAGGTCGAGGACGCGGTGGATCCCTCCGTGGGCTTCGTGATCACGGCGCGGCCGGGCCAGCAGGTGCACACCTCGGAGCCGCTGGCCTCGATCTTCGCGAAGGATGCCGCGGGCGTCGAGCTGGGCCGCAAGGCGCTGGACGCCGCGATCGAGATCGGGGCGGGGAAGGCCGCGCCGCTGCCGCTGGTCGCGGCGCGGGTCACCGCGAAAGGGGTGGAAAGCCTGACGCGGTGCTGATGAGGTGATGAAGGATCTGCCTCCCACGTGGTCGGCTTTGACGATTTCCCCGCAAACCGGATAGGTTACCTCCTGATGCCTTGATAGCGTCGGAGCACCAACTTCGATGTCGGTGCCAAGGAGTTGCATATGCGCAACGGCAGGAACGAGCGCGGCCTCGTGCGTCTGACCGAGCCGCTCGTTCGGGATGGCGAGGCCCTGCGTCCCGCGTCGTGGGACGAGGCCCTGGATCGGGCCGCGGGCGGGTTCGCGAAGATCCGTGCGGCGAGGGGCGGCGACGGCTTGGGCATCTTCAGCTGCTCGAAGTCCACCAACGAGCTGAACTTTCTGGCGGGCAAGCTGGCCCGGGTCGCGTTCCACGGAGCCAACGTAGACAGCTGCAACCGGACCTGACACGCTCCCAGCGTCGTCGGTCTGGCGACGGTGTTCGGTGCGGGTGGGGGCACCACCTCGTACCGGGAGCTGGAAGAGACGGACGTGATCTTCCTGTGGGGCGCCAACCCGCGGGAAGCCCACCCGATCATCTACCATCACGTGCTGAAGGCCGTCCGCCGCGGCGCGAGGCTGTACGCGGTGGACCCGCGGCGCACGTCCTCCGCCCGCTGGGCCGACGTGTGGATGGGGCTCAACGTGGGCACCGACATCGCGCTGGCGAACGCGATGGCGCACGTCATCGTCCGCGAGGGGCTGGAGCACCGGGAGTTCGTCGCCAACGCCACCACCGGCTTCGACGCGTACCGGGCCGCTGTCGAGCGCTACACGCCGGAATACGCGGAGCGGGTGACCGGCGTGCCCGCGGACGTCATCCGTGAGGCCGCGCGGACCTACGCGCGGGCCCCGCGCGCGGTCATCTGCTGGACGCTGGGCATCACCGAGCACCACAACGCGGTGGACAACGTCCTCGCGCTCATCAACCTCTCCCTCATCACCGGTCACGTCGGGCGGTACGGCTCGGGCCTGAGCCCGTTCCGGGGCCAGAACAACGTGCAGGGCGGCGGCGACATGGGCGCCCTGCCCAACAAGCTGGTGGGCTTCCAGGACCCGCTCGACCCGGTGGTGAAGGCGCGGTTCGAGAAGGCGTGGGGGGTCAAGCTTCCGGACAAGAACGGCTGGAACATCACCGGGATGTTCGAGGCGATGGAGCGGGGCGAGCTGCGGGGCCTCTACGTGATCGGGGAGAACCCCGCGCAGTCCGAGGCGGACCAGCACCGCACGCGGAAGCTCCTGGGCGCTCTCGAGCACCTGGTCGTGCAGGACATCTTCCTCACCGAGACGGCGAAGCTGGCGGACGTGGTGCTGCCCGCGGCGGCGAGCTGGGCCGAGGGCGAGGGGACGGTGACCAACAGCGAGCGCCGGGTGCAGCGGGTGCGCGCGGCGCTCCAGCCCCCGGGCCAGGCCCGGGACGAGCTGTGGATCGTGGCCCAGATCGCGCGGCGGCTCGGCGCCGACTGGGGGACGCCCACCGCGGAGTCCGTCTGGAACGAGGTGCGGAAGATGGCGCCCCACATGTTCGGCGGGATGAGCTACCGGCGCCTGGAGGAGCTGGGCGGGATCCAGTGGCCGTGCCCCGACGAGCGGCATCCCGGCACGCAGTTCCTCCACGCCCGCCTGTGGGAGACGCCGCGCGGCGGGCCGGCGGCGCCGTTGAGCGTGGTGGAGCACGATCCGCCCGTGGAGCTGCCGGACGCGGAGTACCCGTTCCAGCTCACCACCGGCCGTCGGCTGGACTCGTACAACACCGGCGTGCAGACCGAGGGCTACGCCTCGCCCTTGAGGCGCGACATGCTGGAAGTCTCGCCCGAGGACGCCGCCCGGCTCGGCGTCGCCGAGGGCGACCGGGTGCGCGTGGCCTCGCGGCGCGGCAGCGTCGTGGCCCCGGTGCACGTCGAGGAGGGGCTCCGGCCGGGGCTGGTGTTCATGCCGATCCACGGGCAGGAGGACCTGCGGGTCAACCTGCTGACGATTGACGCCACCGATCCCAAGTCGGGCACGGCGGAGTTCAAGGCGTGCGCGGTGCGGATCGAGCCGGTGGCGGCCGGCGCCGTGGCGGCCGCGGGGGCGGGAGGCGGGCGGCGATGACGGCGGGGGAGCGGCGATGGACCTGCATCTGAGCGACGCGCAGCCCACGGCGGAGGAGCGCGGGGCCGTGGACGCGGTGCTGGGCGAGCCGGAGTCGGGATGGGACGGCGGGCGGCGCGACGCGGCGCGCGACGGCCACGTCGCCCTGGGCGGCGGAGCCCACGCGGCTGAGGCGCGGCGCCACCTGCTGCTGCCGGCGCTCCAGGCGCTGCAGCGGGCGGCGGGCTGGATCAGCGAGGGCGGGCTGACCTACGTGTGCGCGCGGCTCACCGTGCCCCCGGCGGAGGCCTGGGGCGTGGCGACCTTCTACGGGCTGCTCGCCACCGAGCAGCGGCCCCGGCGGATGCTCCACGTGTGCGACGACATCGCGTGCCGCACGCGCGGCTCCCGCGCCGTCGTGGAGGCGCTCGAGCGCGAGGTGGGCCCCGCCTGCCACGGCGGCTGCGAGGGTGTGTCCGGCCATGACGGATCGGGGCCGGGGGGGTGGCTTCCGAGCCCGTGCCTGGGGCTGTGCGACCAGGCGCCCGCCGCGCTGCTGACGGTCGCGGGCCCGCGGCCGTTCGAGCGGCTGGTGGGCGCGGTCACGCCGGTGGACGCGGTCGCGCTGGTGAAGGGCAGGGCGGTGGTCCCCGAGCGGTCCCGGCCGCTGCTGCCCCAGCGGGGCGACCCGTCGCTGTGGCTGCTGGGGCGCGTGGGCGTGGTGGATCCCACGGACCTGGCGGCGTACGAGGCGTCCGGCGGCTACCGGGCCCTGCGGCGCGCGCTGGCGAAGGGCCCCGAGGCGGTGCTGCGCGAGATCCTGGCGTCGCGGCTGGTGGGCCGCGGGGGCGCGGCGTTTCCGGCGCTGCGCAAGTGGGAAGCGGTGGCGCGGCAGATCGAGCACCCGCACTACGTCATCTGCAACGCGGACGAGTCGGAGCCGGGCTCGTTCAAGGACCGGGTGCTGCTGGAGGAGGACCCCTTCAACATCGTGGAGGCGATGACCATCGCCGGCTTCGCGGTCGGCGCGGAGCGGGGGTTCGTGTACCTGCGGGGCGAGTACCCGCTGGCCGCGGCGCGGATGGAGCACGCCATCGCGGCGGCGCGGGAGGCGCGCTACCTCGGCCGGGACGTGCTGGGCGCGGAGATCGCCTTCGACATCGAGATTCGCCGGGGCTCCGGCGCGTACGTGTGCGGCGAGGAGACGGCGATCTTCAACTCGATCGAGGGGCTCCGGGGCGAGCCGCGGAACAAGCCGCCGTTCCCGGCGGACGCCGGCCTGTGGGGCAAGCCCACCCTGGTCAACAACGTGGAGACGCTGGCCAGCGTGCCGCTCATCGTCCTCAACGGGGGCGCCAACTTCGCCAGCACGGGGACGGGGGATTCCACGGGGACCAAGCTGTTCTGCCTGAGCGGCGCGGTCGAGCGGCCGGGGGTGTACGAGGTGCCGTTCGGCACCACGCTCCGCGCGGTGCTCGACCTGGCCGGCGCGCCCCCCCCGGCCGCGGCGGCCAAGGACGGCCGCGGCCTGGTGGCGGTGCTCCTGGGCGGCGCGGCGGGCACGTTCGTGCGCGGCGACGCGACGGACTTCCCGCTGACGTTCGAGGGCGCGCGCGCGGCGGGCGCGACGCTCGGCGCGGGCGTGGTCATGGCCTTCGACCACACGGCCGACCTGACCGACGTGCTGCTCCGGATCGCGGCGTTCTTCCGGGACGAGTCGTGCGGCCAGTGCGTGCCCTGCCGCGTCGGCACCGTGCGGCAGGAGGAGGCGCTGCACCGGCTGGCCGCGGGGAAGCCGCTGGGCACGGCCGCCGCGGAGCTGGCCCTGCTCGAGGAGATCGGCACGGCCATGAAGGACGCCTCCATCTGCGGGCTGGGGCAGACGGCCTCGTTCGCCGTCGAGTCGGCGATCCGGCTGGGGCTGTTCGGCGGGGGAAAGGGCGGGCGGAAGGCGCGGGGGAGGACGGCACGATGACCGTCGCGATCGAGACCGGGAAGACCGTCGCGCTGACGGTGGACGGCGCCGCGGTCACGGTGCCGGAAGGCTCCACCGTCCTCGACGCGTGCCGGGCGGCGGGCCGGGACATCCCGACGCTGTGCTTCCTCGAGACGCTGCACCCGGTGAACGTGTGCCGGGTGTGCGTGGTCGAGGTGGAGGGCTCGCGCGTGCTGGTGCCGTCGTGCTCGCGCGCGGCGGCGCCGGGCATGAAGGTGCGGACCGACACGCCGCGGGTGCGGCACAGCCGCAAGATGGTGCTGGAGTTCCTCGCCTCGTCGGTGGACCTCTCGACCGCGCCGCGGGTCGCGGAGTGGCTCGCGGAATACGGCTGCCGGCCGGAGCGCTACGGGCCGGAGGCGTCGGCGGCCGAGGCGGACGAGCGCGACCGGGCGGTCGCGGGGCACCACGCCGCGCCCGGGGACGGCGCCCGCGCCACGGTCGCCCAGCCGGTGAAGGTGGACAACGACCTGTACGTGCGCGACTACGGCAAGTGCATCCTGTGCTACAAGTGCGTGGAGGCCTGCGGGGCGGATCACCAGAACACCTTCGCCATCGCGGTGGCGGGGCGCGGGTTCGGCGCCCGGATCTCGACCGAGCTGGCGGTGCCCCTGCCCGACTCGGCCTGCGTGTATTGCGGCAACTGCATCGCGGTGTGCCCCACCGGCGCGCTGATGTTCAAGACGGAGCGCGACCGGCGCGACGCCGGCACCTGGGACGAGTCGCGGCAGCACGTGACGCAGACGATCTGCCCCTACTGCGGCGTGGGGTGCACGCTCGAGCTGCGGGTGCAGGACAACGAGATCGTGCGCGTGACCTCGCCGCTGGACCACTCCATCTCGCACGGTAACCTCTGCATCAAGGGGCGCTTCGGCTGGCGGTTCGTGGAGAACCGCGCGGCCGGGCGGCACGCCGACGACTGACACCCGCGTGCCGCCTCCGTCCGCCGGGGGGCTTCCGCCCGAGCTGCGCCCGGAGCACCCGCTGCTGGGGCTGGGCTACCGGCGACCGGTGGAGACGCGCGAGCTGGTCCGGCTGGACGGCGCGGCGCGCCGGAGCGGCGCGGCCGCGGTGGCCGAGGAGGTGCCGGTCGCGCTGGTGTACAACGGCCGGCCGCACGTGGTGATGATGGCGACGCCGGCGGACCTGGAGGACTTGGCCGCCGGCTTCACGCTGTCGGAGGGCATCGTCCGGGGGGCCGCCGACATCGCGGGGATCGAGGTGGAGCGGCACGCGCGGGGCGTGGAGGCGCGGCTCCGCATCCCGGAGGAGGCCGCCGCGC
>JAJYLI010000172.1 GCA_021787855.1 bacterium | reverse complement strand
GGTCCGCGGCCAGGCGACGGTGGCCGATCTCGCCGCCGACATGCTGCTCCGCGGCTCGCGGCAGCTCAGCCGCCAGCAGATCAAGGACTCCCTCGACAAGCTGCAGGCCCGGGTGATGGTGTTCGGCAGCCCGACCGCGACCCAGGTGATGATCGAGACCACGCGGCCCAGCCTGCCCGCGGTGCTGGACCTGGTGGGCGAGGTGGTGCGCGAGCCGGCGTTCGACTCGACCGAGTTCCGCACCCTGGTGCAGGAGAACCTGGCCACCATCGAGGAGCAGAAGAGCGATCCCATGGCCCGGGGCTTCACGGCCTTCCGGCGGCACCTGGCCGACTACCCGCGCGGGGACCCGCGCTACGTGCCGACCCTGGAGGAGCAGGCGGCCGACTACTCCGCCGCGACCCTGGAGGGCGTGCGCCGCTTCTACGACGCCTTCTACGGCGCGTCCAACGCGGAGCTGGCGGTGGTGGGCGACTTCGACTCGGTCCAGGTGGACCGCCTGGCGCGGGAGCGCTTCGGCGCGTGGCGCGGCGCGCAGCCCTACCAGCGGGTGCCGCAGCTCTACCAGGACCGGCCCGACACGACCATCGTGATCGAGACGCCGGACAAGGAGAACGCGGTCTTCGTGGCGGGCATGAACCTCCGGATCCGCGACGACGACCCCGACTACGCGGCGCTGGTGCTGGGCAACTACATGCTGGGCGGCGGGTTCCTCAACTCGCGGCTGGCGGTGCGCATCCGCCAGAAGGACGGGCTGAGCTACTCCGTGGGCTCGGCCGTGAGCGCCGGCGCGCTGGATTCGAGCGGCGCCTTCATGACCTACGCCATCTACGCGCCGCAGAACGTACGGCGGCTCCAGACGGCGTTCCGCGAGGAGCTCGACCGGGTGCTCAGGGACGGCTTCACGGCCACGGAGGTCGCCCAGGCCAGGGAGGGCTGGCTGCAGTCGCGCCAGGTGACGCGGGCGCAGGACCAGGCGCTGGCCGCCACCCTGATGTCGTACCTGTTCTACCACCGCACCCTGGCGTACGACGCGGACCTGGAGCGCCGGGTCGCCGCGCTGACGCCGGAGCAGATCAACGCGGCGATGCGCCGGTATCTCGATCCCGCCCGGCTGACCGTGGTGGAAGCGGGCGACTTCGCCCACCACCCGGCCACGGAGTGACGGGCCCGGCGCCGCGCGGATCGGCGGCGCGACCGGCGGAGGGAGCGGGGGGGCGCCACGGCGCCCCCCCGCGGTGCGTCGGGGACCCTGGCGGCGCCCGGCCCGCGGTCTAGATTGAGGTTCCGTGCGCCTCCCCCCCCTCCGTCCTCACGCCGCGACCGTGCTGCTCGCCGTGCCCCTCGCGCTGGCCGCGTGCGCGGAGCGGCCGTCGCCGTCGGCCGCGGCCGTGCGCCGGAACACCATGGTGATCGTGACGACGGGGGACGCCGACGTGCTGCTGCCCCCCGTCACGTCGGTCACCACCGGCATCAACGTCTCGGACCTGATCTTCTGCCGCCTGGCGGAGCTGAAGCTCGGGCTCAACACGGTGGACGACTCCGGCTACCGCCCGGTGCTGGCCCGGAGCTGGGACCACCCGGACTCGCTCACGATCGTCTTCCACCTGGATCCCCGGGCGCGGTGGCAGGACGGGGCCCCGGTCACGGCGGCGGACGTCGCGTACACGTTCCGCGTGTACACCGACACGGCGGTGAACTCGCCGCTGGCCCCGTTCCTCGGCCAGATCGCGTCGGTCACCGCGCGCGACAGCCTCACCGCGGTGTTCCGGTTCCGGCGCTGGTACCCGGACCAGCTCTACGACGCCACGTACCAGATGCGCATCCTGCCCAGGCACCTGCTGGACACCATTCCCGACGCGCGGCTCGCGACCTCGGCGTTCGCGCGCGCGCCGGTGGGCGGGGGGGACGGACCGTACCGCTTCGTGAGCTGGGAGCCTGGGGCGCAGATCACGCTCGCCGCCGACACCTCGTGGTTCCTGGGCCGGCCCGGCATCGCGCGGCTCATCTGGCGCGTGACCCCGGAGCTGACCACGGCGGTGAGCCAGCTGCTGGCGGGCGAGGCGGACGCGATGGAGCTGATCCCCTCGCGGGCGCAGCTCGAGCGCGCCCAGGCCTCGACGCGCGTGCGCCTGGTGCCCTACCCCTCGCCGTTCTACGCGGCGGTGGTGTTCAACCTGCGGCGGCCCCTGTTCCAGAGCCGCGACCTCCGGCGGGCGCTGGCCATGGCGGTGGACCGCACGGTGGTGGTGCGGTCGGTGTTCGGCCCGTGGGCCGACGTGGCCGTGGGCGCCACCAGCCCGATGCAGTGGATCTGGAGCGACTCGCTGCGCCAGCTCCCCTACGACCCCGCGGCGGCCGGGCGCGCGCTCGACGCGCTGGGGTGGCGGCGCGCGGCGCCCGGCGGCACGCGGCGGAAGAACGGGACGCCGCTGGCCTTCACGCTGCTGGTGCCCACCTCCAGCCCGCCGCGCCAGCAGGCGGCCGTGATCATGCAGGCGGAGCTCAGGCGGATCGGCGTCGCCATGCGGATCGAGCCGCTGGAGTTCACCGTGATGGACGGCCGCAGCCAGGCCGGAGACTTCGACGCGGTGTTCGTCTCGCGGACGATTGACCCCAGCCCGTCGTCGCTGCTGCAGTTCTGGAGCGCCGGCGCCGCGAGCAACGTCGGCGGCTACGACGACCCCGCGTTCCAGGCGCTGACCGCCGCCGCCGCGCGCGCGCGGACCCGGGCCGCCGCGGCACCGCTGTGGCGGCAGGCCCTGGAGCGCCTGAACACCGACGCCGCGGCGATCTTCCTGTTCTCGCCCAGGAACGAGGCCGCCATCGCCGGCCGGTTCCGCGACGTCACCATCCGGCCCGACAGCTGGATCGCCACCCTGCCTTCGTGGCGGGTGGCGCCGCCCGGCGGATCACCGGGCGCGCTGGCCACGGGCGGCGCCCGCGCCGCGGCCGGGCGCTAGCGCGGTGCTCCGGTTCCTCGCCCGGCGGTTGCTGTTCGCCGCCGTCAGCGTCGCCGCCGTCGTCCTGTTCACCTTCCTGCTGGTGCACCTCGCCCCCGGCGAGCCGATGCTGGGCTCCGCCGAGGGCGCGCGCGTGGCGCCCGCGGTGCTGGCGCGCCAGCGGGCGCTGTTCGGCCTGGACCGCCCGCTGCCCGAGCAGCTCGCGCGTTACGCCGCGAACCTGCTCCACGGCCGGCTCGGCCAGTCGTTTGTGCTGCACCGCCCCGTGGCCGACGTGATCGGCGCGGCCCTGGGGCCGACGCTGCTCCTGGGCGGCGTCGCGCTGCTGGTCTCACTGCTGGTGGGCGTGGCCGTCGGCGCCGCGCAGGCCGCCCGGCCGCGCTCGGCGACCGACACCCTGCTCGGCGTGGGCACCCTGGTGCTCTACTCCGTGCCGGTCTTCTGGCTGGGCCTCATGCTGCTGCTGGTCTTCGGCCAGGCGCTGCACTGGCTGCCGGTCGCGGGGATGACCGACCCCGCCATCCACGACGCCCTGTCCCCGCTCGGCCGGGTGGTGGACGTGGCGCGCCACCTGGTGCTGCCCGCCGCGAGCCTGGCGCTGGTCCAGGCGGCCGCCTTCGCGCGCTTCCAGAGGAGCACCCTGCTGGAGAGCCTGGGCGGCGAGTTCATCCGCGCGGCGCGCGCCAAGGGGCTGCCCGAGCGGTGGGTGCTGCTGCGCCACGCGCTCCGGGGCGCCCTGGCGCCCACGCTCACGCTGGCCGGACTCTCGGTGCCGTACTTCCTCGCCGGCTCGGTGCTGGTCGAGAGCATCTTCGGCTGGCCGGGGCTGGGCCGGGTGACCTACGACGCCATCTTCGCCCGTGACTACAACGTGATCGTGGGGACCGCGCTGGTGGCCGGCGTGCTCGTGGCCCTGGGCAACCTGCTCGCCGACCTGGCGGTCGCCGCCGCCGATCCGCGGGTGCGGCTCGACCGGTGAGTCCCTGGCGGCGGGCCGCGCGGCGCTTCGCCCGCAACCGGGGCGCGATGGCGGGGGCAGTGATCGTCGCCGCGCTGGTGGTGGTCGCGCTGGTGGGACCGCTGCTGACGCCGGACCCCCTGGCGCAGCCGGACCCGGTGCGCCTGCAGGACCGGCCGCCGTCGGCCGCGCACTGGCTGGGGACCGACCCGTTCAGCCGCGACGTGCTGAGCCGCACGGTCAACGCGGCCCGCGTCTCGCTGGGAGTGGGCCTGGGCGCCGCGCTCCTCGCCATGACGCTGGGCGCGGGGGTGGGCCTCGCCGCCGGGCTCGCGGGCCCCAGGACCGACCAGCTCCTGATGCGCGGCGTGGACGTGGCGATGGCGATGCCGCGGATCTTCTTCCTCCTCGCCGTCTTCGCCGTCTGGCGCGGCGCGCCGGCGGCGGCGGTGCTGGTGCTCATCGCCGCCACGGGGTGGTTCCAGACCAGCCGCATCGTGCGGGCCGTGGTGCTGAGCCTTCGGGAAAGCGATTTCGTCGCCGCCGCCCGCGCCCTGGGCGAGCGCGGGCCGGGCATCGCGCGGCGCCACCTCTTGCCCCACCTCGCCGCGCCCCTCATCGTCAGCGCGTCACTCGACGTGGGGAACATCATCCTGCTCGAGGCGGGGCTCTCCTACCTCGGCCTGGGGGTGCGCCCGCCGGCACCGACCTGGGGCAACATGATCATGGACGGGAAGGACGTGCTGCTCTCCGCCCCCTGGATCGCGCTGGCGCCCGGGATCGCGCTGGTGCTCACCGTCGTCGCCTTCAACCTGGCGGGCGACGGGCTGCGCGACGCGCTCGATCCCAGGGCGGCCGCCTGAGCGCGCCCCCGCCGCCCGCCGAGCCAGCCGCGCCCGCCGCGCCCGCCGCGCCCGGAACGGGACGCGCGCCGCTGCTGGAGGTCCGCGACCTCGCGGTCACCTTCACCGGTCCCGGTGGCGTGGCGCGGGCGGTGGACGGCGTGGACCTCGCGGTAGGCGACGGCGAGACCGTCGCGCTGGTGGGCGAGTCGGGCTGCGGCAAGAGCGTGACCGCGGCGGCCATCCTGCGCCTGATCGAGCCGCCCGGGCACATCGCCCACGGCAGCAGCGTGCGGCTCGAGGGCCGCGACCTGCTCGCGCTGGGGGCCAAGGAGATCCGCGCCGTGCGGGGCAATCACGTGGCGCTGGTCTTCCAGGAGCCCCTGAGCGCCCTCAACCCGGTGCTCAAGGTCGGCGCCCAGATCGCCGAGACGGTGCGCGCGCACGAGGCCGTCTCGCGCGGCACCGCGCGGTGGCGGGCCATCGAGATGCTGGGCGCCGTGGGGATCCCCGAGCCCGCGCGGCGCGCCCTGGCGTACCCGCACCAGCTCTCGGGCGGCATGCGGCAGCGGGTGCTCCTGGCGATGGCGCTGGTCTGCCACCCCAAGCTGCTGCTGGCCGACGAGCCCACCACCGCGCTCGATGTCACCATCCAGGCGGAGATCCTCGAGCTGCTGGACCGGCTCCAGCACAAGCTCGGGATGGCGGTGCTGCTGATCACCCACAACCTGGGCATCGTGGCGGAGCGCACCCGGCGGGTGTACGTCATGTACGCGGGGCAGATCGTGGAGGAGGCGCGCACCGAGGACCTGTTCGCGCGCCCCGCCCACCCCTACACCGAGGGGTTGCTGGCCGCGATTCCGCGCCTGGACGAGCGGCGCGCGCGGCT
>JAJYLI010000014.1 GCA_021787855.1 bacterium | reverse complement strand
GGGCAACCCGTCGATCTGAAGCGCCAGCAGGCCGAGGTGCCGGCGGCCTGGTATCTGATGCTCTCCGGCAAGCGATGGATGGTGATTCCGGAATTCCCGGCGGCCACCCCCGCGGAGCTGGAGCAGCAGTTGGGGGAGTGGCTCGACGCGCGCGTGTTCAGCGACGTGCCGGCGGTGCAGAGCCAGCAGCCCCCCCCCTCGCCCGGGGCCGCAACGCTTGCCGGCCCCGCGGAAGCGCTGCGGACGGCCATCCCGCCGGCGGGCGCGGGGGACCGTCGCCGGGGGACCTGACGCGCGGAGACGCGCCCATGGCAACCGAGCTGCGACTGTATTGCGACGGCGCGACCGGCGGGACCCCCACCCAGGGAGCGGTCGGCTACCGTCTGCTCGACGGGAGCGGCGAGGTCCTGCTCGAGCACGCTCAGCCCATCGGCGACGCCACCAGCAACGAGGCCGAGTATCGGGCGCTCATCCTCGGGCTCTCGTCCTGTCAGCACTACACGCGCGCCCGGATCCACTGCTTCACGGACAGCGAGCTGATGGTCAGGCAGATCAGAGAAGAGTATCGCGTCACCGACCCGCGGCTGCAGCAGCTGGCCGCGCGCGTCCACCGGCTGGCCCAGCAGTTCCGCCGCGTCAGCTTCAGCCACGTGCGGTGTACGGACCCCGAAATGGCCCGGGCGGGCCGGCTGGCCACTGAAGCGCTCCGTGTCGCCAGTCCCTAGGCGGTGGCGCTGAGGCCGCTGCGCCGCCTGCTCGGCGGCGGCCGCCGCCCGGAATCCCAGAAGCCCCTCCGCGCCCAGCTGCTCGGCGTCGAGGCTCTGGAGGAGCAGGCCAGGGTCCTCGCCGCCAGCTTCACCCTGGCCCGCGACCCGCGCCGCAAGACCCGTTCGTTCTTCACGCGCGCCGCGGACAACGCCCGCGTGCTGCGCCAGGCCTATCGCGTCCTCGCCGGCGACGTCCACCGCGGCGAGTTCGTCTCCCCGGCGGCGGAATGGCTCCTCGACAACTTCCACCTCGTCGAGTCCGAGATCCGGGGCGTCCGGCGCGACCTGCCACGCCCGTTCTACCGCGACCTGCCCAAGCTGGCACCGCGCGCGATGGCCGGCATCTCGCGGGCGTACGCCATGGCCCTGGAGCTGATCCGCCACACCGACGGCCGGCTCGACCGGCACCAGCTGGTGCGCTTCATGACCGCCTACCAGACGGTCGCGCCCCTGACCATCGGCGAGCTGTGGGCCTGGCCCAGCATGCTCAGGCTCGCCCTCATCGAGAACCTGCGCAGACTGGCGGACGAAACGCTCCGGGCGCGCGCCGCGCGTCAGGAGGCCGACCGCTTTCTGGCCCACATCGGCGGCGCCGGGGATGCGGCCCCCGCCCCCCTGGCGTCCCTCCCCGCCGTCCTGGAGACCGCCTATGTCGTGCGGTTGCTGCAGCGGATGCGCGAGTACGGGCCGCTGGTCTCTCCGGTGCGCGCGGCCGTCGAGGAGCGCCTCGCCGCCCAGGGCATGACGGCGGAGGATGCCATCCGCACGGAGTACCAGGCCCAGGCCGCGGGGCAGGTGTCCACGGCCAACGCCATCACCAGTCTGCGGCTGTGCTCCACCCTCGACTGGACGCTGTACGTCGAGCACGTCAGCGTGGTCGAGCAGGTCCTGCAGCGCGACCCGGCCGGCGTCTATGGGAGCATGGACTTCCTGAGCCGCGACCGCTACCGGCAGGCGGTGGAGGACCTGGCGGAGGCCAGCGGGGAGGCGCAGCTCCGCGTCGCCCTCCGCACCGTCGAGAGCGCGCGGCAGGCCGCCGAGCGGACGTCGGCCGGCGACCGCGCCGCCCACGTGGGCTGGCACCTGATCGGGCCAGGCCGGCTCGACCTCGAGGCCGACGTGGCGTACCGCCCGCGCCTCGCCAGCCGCGTCCGGCGCTTCATCTTCGCGCGCGCCACCGGCGTCTACCTGGGGTCCATCGGACTCGTCGTCGCCGCCCTGCTGGCCCCGGCCGTGGCGTACGTCCGGGCCTGGGGCGGCGGCGCGTGGGCGCAGGGCTGGACGGCGGCGCTGCTCCTCCTGCCCGCCAGCGAGTTCGCCATCGCCCTCGTGCAGCGCCTGGCGGCGCGCCTCGCGCCACCACGCCGTCTTCCCCGCCTCGACTTCCGCTCCGGCATCCCCGAGGACGCGCGGACCATGGTCGTGGTCCCCACGCTGCTCACGAGCGTGGCCGGGGTGGCCGAGCTGCTCCAGCATCTGGAGATCCTGGCGCTGGGGAACGCCGACCCGCACATCCACTTCGCCCTCCTCGGCGACTTCGCCGACGCCCCCACCGCCGTGTTGCCGGAGGACGACGAGATCCTGGACGCCGCCCGCGCCGGTATCCTCGACTTGAACGCCCGCCACGGCCAGGGGCGCACCGACCGGTTCCACCTCTTCCACCGGGTGCGCCAGTGGAACCCGGGCGAGCGCTCGTGGATCGGCTGGGAGCGCAAGCGCGGCAAGCTGGAGGAGTTCAACCGCCTGCTGCGGGGCGCCACGGACACGAGCTTCCGCGTCCACGTCGGCGATCCGGAGGTGCTGCCCGGCATCCGCTACTGCATCACGCTGGACACCGACACGCAGCTTCCCCTCCACGCGGCGCGGAAGCTCATCGGCATCATCAGCCACCCGCTGAACCGCCCGCACTTCGATCCGCGCCTCCGCCGCGTCACCGAGGGCTACGGAATCCTGCAGCCCCGCGTCAGCGTGACGATGGCGAGCGCCGCGGGGTCGCTGTTCGCCCGGGTGTACGCCGGGCACACGGGCGTTGATCCGTACACCACCGCGGTGTCGGACACCTACCAGGACCTGTTCCGGGAGGGGACCTTCACGGGCAAGGGCCTCTACGACGTGGACGCCTTCATGGCCGCCCTCGAAGGCCGGGTCCCGGAGAACGCCCTGCTGTCCCACGACCTGTTCGAGGGCCTGCACGCCAGGGCCGCCCTGGTGACGGACGTGGAGGTGGTGGACGATTACCCCGCGAGCGTGCTCGTCCACGCCCGGCGCCAGCACCGCTGGGCGCGCGGCGACTGGCAGATCCTCTTCTGGCTGTTCCCCTGGGTGCCGACCCGCGGCGGCCTGGAGCGCAACCGCCTCCCCGTCATATCCCGCTGGAAGATCTTCGACAACCTGCGGCGCACGCTGGTGGCCCCCGCCACCGTCCTGCTCCTCGCCCTGGCCTGGCTGGTGTTGCCGGGCGATCCCGCGGTCTGGACCGTCGCCGTGCTCGCCGCGATCGCCTTTCCCCTCTACCCGCTGGCCGTCCGGTTCAGCGCCGGCCCCGCCCCCCTCCAGCCCGCGGGGGTGTTCCTGCGGACCCTGGGGGAGGACGCGAAGACCGCCGCCGCCCAGACGCTGCTGCAGATCACGTTCCTGGCCTACCACGCCTCCGAGATGGCCCACGCCATCGGCCTGACCCTGGTTCGCCTCGTGATCACCCAGCGCCGCCTCCTCGAGTGGGAGACGGCGGCCGCCAGCACGGCGCGCGCCGCGGGCCTCCGCGCCCGGTCCGGCGCGCTGCCGTTCCTCGCGGGGATGGCCGCCAGCCCCGTCACCGCCCTGATCGTGCTCGGCCTGATCGCGGTCACGCGGTCGCGCAGCCTCGCGGTGGCCGGCCCCCTCCTTGCCCTGTGGGTGGCCGCGCCGCTGGTGGCCTACTGGCTCAGCCACCCGGTGTCGCCCGAGCGCCGCCTCCTTGCCCCCGGCGACCGGCGCCTGCTCCGGCTCATCGCGCGCAAGACCTGGCGCTACTTCGAGACCTTCATGGGCGCCGAGGACCACGGCCTTCCTCCGGACAACTACCAGGAAACGCCCACCCCGACGGTGGCCCACCGGACGTCCCCCACGAACATCGGGATGGGGCTCCTCTCGACCCTGGCCGCCCACGACTTCGGCTTCATCCGCACCCCCGAGCTGGTCGAGCGGCTCGAGGCCACGCTGGCCACCGCGGAGGGGCTGGAGCGCTTCGAGGGCCATCTCCTCAACTGGTACGACACGAGGACGCTGAGCCCGCTCTCTCCCCGCTACGTCTCCACCGTGGACAGCGGCAACCTGGCGGGCGCGCTCCTGGCACTGGCCCAGGGCCTGCGGCGCCTGGCCGGCGAGCCCCAGCCCGCGGCGCAGGTCTGCGCGGGCCTGACCGACACCGCGGACCTCGCCCGGCGGTGCCTGGCGCGTCCGGCGGGCGCGCCGGCCGCGAGCCCCGCGGCGAGCGCCGGCCTCGCCGAGGCGGTGGCATCCGTCCTGGGCGCCCTGGAAGGTCCGGGAGGCGGGGAGGAGCAGCTGGCCCGCGCCGGCGACCTGCTCTCCGCGCTGAATGCGGCGATCGCCCGGTTCGAGTCGGACGGCGCGATGGCCGGCGATCGCGCCGAGACGGCCTACTGGTCACGGTCTCTCGCCGCGGGGCTGGCGGCTCCGGGCCCGGCGAGCGCCGATCTCGCGACCCGCCTCGAGGCGCTGGCCGCGCGCGCCCTCGCGCTCGCCGACGGGATGACCTTCGACTTCCTGTACGATTGGCAACGCCAGATCTTCGCGACCGGCTTTCGCCTCCCGGACGCCGAGGGCCCGGGCCGGCTGGATTCTTCGTACTACGACCTGCTCGCGTCCGAGGCCCGCCTGGCCAGTTTCGTGGCCGTCGCCAAGGGCGATGTCCCCGACGGCCACTGGTTCCACCTGGGGCGGCTGCTGACCAGCGTGGAGGGCGTCCCGACGCTCCTGTCGTGGAACGCGAGCCTGTTCGAGTACCTCATGCCCCTCCTCGTGATGCGGAGCTACCCGGGCACCCTGCTCGACCAGTCGTGCCGCATGGCCGTTCAGCGGCAGGTGGAATACGGGCGGCAGCGGGGCGTGCCGTGGGGGATCTCGGAGTCCGCCTTCAACGCCGTGGACCGCCACGGGACCTACCAGTACAAAGGGTTCGGCGTCCCCGGCCTGGGGCTCAAGCGGGGCCTCGGCGACGACCTGGTGGTGGCCCCGTACGCCACCGCTCTGGCCGCGATGGTGGATCCCGAGCGGGCGGCGCACAACTTCCGGCGGCTCGAGCGGGAGGGACTCGACGGCGCGTACGGCTTCCACGAGGCCATTGACTACACTCACCGGAAGGTGGACGAAGGCGAGAGCGTGAGCGAGCCCCGGCCCCATGGCACCCGCGGGGTCGTCGTCCAGGCCTTCCTCGCCCACCACCAGGGGATGACCCTGGTCGCGCTGGCCAACGCCGTCCTCGGCGATCCCATGGTGCGGCGCCTCCACGCCGACCCCCGCGTGCGGGCCACCGCGCTGCTGCTGCAGGAGCGCGCGCCACGCCATGCGCTCATCACCGAGCCCCGGCCGGCCGAGGAGACGCGGGTGGCGCCTCCCGTCGCGGCGGTGGCGGTGCGGCGCTTCCGCTCGCCCCACACGCGGTTCCCCCACGCGCAATTCCTGTCCAACGGGGCCTACACCGCCATCGTCACCAACGCGGGAGGCGGGGCCAGCGTGTGCCGCGGCCGTGCGGTCACCCGCTACCGCGAGGACCCGACGCGTGACCCGGGAAGTCAATTCCTCTATCTGCGCGACGTGCGCACCGGATCGGTCTGGTCCGCGGCCTACCATCCCACCGACCGGGAACCCGAGGAGTATCTGGTCACCTTCGCGGCCGAGCGGGCCGTGTTCCGGCGCCGCGACGAGGGCATCGCGACCCGGCTCGACGTCGCGGTCTCCACCGAGGACGACGTCGAGGTGCGCCGCCTGACCGTGACCAACCAGAGCGACCGGCCTCGCGAGCTCGAGGTCACCAGCTACGCCGAGATCGCCCTGGCCCCCGTCGGGGACGACCTGGCCCATCCCGCCTTCGGCAAGCTCTTCGTTGAGACCGAGTACTTGCCGGAGAGCGCCGCCCTGGTCTGCGCGCGGCGACCCGGCAGCGGGGACGAGACCCGCGTGTGGGCGGTGCACGTGCTGAGCGTGGAGGGGAGGATGCAGGGGCCGGTGGAATGGGAAACCGACCGCGCGCGCTTCCTCGGGCGCGGCCGCGGCCCCGAGGATCCGGCGGCCCTCGACGGGCGCGCCCTGTCGGGCACCACGGGGGCCGTGCTGGACCCGATCGTGAGCCTGCGACACCGCATCCGTTTGGGCCCCGGCGCGTTCGTGCGCCTGTCGTTCGCGACGGGGATGGCCCTCGGCCGGGATGGCGCGCTGGCGATGGCCCACAAGTACCACGATTCCAGCGCCGCCGCGCGCACGTTCTCGCTGGCCTTCACGCACGCGCAGAGCACGTTGCGCCACCTGGGCATCTCGAGCGACGAGGCCCAGCTGTTCGAGCGCCTCGCCTCGCGGGTCCTGTACGCCGACGCCTCGCTGCGGGCCGGGCCGGACGTCCTGGGGCGCAACGTCCTGGGCCAGCCGGGCTTGTGGGCCCACGGGATCTCCGGCGATCTCCCGATCCTGCTGGTGAGCGTCGCGGAGGGGAAGGACTTCCCCCTCGTCCGGCAGCTCCTCCAGGCCCAGGAGTACTGGCGGCTGAAGGGCCTGAGCGCGGACGTCGTGATCCTCAACGCCCAGCCGGTGAGCTACGTGGACGAGCTGCAGGCCCAGCTCGCGGCGCTCCTCGACGCCGGCCCCTGGGGGGCGTGGAAGCACCGGCCGGGGGGCGTGTACCTGCTGCGCGGCGACCGGATGAGCGCGGACGAGCGGAACCTGCTGGCCAGCGCCGCCCGGGCGGTGCTCAGCGGGTCGCGCGGCCAGCTGTCGGAACAGCTGGACTGGCCGTACTCGGAGCCCGAGTGGCAGGAGGAGCAGGAGCCGCCGCCGCTGCGCCGGGCTCCCGCCGCGGACGACGGCGCGATCGAGATCCCGGCCCTCACCTTCGCCAACGGAACCGGCGGGTTCGCCGCCGCCGGCCACGAGTACGCGATCGTCCTCGACGGGGCCCGGGAGACGCAGCTGCCCTGGGTGAACGTGATGGCCAACCCCGGCTTCGGCACGGTGGTTTCGGCTTCCGGGTCGGCGTTCACCTGGGCGGAGAACAGCCGCGAGAACCGCCTCACGCCCTTCGCGAACGACCCCGTGACCGACCCCACCTCCGAGGCCCTCTTCGTGAGGGACGAGGAAGGAGGCGACGTGTGGTCGCCCACGCCGGGCCCGCTGCGGCGGACCCGGGAGAGCGGCCGGTTCCTGACGCGGCATGCGGCCGGGGTCTCCCGCTTCACGCACGCCTCGCACGGCGTCCTCTCGGACCTGGCGGTCTTCGTGGACGCGGCGGACCCGGTGAAGTTCTCGCTGCTGACCCTCACCAACCGAAGCGAGCGGCACCGGCGACTGAGCGTGTTCGCCTACAACGAATGGCTCCTGGGGCCTCCGAGGCCCGGGCAGCAACTGCACGTGACGACCGAACTCGACCCCGAAACGGGAGCCGTCCTGGCCACGAACTCCTACAACCAGGAGCACGCGGGTCGCGTCGCCTTCGCCCACGCGAGCGAGGCGCCGGCCTGGGCGACGGGCGACCGGCTCGCCTTCCTGGGACGCAACGGCTCGCTGGCGAGGCCGGCCGCCGTGCATCACCGCGCTCCGCCGGGCCGGTTCGGGGCCGGGCTCGATCCCTGCGCCGCGCTGCGGGTCCAGGTCCGCCTGGCGCCCGGGGAGCGCCGCCGCCTGGTGTTCCTCCTGGGAGAGGGGAGGGATCACGGCCATGCCCGCGAGCTGGCGCGCCGCCATGGCAGCGTCGCCGCCGCCGACACCGCGAGAGAAGCGGTGCGGCGGTTCTGGAACGACACCCTGGACACCATCCAGGTGCGCACGCCCGACGACTCCTTCGACCTCCTCGTCAACCGCTGGCTCCTGTACCAGGACCTGAGCTGCCGGCTGTGGGCGCGGTCCGGCTTCTACCAGCCGGGGGGCGCGTTCGGCTTCCGCGACCAGCTCCAGGACGCGATCGCCCTCTCGCTGGCCAGGCCGGACCTCTTCCGGGCGCACCTCGTCCGGGCCGCAGGCCGGCAGTTCGTCGAAGGGGACGTGCAGCACTGGTGGCACGAGCCGTCGGGTCGCGGCCTGCGCAGCCGCTGCTCGGACGATCTGCTGTGGTTGCCGTACGCCGTCGCCCACTACGTGGATGCGACCGGGGACGTGGGGCTCCTCGACGAGCTCGTCCCGCTCCTCGAGGCTCCGGCGCTGGCCGCGGGCGAGCGCGAGGCCTACGGCCTGCCGGGGGTCTCCGCCGCACCGGCTCCGGTCTTCGACCATTGCGTGCGCGCCATAGACAAAGGACTGACGGCCGGTCCCCATGGCCTGCCGCTGATCGGCGGCGGCGACTGGAACGACGGGATGAACCGGGTCGGGCTCGGGAACCGCGGGGAAAGCGTGTGGCTCGGGTGGTTCCTCCACACCGTGCTGCGGCAGTTCATCCCGCTGTGCGAGAAGCGGGACCCGGCGCGGGCGGCGCGTTACGCGGGCGAGGCCAGCCGCCTTGCCGCCATGCTCGAGCAGGCCTGGGACGGGGAGTGGTACCGCAGGGGGTACTATGACGATGGGACGCCGCTGGGCTCGGCGCAGAACGACGAGTGCAAGATCGACTCGATCGCCCAGTCCTGGGCCGTCCTGTCCGGAGCGGCGCCCGCGAGCCGCGCGGAGCGGGCCATGGACGCCGTCCGTACCCACCTGGTGCGGCGCGGAGCGGGCGTCATCCTGGCGCTCACCCCTCCCTTCGACCAGTCGTCACAGGACCCCGGCTACATCAAGGGTTACCCGCCCGGGGTGCGGGAGAACGGGGGACAGTACACGCACGCCGCGGTTTGGACGGTCATGGCCCTGGCGCGGCTCGGCAACGGGGACGAGGCGGTGGAGCTGTTCCACCTGCTGAACCCCATCAACCACACCCGGAGCGCCGCCGACGTCGAGCGCTACAAGGCGGAGCCCTACGTCACCGCCGGAGACGTTTACGCGCACCCCGCCCACATCGGGCGCGGCGGCTGGACGTGGTACACGGGCTCCGCGGGCTGGATGTACCGGGCGGGGCTCGAGAGCATCCTCGGCCTCCGGCGCCACGGCGCGAGCTTCGAGGTGGATCCCTGCATTCCCGCGGCGTGGCCCGAGTACGCCATCCGCTGGCGGTTCGGCGGGACCGGCTATGTCATCTCCGTCACCAACCCCGGGCACCATTGCCGGGGGATCGCGGAGGCCGAGCTCGACGGCCAGGCCGTGGACCCCGCGGCCATCCCGCTCGTGGACGACGGCGCCACACACCAGGTGCGCCTGGTGGTCGGGGAGCGGACGCCGGGCGGGCCGGGGACGGGGCCGCGGGCCTGAACTCGCGCCGCCCGGGGGGTCGGGACGTCGGCCTCCGGGGGCGGCACGGCACCCCCGGCCGCTCTCGCACCGCACCGTCGCGTCGCCGCCGCGTGCGCTCCCGCTCAGCGGACTTGCCGAAAACCAGCTACATTACAGGGTCGCGCGAAGCCGGGCAGTAGCGCTCCTTCCTCTCAACACGGCTCACGAAGGCCGTGTGAGCGCCTGCCAGGCCGGGCAGCCCCGTCTCCGGTGAGCCCTCGAGCCCGAGGGCCTGCGCCCGATTCGACGCTTCGCCGGCGGGAGAACCCCCTATGATCACCAGGCGACGAGCACCCCGGCACAGCCAGGTCCGAGCGACCTGCGTCCTCGAACGCCCGGACGCCGAGACGGTGCCCATTGCCGCCGACTTCGCGGACAAGCACGTCGCGATCCGGTACGAAAGTGAGCACCCGGTCGTCGTCATCTGAGGTCCCACCGATGATGCACCGCGCTAAGGTGCCGGCGCCGCCGCGGAGCCGGGAACTCGTCGCCTCCCTGGTGGCGGAATTCCCCGACCTCCGGGGCGATCTGGAGGATCCCGACGGCGCCCTCCACGCGTTCGCCATGTTCACGCAGGCCGCCAAGGCCCGCGGCGACTTGAGCACGTACGAGCGCTGCGTCAAGCTCGCGGACCAGCTCTTTGCCCAGGCGGACGCCGGGTTGGCCGCCGCCCTTCGAGCCTCGTACATCGAGCACCTCGACTTCGAAGGCTCGCACGGGCCGGCCGCATGGCGACTGGTACCACCGCGGCTCCAGGCCGCCTGGAATCAGATCGCGGCCGAGAACCGGCGCCTCATGGCCCTGCCGCAAGACCGCAGGCACAGGAAGGAAAACCCGCCCGGGGAGAAGGACCGGCGCCGCACGCGGCGGCGAGGCCGCCGGTAGTCGGCCGCTAGACCCGCGGAGCGACCGGAGGCTCAGTTGAAGCCGGCGATGGGGTGCGGCACGTAGGGCGCCTCGAGCGGCGCCACCTCCTCGTCCGACAGCTGCACCGCGAGCGCCCCCACCGCCGTCTCCAGGTGCTCCGGCTTCGTCGCCCCCACGATGGGGGCCGCCACCTGGTCGTTCCGGAGCAGCCACGCCAGCGCGATCTGGGCGTGGGGCAGCTTGCGCCGCCGCGCCAGCGCGTCCACCGCCGCGACCACCCGCCCGTCCGCCTCGGCGGTCGCCCCGTACAGCGTCCTGCCGAACCGGTCGGTCTTGGAGCGCGTGGTGGCCGCGGCCTCCGGCGCCCGCGCCAGCAGTCCGCGCGCCAGGGGGCTCCACGGGATCAGCCCCACGCCCTGATCGCGGCACAGCGGGATCATCTCCCGCTCCTCCTCGCGGTAGATGAGGTTGTAGTGGTTCTGCATCGAGACGAACCGCGCCCACCCGTGCCGCTCCGCCACGTGCTGGGCCTTGGCGAACTGCCACGCGTGCATCGAGGACGCCCCCAGATACCGGGCCTTCCCCGCGCGCACCACGTCGTTCAACGCCTCCATCGTTTCCTCGATGGGCGTCGCCGGATCCCAGCGGTGGATCTGGTAGAGGTCCACGTGGTCGGTGCCGAGCCGCTTGAGGCTGGCGTCAATCTCGTGGAGGATGGCCTTGCGGGAGAGCCCGCCGCCGTTGGGGCCGGGGCGCATCACTCCCCAGACCTTGGTGGCGAGCACGACCTCCTCGCGGCGCGCGAAGTCGCGGAGCGCGCGGCCCGTGATCTCCTCGCTGGCGCCGAACGAGTAGATGTTCGCCGTGTCGAAGAAGTTGATGCCCAGCTCGATGGCCCGCCGGTAGAACGGCCGCGCCGCGTCCTCCGGCAGGGTCCACTCCCAGCGCCGGGCCTCGCCCGGCAGGGCGGCGGCCGGGTCCCCGTAGCTCATGCAGCCCAGACAGATGCGCGACACGGTGAGCCCCGTGTCGCCGAGTCGGCGGTATTCCATGCGGCGGATCTCCCCGTGAGCCGGTGGCGCGAGCGCGCGCCCGGGGGGCGAGCCGTCGTCCCCGGGGCGGAACCGGAAGATACCCGCCGGCCGCCGATTCGGTGCCGGGGCTGGCGGGCACGCGCCGGGCGAGGCATTCATGGTGGTGCGCCGTCGCCGCCCGCGGTGCGGGCCGGACGCGCGGCGCAGGAACGGGCCGTGCCATGACACTCCGCGAGATCGCGCCGGTGCTGCAGATCGCCCTGGGTCCCGTGATCCTGATCTCGGGAATCGGGCTGCTGCTGCTCTCGATGACCAACCGCCTCGGCCGGCTGATCGAGCGGTCGCGCCAGCTCGCCGAGGCGCGCCGCGGAGCCACGGGGGAGGAGGGCGGGCGGGTGGAGGCGCAGATCGCCGTGCTCTCCGCGCGCGCCGTGGCGCTGCGCCGCGCGATCGTGCTGGCGGTGACGAGCCTGCTGTTCGCCGCCGCGCTCGTGATCACGCTGTTCCTGGCGGCGGTGCTGCGCTGGGACGCCGTGGTCCTGGCGGTGGTGCTGTTCGTCTGCTGCATGCTCCTGCTGATCGGGTCGCTGGTCTCGTTCCTGAAGGACGTGAATCAGTCGCTGGCGGCGATCAGGCTGGAGCTGGGGGAGCCGCACACGTGAGACGGGCGGCGGGGGCGCGGGACTGGCGGGCCGTCACCCGTCGAGCGCGCCGCGGACCGCGCGCAGCAGCTCGGGAACCGTCCAGGGCTTGGTGAGCACGCGCGCCGCGGGATCGAGGCCCACGCGCTCCGGCGCCTCCGGGCTCGAGTAGCCGCTGGTGAACACCGTCTTCGGCGCGGCGCCCGCCTCGCGCAGCCGCGCCAGCATCTGGGGGCCGCCCAGGCGGGGCATCACGATGTCGCTCAGGATGAGGTCCGGGCGCCGCCGGCCGTCCTGGAGCAGCGCCAGCGCTTCGAGGCCGTCGCCGGCGGCCGCCACGTCGTAGCCGAACGTCTCCAGCACCCGCACGGTCGCGCGCCGCACCGGCTCGTCGTCCTCCACCACCAGGATCGTCTCGTGCCCGCCCCGGACCTCGGTGTCGGGCGCGGCGACCGGCGGCTCCGCCTCCTCCGCCGCGGCCGGGAGCCAGATCCGCACGGTCGTGCCCCGGCCGGGCTGGCTCTCGATGGCGACGTGGCCGTCGTGCTGCCGGATCAGGCCGTACACGATCGCGAGGCCGAGCCCGGTGCCCTGGCCGACCGGCTTGGTGGTGAAGAACGGCTCGAAGGCGCGCCGCCGCGTCTCGGCGTCCATGCCCACGCCGGTGTCGGTCACCGCGATGGTGACGAAGGCGCCGGGCCGCGTCCACCCGTCCGGGAGCGGATGCGCGGGATCCACCGTCACGCGACCGAGCGCGATCGCGACGGCGCCGCCGGCCGGCATCGCGTCGCGGGCGTTGGTGATGCAGTTGAGCAGGATCTGATCGAGCGCGCCGGGGTCGGCCAGGATCGTCGCGGCGCCGGCGTCGGCCTCGGACTCGAGCGTGATCGAGACGCTCGCCGGCACCACCCGCCGGGCCAGGTGGACCAGGTTCTGCACCGCGCTCCGGGCGGCGACGGGACGCAGGCGCAGCGGCTGGCGCCGGCCGTAGGCCAGCAGCTTGCCGGTCAGCTCCGCGCCCCGCTGCGCCGCGCCGCGGATGGTCTCGACGTCGCGCCGGAGCGGCGAGTCCTGCGGCAGGCCCGCCTCCAGCAGGGCGCCGCTGGCCTGTACGGCGGTGAGGAGATTGTTGAAGTCGTGGGCCAGGCCGCCCGCGAGCTGCCCGACGGCCTCCATCCGCTGGGCCTGCCGCAGCGCCTCCTCGACCCGCTGGCGCTCGCTGATGTCGCGGATCGCCGTGACCCGGACCCGCCGGCCGCCGTAGGGAATCGCGCGTCCCTGGGCCTCGACGCGGAAGGTCGTCCCGTCCTTGCGCCGCATCAGGTACTCGTGGCGCGGCGTCGCCTCCCCGGCGTCCCCTCCCCCCGCGTGCCCGTGCCACGGCACCAGCCCGGCGTGCTCGGGCGCGACGAAGTCGGCCAGCGGCCGCCCGAGCATCTCCGCCCGCGTGTACCCCAGCAGGGACGTGAGATCCTCGTTGCAGTCAACGAGCGTCGCCCCGTCCGTGATGGCCACGCCCGCGAAGGACGCGTCGGACAGCAGGCGGAAACGCTCCTCGCTCTCCCGCAGGGCCTGCTCCGATCGCTCGATCCGGCCGCCGATCACGCGGGCGAGGGAGGAAACGACGAGCACGGTCACGGCGGCCGACCCGAGCGCGTTGACGGCCGAGCCCAGGGCGCCGGAGTACCGGGAGAACAGCAGCACCGTCGCGAGATCGGTCACGAGGACGGCGAGCACCACGAGCGGCACGAAGCCGCGGAGCAGCACGGCGCGGACGGAGTCGCCGGCCATCGGCCGGAGCGGCCACGCGGCGGGCCCCGCGAGGGCCAGCAGGGCGATCCCGAGCAGCGTCACGGCGACGCCCGCCGCGAGCGGAATCGGCCCTCCGGCGTGCAGCGCGATCGGGCTGCCGTAGAAGAACCCCAGGCACGCGGCGAGACCGGCGACGGCCACCACGAGCGCCAGGGCGCCGGCGACATCCCGGAACCGGCCCGCCGCCAGCAGCAGCAGCGCGGCGGCGGCGAGGCCGATGGCCGGGCTGGCCAGGGGATGCGAGAAGCCGGTGCGCACGGTCCACCGCACCCCGGCCACGCCGGTCAGGAGCCGGTCGGGATCCAGGGCCGGGATGGCCAGGTAGGCCACGGCGGCGAGGAGCGCGGCGGCCAGCGCCACGCCGGCGCCGAGGGCCGCGGCGCGCCGCACCGCGCGGTCCCGGGGCACCAGGGCCAGCGCGGCCGCGCCCAGCCCGAGCAGCGCCAGGCCGGCGGAGGCCCACAGCGCGATGGGGGGAGCGTCGCGCGGGATCGCCGGCAGCAGCGGCAGCCCGGTCGCCTGGCCCAGGAAGCTCAGCGCGCCGATCAGCGCGGCCGCGCCGCCGGTGACGGCCACGAGCCGTTCGCTCGCGCGTCCAATCCCGTCGGATGAGCCGTGGTGCGTCACGCGGGCCGCGGCGCCTCCGCGGCGGGCACCACGCGCGCGAGCTCCACCGGCGGGCTGCCGCCGATCGCGCCGAGCATCGTGCCGGCGGGTGCCATCCGTGTGCCTCCTCTTCCCGGGATGGCGGAAAGGTAGCGGCGCCGGGGCCGCGGGGCAGCGGGCGCCGCGCGACCCTCCGGCTCCCGGCGACGTCCCCGGGCGTGGGGCGGCCGCGGACGCCCGCGCCAGCGGGTGAACCGCGCGGCGGTGCGGGTGTATGTCCGGTGTTCGGAGGCGACGCGGCGCGGACCCGAGGCCGGCGGGATGGCGCGGGCGCGCCCCCCCCCCACCGCGGAGGCGCGGAGGAGACATGAGCGAGAGCGTGAAGGTGGCCGTCATCTACTACAGCGCCACCGGCAACATCCACGGCCTGGCCGTGGCGGCCGCCGAGGGCGCCCGGGAGGCGGGGGCCGAGGTGCGCGTGAGGAAGGTGCGTGAGCTGGCGCCGCCGGAGGCGATCCGGAGCAACCCGCGCTGGGCGCAGACGGCGGAGCGGACCCGGGACGTGCCGGAGGCGGCCCTGGAGGACCTCGAGTGGGCGGACGTGGTCCTGTTCGGGACGCCGACCCGCTACGGCGCCATCGCGGCGCAGCTCAAGCAGTTCATTGATACCACCGGCCCGCTGTGGGCGGCGGGCAGGCTGGCCGGCAAGGTGTACGGCGGCTTCACGTCGGCCTCGACGGCGCACGGCGGCCACGAGAGCACGCTGCTCTCGCTGGTGACGGTGTTCAGCCACTGGGGCGGCATCATCGTCCCGCCGGGCTACACGGATCCCATCCAGCACCAGGTCGGCACGCCGCACGGCACGTCGTTCCAGTCCAGCCGCGACGGCGGGGGTCCGCCGGAGCCGGTGCTGGCGGCGGCGCGCTACCAGGCGCGGCGCGCCACGGAGGTCGCGGCGGCGCTGAAGGCGGGCCGAGCGGTGGTGGGCTCCGTCGCGGGGGCCGGTGGAGGCCGCGGGCACACAGCGTAGTTTCGGGCGGGTCCGGAGGCTAAGTTGTTGCGGCCATGACCGACCGCCTCCTCTCCCTCGCGGAGCGCCGCTTCGGCCGCCGGCCCGACGGCCTCCTCGACCTCGCCGCCGACGGCTCGACGCGCCAGTACTTCCGCCTGGTGTGGGCTCACGAGCGCACCGCCATCGGCGCGCTGGGCCCGGACCACGAAGAGAACGCCGCCTTCCTCTCGTTCGCGAAGGCGCTCCGCGCCGCCGGTCTGCCGGTGCCCGAGATCTACGCCGACGACGAGGCCGCCGGCGCGTGGCTGGAAGAGGACCTCGGCGACACCACGCTGTTCCAGGCGCTGAGCGCCGCGCGGGGCGGCGAGGCCGGCGGCGAGTTCCCGGCGTCCATCGTGCCCCTGTACCGCCGGGTGCTCGGCGTCCTGCCGCGCTTCCAGGTCGAGGGTGACCGCGTGGTGGACTACGCCAAGGCCTATCCGCGCCGCGCCTTCGACCGGCAGTCCATCCTCTGGGACCTCAACTACTTCAAGTACCACTTCCTCAAGCTGGCCGGCATTCCGTTCAACGAGCAGCGGCTGGAGAGCGACTTCGCCCGCCTGACCTCGTTCCTCCTCCAGGCGCCGGCCGACACGTTCCTGTACCGCGATTTCCAGTCCCGCAACGTGATGGTCCGGGGCGGCGAGCCGTGGTTCGTGGACTTCCAGGGCGGCCGCAAGGGCGCGCCGCACTACGACGTGGCGTCGCTGCTGTACGACGCCAAGGCCGCCCTCCCGCCGCCGCTCCGCCGGGAGCTGCTGGAGCACTATCTGGGCGAGCTGGAGCGCGTGTACCCGGTGGACCGCGCGCGCTTCCGCGAGCTGTTCACGGGCTTCGTGCTGGTGCGCCTGATGCAGGCGATGGGCGCCTACGGCTACCGCGGCTTCTTCGAGCGCAGGCGCCGCTTCCTCGAGAGCGTGCCCCACGCGGCCCGCAACCTGGACGACCTGCTCGCGGCCGGCCTGCCCGTCGCGCTGCCCGAGCTGGAGCCGGCGTTCCGCCGCATCGTCGAGCGCTGGACGCCGCGCCCCCCCCGGTCCCCGTCCCCGGGCGACGGGCCGCGCGCCGCGCTCACCGTGCTGATCCGCAGCTTCAGCTACCGCGACGGCATCCCCGCCGACGGCGAGGGCCACGGCGGCGGCTTCGTGTTCGACTGCCGCGCGCTCCCCAACCCGCAGCACGTGGAGGGGCTGCGCGAGCTCACGGGCCTGGACCAGCCGGTGGCGGAGTACCTGGAGCGCCAGGCGGAGGTGCAGGAATTCTGGGCCAACGTGAGCGGGCTGGCGGACGCGCACGTCGAGCGCTGGCTGGAGCGCGACTTCGCCAGCCTCACCGTCGCCTTCGGCTGCACCGGCGGCCGGCACCGGTCCGTGTACTTCGCCGAGAAGCTGGCCGCGCACCTCCGGAGCCGCTTCCCGCGCGTGGCCGTGCGCGTGATCCACGGGAAGCTCTGATGGAGGCGATGATCCTCGCCGCCGGGGCGGGCACGCGGCTGCGGCCGCTCACCGACCGGATGCCCAAGGCGCTCGTGCCCGTGCACGGGACGCCGTTGCTGGGCCACGTGATGGCCCGCCTGGTGGCGGCGGGCGCGACCCGGCTGATCGTCAACACCTGCCTCCACGCGGACCAGATCGCGCGGTGGCTGGCGGCCAACACGCCGCCCGGCGTCGCGATCGCGCTGTCGCACGAGCCCGGCCATCCGCTCGACACCGGCGGCGGTCTCGTCCACGCGGCGCCGCTGTTCAGGGAGGACGCGCCGATCCTCGTCCACGCGGTGGACGTGCTGTCGCGGATTCCGCTGGACGCGCTGCTGGCCGGGCACCGCGCGGCGCGCGGGCGGCTCGGGGACCGGGTCGTCGCCACCCTGGCGGTGCAGGACCGGGCGTCGCGCCGGCGGCTGCTGTTCGACGACGAGGGGCTGATGGGCTGGACCGGCGAGACGGGCGAGCGGCGCGCGCGCCGGCCCGCCGGCGCCCTGCGCGACGTGGCGTTCGCGGGAATCCACGTCGTGGAGCCGGCGCTCCCGGGCCTGTCCCGGCACCGGGCGGGGGACGCGTTCCCGATCGTGGAGCTGTACCTCGATTTGGCCCGGCGCGGCTACGTCGTGCAGCCGGTGGACGTCACGGGCCACGAGTGGCTGGACGTGGGGACGCCGCAGCGGCTCGCCGAAGCGGAGGCGGCCGTCCTGTCGTAGCCGGCGCTTCCTCGCCGTGCGCCCGCGGTGCACAACATCTTCGTCCCGCGGCCGTGCGGGAGGTGTTCGTGGGCCTCAGGGTCGCCGAGTGGCGCGCGACCCCGCGCAGTCCGGCGCCGCCAGCCCGGGCGCGGCCGCCGGGATGGCGGCGATGCCGTGCCGCGCCAGCAGCGCGTCGAAGCCCGCCAGGTCCGGCCCGTCAATCCGGCGCCAGTCGCGCACCACGGCCGCGAGGCCCTCGCACGCCAGCGTCCAGGCGTGGAGCATGCCCGCCGTGGGCGCCTGGTCGCCGTAGTCCGTCGTCCGGAGCTGGCCGTTCATCGAGATCAGCGGGACGCTCTCGCCGGCCTCGGTGCCGTTCAGGGCGGCGAAGGTCGGCGGGCCCGAGGGCTCGACGTAGTAGTTCAGCAGCGCGGTGTCGCCCTGGACGCGCGCCATCGCGGCGTCGAGCCGCGCGGCGGCGGCCGCCACCTCCGCCGGGGGATCGGCCGCGACCACCCGCGCCACGGCGTCCCGCGCCGCCTGGACCTGATGCCAGCCGTCCCACGACTCCCGCGCGCCGGCGTAGAGCTTCATCTGCAGCGCGTGCTGCGCCCCGAGGTCCGCGAGGGTCGCCGGCGAGCGGGGATCGTTCCGGACGGCGAAGGTCCGCGTGTAGGCATGTCCGTCCACGGTGAGCCGCGCGGTGTAGGTGCCGGGCAAGGCGAGCGGGCCTTCGGGCGTGTACGGCGTCTCGCGGGGCACCGCGCTCATCACCTGGGCGTAGTTGTGGTGGAACGCCGGCGGGTGGTCGTAGCGGAAGTTCCAGGCCACGCGGTTCAAGCCGACGGCGGTGGGCAGAGGCCGCGGCGTCGCGAGCCACCAGGTCGCCACCGGCGCCGGCGCGTCGGGGAGCGGGGGGATCGGCGCGCTGGACAGGTGCCGGATCACCGCGCCCGAGGCGTCGAGGATGTCGAGCGTGATGTCGCCGGCGGGCTTCGCGCCCAGCGCGTAGTAGATCACCGCCCCGTCGGGCGGGTTCTCGGCGTGCGGCGTCTCCGCCTGGAGCGGCGTGTCGCCGTTGACGTCGCGCCGCACCCGGATGGCGTCCGCCGGCCTGAAGAGGTGCGCGGGCGCATCCGCCAGCTCCGCCCTCATCTGGCGCAGCGGGGAGATGTCGTCCAGGATCCAGATCCCGCGCCCGTAGGTGGCCACCACCAGGTCGGCGTCCTTGACCACGATGTCGCGGTAGGACGTGGTGGGCAGGTTCAGCATCAGCGACTGCCAGTGGTCCCCGTCGTCGAACGAGACGTACATCGAGCTCTCGGTGCCGGCGAACAGCAGTCCCGCCTTCCTGGTGTCCGCGCGGATCACGTGCGCGAAGCTGCCGCCCGGCTGGTCCGTGGCCATGCCGTCGGTGATCTTCGTCCAGGTGCGGCCCCAGTCGTGGGTGCGGTAGAAGTACGGGCCGAACTCCCCGTTCACCCGGAGCGCCACGTAGGCCGTGGCCGCGTCCAGGGGCGACGCGTCCACCGACGAGATGAACCCGCGCACGCCCGGGATGCTCACGTTCGCCCAGGTCGCGCCGCCGTTCCGGGTGAGCCGCACCAGCCCGTTGGAGGTCACCACCCAGATCACGCCGCGCGCCACCGGCGAGGTGGAAATCGCGGTGATGGTGGGCAGGAAGACCCGGCCGCCGTACGCGGGCGGCGGCGCGGACACGCCCCGGGTGGCCGTGAGATCCGGGCTCAGCTTGCGCCACCGCATGCCCCCGTCGGTGGTCGCCATCAGGTACTGGTAGCCGGCCAGCAGCTCGTGGGGATCGGTGGCGTCGAAGACCAGGGGCTGGTCGCCGTTGGCCCTCAAGTCGAGGCTCGAGTCCACGTTCGGCGCCACGTTGATCCACTGCCAGCTCGGCCGCGTGATCCGCATGATCCCGGCGGTCATGTTGAGCGCATAGACGATCTTCGGGTTCAGCGGGTCGGGCACGATCGAGCCGCGCTCGAAGCCGGGATTGGGCCGCCAGTCGAGCATGCCGACCTCGCCCAGGTTCCCGCGGCTCAAGATCTGGATGGCGCAGGCGTCCTGCTGGGTGCCGTAGATCCAGTACGGGAACGAGTGGTCCACCGAGATGTGGTAGATCTGCTCGGTGGACTGGTTGTACCAGCTGCTCCAGGTGCGGCCGCCGTCCAGGCTGACCTGCGCGCCCTGGTCCAGCCCCAGGAGCATGCGCCGGGGATCGGTGGGATCGAGCCAGAACACCTGCGGGTCGTCGCCGCCGGGCGAGCCCTTCCAGCCTTGGAACGTCTCGCCCCCGTCGGTCGAGCGGTACATCGCGGTGGCGATCGTATAGACGGTGTCCGGGTCGCCGGTGCTGACCCACACGCCCGACGTGTAGTTGCCCTGCCCGTTGGCGATGCGCGGGTCGGCGGCGTCCATCCGGCGCCAGGTGCCGCCGCCGTCGTCGGAGCGCCACAGGCCGATGCCCACGGGCCCGATCACGTACATCCGCCGCGCGCCGGTGTGCATGGCCACGGCCACGCTGAGCCGGCCCTCGAGCCGCGGCAGGCCGCCGCCCTTGATCTCGGTCCAGGTGAGGCCTTCGTCGGTGGACTTGTAGAGCCTCGTGCCCGCCGCCCCGGTGGGGGCCGGGCCGAAGCCGTAGCCGCCGACGGCCTCGCGCGTGCTGGCGAGGATCACGTCGGGACGGTCGAACGCCCACTCGATGTCGGACACGCCGGTCAGGTCGTCCACGAACAGCGTCTTCGTCCAGGTGCGCCCGCCGTCGCTGCTGCGGAACACGCCGCGCTCGGGGCTCGGGCCGCGCGGGCTGCCCAGCACCGCCATCAGCACCAGGTCGGGATTCTTCGGGTCCACCAGCATGCGCGGGATGCGGCGCGTGCCGTCCATGCCCAGGTGCCGCCAGGAGGCGCCCGCGTCGGTGGACTTGTAGACGCCGTCGCCGTCGTTGGTGGCCCCGGTGCCGACGTACACCACGCTCGGATCGGAGGGCGCGACTTCCACCGCGCCGACGGAGGAGACGGTCTTGATGCCGTCGAACACGGGGAACCAGGTGACCCCGGCGCTGGTGGTCTTCCACACGCCGCCCACCGGCAGGCCCATGTAGTAGACGCCGGGCCGGCCGATGGCGCCGGTCACGGCGCTGACGCGGCCGCCGCGGAACGGGCCGACGTTGCGCCACACCAGGCCCGCGAGCATGCGGGCGGGCACCTGCGCGGCGGCGCGCACGGCCGGCACGGCGGTCAGGAGGAGGGTGACACCGGCAATCCAGCGTCGGGACGGGCGGCGCGCCGGGAGCATAGGGGTATCCTCGGAAAGGGGAGCCAGCCCCTACGATACGCGCCGGACGCCCGTCCCGCTGCCCCCTCCCCCCATCCGGCCGGGGGAGAGCGGACGCGCTCTCAGCGCGCCCGGAGTACCGCGAACAGGGTGCCGAGCAGGACCAGCATCAGGCTGCCCCAGCCGCCCAGGATCCAGAGCAGCAGCTCGCGGTGGGAGGCGTGGATGCGCTCGTCCAGCCGCTGCAGCAGCGTGGCCTGGAACACTTCCATCCGCGCCTCCAGGGCGTCCATGCGGCGGCCGAGCTTGGCCTCCAGCGCGGCCATGCGCTGCTCGAGCTTCGCCTCCAGCGCGGCCATGCGTTGCTCGAGCTTGGCCTCCAGCGCGGCCATGCGTTGCTCGAGCTTCGCCTCCAGCGCGGCCATGCGCTGCTCGAGCTTCGCGTCGAAGCGCGCGAAGTTCAGCTCGTTCAGCTCCCGCAGGTCTGCGCGGTACGTGGCATCCACGCTATTGAACCACTCCACCAGCTCGTTGGCGATCTCGTCCCCGAACCGCTCGTAGAAGTCGCGCGACAGCTTGGCCGTGACGGGCATGGGTCCTCGGTCATGAATCCCGGGACCATCGTAAGCGTACGCTCGGCCCGGCCGGGAAGCAATCGGTCGCGGCGCGGCGCCTGGCATTGCGGCCCGGGCTCTCCCCGACGGATCGAGGCCGGCGGCCTTGGGTTGGCATGCGCGGCCCCGCCGTGCCATACTGTCCCTTCCGGTCACTCGCTCCCGTAGCCGCTGGCAACCTGCCGTCCGCCAACCGGCGACCAGCTTCTTTGAGGGGAATCAGCCCGTGCGCAACCCGCTCCTGCCGCTCGCGCTCGTCGTCCCGTCGCTGCTCCTGCAAGCTCCCCGCGCGCGTGCGCAGGCCGTCGCCGACGCCACGCGGATGGGCCTGTCCGCGACCGCGGGCGTCCCGGTCGCCGCCGCCCCGCTGGACGTGGCCGCGGCTATGCGGTGGCGGGAGATCGGCCCGACGCGCGCCGGCCGCGCCCGCGCGGTGGACGGGGTGCCGGGGAACCCGCCGGTGATCTACATCGGCTTCGACAACGGCGGCGTGTGGCGCACGACCGACTACGGCTCCAACTGGGTGCCGCTGTTCGACCACGAGCCCACCGGCTCGATCGGCGCGATCGCGGTGGCGCCCTCCGACCCCGCGATCATCTACGTCGGCACCGGGGCCGGGATCATCCGTCCCGACCTGGCCACCGGCGACGGCATGTACAAGTCCACCGACGCGGGGCGCACCTGGACGCACCTCGGCCTCGACGCGACGGAGATGATCGCGCGGGTGGCGGTGGACCCCACGAACCCCGACCGGCTGTTCGTCGCCGCGCTGGGGCACCCCTACGGCCCCAACCCCGAGCGGGGGATTTTCCGCTCGACCGACGGCGGCCGCACCTTCCAGAAGGTGCTCTACCGGGACGCGTACACCAGCGGGAACGACGTCGTCATTGACCCGTCCAACCCCGCCACGGTGTACGCGGCGCTGTGGCAGCAGCAGGAGGCGTTCTGGGAGGGCGGCGAGTTCGGCGGCGGCTCGGGGGGCGTCTTCAAGTCCACCGACGGCGGCACGACGTGGACGCAGCTCACCGGCGGGCTGCCGCCGGTGCTCGAGGCCAACCTGGCCGTCGCGCCGAGCAACCCGCAGATCGTGTACGCGATGGTGGCGGCGGTCGGGCGCCGCAGCGGCCAGTCCGGCCCGATCGGGTTCTACCGCTCGGACGACGGCGGCGCGCACTGGACCCTGAGGACCCACATGCCCGGGGTCCCGGGCGACACCGTCGGCACGGCGGACGCGCGGCCGCTGGCGCGGATCGGCGGCGGCGACCTGCCGCCCATCACGGTGGATCCGAAGAACCCCGACGTGGTGTACAGCACGTCGGTGGTCCTGTGGCGCACGGAGGACGCCGGCGCGTCGTGGTCGGCGGTGCGCGGCGCGCCCGGGGGCGACGACTACCAGCGGATGTGGATTGACCCGGACGATCCCAACCTGCTGGCCGTGGTCTCGGACCAGGGCGGCGTGATCTCCGCCAACCGCGGGGTCTCGTGGAGCACCTGGTACACGCAGCCGACGGCGGCGGTCTATCACGTGACCACGGACGACGCCTTCCCCTACCGCGTGTGCGGCGGGCAGCAGGACTCCGGCTCGCTGTGCGTGGCGAGCCGCTCGGACGACGGCGAGATCACGTTCCACGACTGGCACCCGGTCAACATCGAGGAGTACGGCATCGCGGCGCCGGATCCGCTGGATCCGGACATCGTGTACGGCAGCGGGCGCACCAGCGTGTCGCGCTACGACCGCCGCACCGGCCAGACCACCTACGTCGGGCCGAGCGCCGCGCAGCGCGAGGGCGACACGTACGGCCGCAACGTGCGCACCATGCCCATCGCGTTCTCGCCGGTGCGCCCCGACGAGCTGTACTACACGTCGAACGTGGTGTGGCGCACGCTGGACCACGGCCGGACCTGGACCCGGATCAGCCCGGACCTGGCGCGGCCGACCTGGGCCATTCCGGCGAGCGCGGGCAAGTACGCCGCCGACGTGACGCCCGGTCCGCGCGGGGTGATCACCGCGCTGGCTCCCTCGCCCAGGACCGACCAGGTGCTGTGGGCGGGCACCGACGACGGCGCCGTGCAGGTGACCACCGACGGCGGGCGCACCTGGAGCAACGTCACCCCGGCGGGCATCGAGCCCTGGACCCGGATCTTCAACATGGACGCGGGCCACTTCGACACCCGCACGGCCTACGTCGCCGCCAACACGATGCGGATTGACGACATGAATCCGCACTTCTGGCGCACCCACGACGGCGGCCGCACCTGGACGGAGATTGACGACGGGATCGCGCCGGGCTCCCCGGCCAACGCCATCCGCGAGGATCCCACGCGGCCCGGGCTGCTCTACGCCTCCACGGACACGCAGGTGTGGGTGTCGTTCGACGACGGCGACCACTGGCAGTCGCTGCGGCTCGACATGCCGGCGATCTCGGTGCGCGACATCGAGGTCAAGGACGACAGCTCGTGCCATTGCGCGGACCTGGTGGCCGGCACGCACGGCCGCGGCTACTGGATCCTGGACGATCTGACGCCGCTGCGGCAGGAGGCGGCCATCGTCCAGGCCGAGGCCGCCGGCCAGGCCTACCTGGTGAAGCCGCTGGGGGCGCTGCGCGTCCGTTTCGGCACCAACGACCCGACGCCGTGGCCGCCCGAGGTGCCCGCGGGCCGGAACCCGCCGCGGGGCGCCATTCTGGACTACGACCTGCCGGCGGGTGTCATCGGGCCTGTGACGCTCGACGTGCTGGATTCCGCGGGCCACGTGGTGCGCTCGTACTCCAGCGCCGATTCGGTGCTGGAGCCCGATCCGGCGCGCGACCCCGCGGCCTACGACGCGATCTGCCGGAAGACGCCGTCGGCCACCGACTGCGGCCTGCCGCTGTACTGGCCGGCGCCCGAGCGGAGGATCTCGACCCGCGAGGGCATGCACCGGTTCACCTGGGACATGCGCTACCAGCCGATCTTCCCCGTCAGCGTGAACGCGGCGGGCGACGTCGGCGCGACGGGCGCGGTGCCCCACCGCAGCGTGCACGGGCCGTACGCGCCGTGGGCGCCGCCGGGCCGCTACACCGTGCGTCTCACGGTGGACGGGCGCGCGTACCGCCAGCCGCTCACGCTGCGGCTGGATCCGCGCGTGCGGACGCCGGCGGCGGGCCTGAGGCAGCTGGCGCTGCTGACGGGCGGGACGTACCGCGCCGCGGCGGCGGCGTATGCCGACTACACCGCGGCGCGCGCGCTGGCGGCGGAGCTGGATTCGCTGCCGGCGGGCGAGGCGGCGGCATTCCGCGCGCAGGTCGAGTCGCTGGCGCCGGCGCCGCGGCCCCAGGCCCGGCGGTTCTTCTTCCGCCGCGGCCCCGCCGCGCCGCCGACGCTGGAGAGCGCGAGCCAGGCGCTGCTGGGCGCCGCCATGGCCATGCAGGGCGCCGACGTCACGCCCACCGCCGCGGAGGTGGCGGCGTGTGACCGGGCGCGCACCGTGGCCGCGGGCCTCGTGGCGCGGTGGACGCGGCTCAAGACGGCGGGCCTGGCGGCCGTGAACCGCGCCCGCGCCGCCGCGGGGCAGGCGCCCCTGCGGCTGCCGTAGGAGCCGGGCCACGGCCAGCGGGGGAGGGGGCGGGAAGGGGCGGGGTGGGCGCGCGTCACCTCAACGGCCCGCCGCACGGCGAGCGGGCGGGTCGAGGACCATGAGCCGGTTGACGGCGGACGACCTGTACCTGTTCAACGAGGGCACGCACCACCAGCTGTACCGCAAGCTCGGCTGCCACCTGGGCACCCGGAAGGGCGTGGCCGGCGCGAGCTTCGCGGTGTGGGCCCCCGACGCGAACCACGTCTCCGTGATCGGGGACTTCAACGGCTGGAAGAAGGGCGCCGCCGAGCTGGCGCCGCGCGGCAGCTCGGGCATCTGGGAGGGGTTCGTCCCGGGAGTCGCGAAGGGCGACGCCTACAAGTACCACATCGGCTCGCGGCACCGCGGCTACCGGGTGGACAAGGCCGATCCCTTCGGCATCCACCACGAGACGCCGCCCCGCAGCGGCTCCAAGGTCTGGGACCTGGAGTACGAGTGGGGCGACGCGGCGTGGATGGCGGGCCGCGGCGCGCGGGCCGCCCTGGCGAGCCCGATGTCCATCTACGAGGTGCACCTGGGCTCGTGGCGCCGCGTGCCCGAGGACCGCGGCCGCTCGCTCAGCTACCGCGAGATGGCGGAGCGGCTGCCGGCCTACGCCGCCGAGCTGGGGTTCACCCACGTGGAGCTGCTGCCGGTCATGGAGCACCCGTTCTACGGCTCGTGGGGCTACCAGACCACCGGCTACTTCGCCCCCACCAGCCGCTACGGCACCCCGCAGGACTTCATGTACCTGGTGGACCGGCTGCACCAGGCGGGCGTCGGCGTGATCCTGGACTGGGTGCCCTCGCACTTCCCGACGGACGAGCACTCGCTGGCGTTCTTCGACGGCACGCACCTGTACGAGCACGCCGACATGCGCCAGGGTTTCCACCCCGACTGGAACAGCTACATCTTCAACTACGGCCGCCACGAGGTGCGCTCGTTCCTGCTGTCCTCGGCGTTCCTGTGGCTGGACGTCTATCACGCCGACGGCCTGCGGGTGGACGCGGTGGCCTCGATGCTCTACCTCGACTACTCCCGCAAGCCGGGCGAGTGGATCCCGAACCGGTACGGCGGCCACGAGAATCTGGAGGCCGTGGAGTTCCTGCGGCGCTTCAACGCCGCGGTGTACGAGCGCCATCCCGACGTCCAGACCATCGCCGAGGAGTCCACGGCCTGGCCCATGGTCTCGCGGCCCACCTGGGTCGGGGGCCTGGGCTTCGGGCTCAAGTGGGACATGGGGTGGATGCACGACACGCTGGGCTACCTGTCCCGGGACCCGGTGCACCGGCGCTTCCACCACCACGACCTGACGTTCCGCGGGCTGTACGCGTTCACGGAGAACTACTGCCTGCCGCTGTCGCACGACGAGGTGGTGCACGGCAAGGGCTCGCTGCTGGCCAGGATGCCGGGCGACGACTGGCAGCGGTTCGCCAACCTGCGCGTGCTGCTGGCCTACATGTTCACCCTGCCGGGCAAGAAGCTGCTGTTCATGGGCGCGGAGATCGCGCAGCGCGCGGAGTGGAGCCACGAGTCCAGCGTGGAGTGGCACCTGCTGGAGCACGCGCCGCACCAGGGGGTGCAGCGGCTGGTCAGGGACCTCAACGCGCTGATGCGGGCGGCGCCCGCGCTGCACGAGCTGGACTGCGAGCCGGCCGGCTTCGAGTGGATTGACGCGAACGACTCGGACAACTCCGTCCTGACCTGGCTGCGCAAGGGCCGGGAGGGGGGGGACGTGGTCGTGGTGGCCTGCAACTTCACCCCGGTGCCGCGCTACACCTACCGGGTGGGGGTGCCCCGCGCGGGCCGGTGGCGCGAGGTGCTCAACACCGACGCCGCGGAGTACGGCGGCGGCGGCCTGGGCAACCTGGGGGGCGTGGACGCGGAGGCCGTCCCGTTCCACGGACGCGCGCAGTCGCTCCGGCTGCTGCTGCCGCCCCTGGCCGTCGTCGCGCTGCGCTGGGAGGCGGCCCGGGCCTAGGGACCCGGCCGCCGCCCGCTCAGAACTGCAGCTGCAGCCCCGCCGAGAGGATGGTGTCGGTCTTCTTGAAGCCCGGCTGCGGCTGGTTCTGGAAGTGCACCACGTAGCCGAGGGTCAGGCCGATGCCGGCCGTGATCGGCGCCACCAGGCTGGTTGCGGTGTTGATCAGCGTGTTCTTGAGGTTCTGCAGGTCCGCGATGCCCTCCACCTTCTGCTCGAAGTAGGCCTTGGTGGTGAAGTTCAGCCGGTAGCGGGCCGCGAGGCGTCCGTTCCAGTAGTTCTGGGTGGCGCCGGTGGTGCCGGTCTGCTGGTTGCGGCCCCCGCCGGCCTCGACGTCGAGGACGCTGGTGGGGCCGGCCAGCACGCCGTACGCCAGGCCCGCCGACTCCTCGAAGCGCCGCGCGATGCCGGCGAACCGGTTGCGGGTGAAGTGGCCGAGGCCGAAGAAGCTGAAGCGCGCCCCGACCGCGTAGTCGGCCCGCAGCCCGGCCGTGAGGGTGTTCACCGTCTCGACGCCGGCCGTGGAGCCGTTCACGATGGAGAACGTCTGGGTGAACTTCCACGGGGCGGGCGTCACGAGCACCTGCTCGCCGAGGTTCAGCGTCCGGACGCTGGTGTTGCCCGCGGTGCTGACGTACCCGAGGTCCACTTCGGTGTGGACCAGCGGCGCGGCCGCGGGAGGCGAGGACGGAGGGGCGGCCTGCGCGAGGGCGAGGGCCGGGACGGCGAGCGCCGCCGCCGCGACGAGCGACGCGACACGAGAACGCATGGGGTCTCCCGGATGGGGATGGTGAGTGCTCTAGCTACGCCAGGGGGACCTCCGCCC
>JAJYLI010000013.1 GCA_021787855.1 bacterium | reverse complement strand
GCGCCATCCGCGAGCGGCGCCCGCGGGCGGTGGTCGCGGTGGCCTGCGAGCGCGACATGGTGAGCGGGCTCCACGACGTGGCCGCGAAGGTCCCGGTGCTGGGGCTCACCATGCGGCTGCCCTCCGGTCCCTGCAAGGACGCCTCGGTGGACATCGAGCGCTTCGAGACCTGGGTCAAGACCTTCGTGGACGGGCGGCAGCCTCTCCCGGCGAGCCCCGGTCAGGGCTTCGCCGCCGGGCCGGCGGGCGCGGCGCCCCCGGGCGGCGGGTAGCGGGCCTGGAGCTTCGCCGCGATGCTGTCCAGCAGCACGCGCCCGGGACTGCGGTCCGGCACCATCCGCTCCAGGCTCCGCTCCGGCTCGCTGGGATCCACCGCGATCCGCCGCACGCACTCCACCCACAGACGACTGTAGCGCGCCACGGGGCCGCCGAAGAACCGCAGCTTCACGATCCGGTCCAGGTCGCGCGCCCCGTCGCCCACCGTCCGCCGCGTCCCCAGGTCGTACCACTTGGTCTCGAGGTAGCCCTCGCTGGGGTCGTACACGGCCACCTGGAGCCCGGCGGAATCCACCACGCGGGCCGCGGCGATGATGACGCTGTCCTCCGGGGCGCCCAGCAGGAAGGAGATGCTGCCGGGGATCGGGCCGTAGTACGGCCGCAGGCCCCCGAAGTGCGCGCAGGCGGCGAGGGCGAGCGCCGCCGCGAGACCGAGCGCCGCGGCGGGCCCCCGCTTCCGGGCCGGCGCCACGCCCGGCCGCCCGCCGCGGTCAGGGCGTGGCGGTATCGCTCGGCCCCTGGGGCGGGTGCGCCGTGCCGCCGGCGGAAGTCGAGGAGGGGGCCGCGGGCATCCCGGGCATGGGCTGGGTCGCGGGCGCGGGCTCTCCCGGGTGGTGCTCGTGGCCCGCGCGCTCGGCCGAGATCTGCTCCAGCCGCGCCGTGGGGATCCCCACCGCGTGGTCGAACATGAGCTTGCCGCCCAGCGAGCCCTGGTAGATCAGGAGCGCCACTCCGATCACGCCGGCGGTGAGCGCGACCGGCAGCTCCTTCTCGCTCCACACCCCGCGGCGCAGGATCCGCCAGACGGCCAGCAGCCCGAAGATCGCGACCACGATGTACGCCAGGGTTTCGTGCGTCGCCATGATCACGTGGGCCTGCTCGCTGTGCTGGACCTCGTTGGAGGCGACCACCCCGGTGACGATCGCGACCCCGGTGCCCAGCAGCCCCGCGAGCAGCGTCCAGAGCCCCGCGGCCTTGAGGGAGTCGCGCTTGAGCCACGCGCCCAGCAGGTCGAACGCCACCGACGCCGGCAGGAGCGCCGACGGGAAGTGGTTGAAGACCGCGTGCAGCTCGGCGGCGTCGTACCCGAGGATCATGGCTACAGCCCCAGGTTCATCGGCGCCGGCGGGGTCGTGCCGTAGTCGTAGAACCCCTTCTTCGACTTCTTGCCGTAGTAGCCCGCCAGGACCATGCGCTTGAGGAGCGGCGGGGGCGCGTAGCGCTGCTCGCGGTACTCGGTGAACATGATCTCGGCGATCTTGTAGGTCGTGTCGAGGCCCACGAAGTCCAGCAGCACGAACGGCCCCATCGGGTAGCCGCAGCCGAGCTGCATCGCCTTGTCAATGTCCGGCACGCTCGCCACGCCGCGCTCCAGCGCGCGGATCGCGTCCAGCAGGTAGGGCACCAGCAGCAGGTTCACCACGAACCCGGAGTTGTCCTTCGCCGCGATGGGCTCCTTGCCCACCTGCTTCGCGAAAGCGAACGCGCGCTGGAAGGTGTCGTCGGAGGTCGTGACGGTGCGCACCACCTCCACCAGCTTCATCACCGGCACGGGGTTGAAGAAGTGCAGCCCCACGAACTTGTCCGGCCGCCGGGTGGTGGCCGCCATGGCGGCGATGGTGAGGCTGGAGGTGTTGGAGGCGAACACGGTCGCCGGGCGGCACAGGCCGTCGAGCTCCTTCCACAGCGCGTTCTTGGTCTCGAGGTCCTCGGTCACGGCCTCGATGACGACGTCGGCCTCCCTGAGGTCGGCGACCCGGGTGGTGAAGCGCAGCCGGCCCAGGGTCGCGTCGCGCGCGGCGGCGTCGAGCTTGCCCTTCTCCACCAGCTTGTTGAGGGAGCCGGTGATGGCGCCCTTGCCCCGGGCGATCAGCTCGTCGCTGACCTCGCGCACGATGGTGGGCAGGCCCGCGGCGGCGGCGGTCTGGGCGATGCCGCTGCCCATCAGCCCGCAGCCCAGGACGCCGACGGTGGTGGTCTCGCTCATGGGTGTCCGGATGTCCTCGGTGGAAGGGTGGAGTCGGTGGGTGACCGCGGGGGGGAAGCCGGAGGCTCCCGCAGCGTCTGCGCCACGTCGCCGACGGACTTCTTGATCTCGCTGGCGATCCGCACGAAGGTGGAAGCGCGGGGCCCCGCGGCCAGGCGCTGGGCGCTGCGGATGCCGCCGCTCTCCAGGCCGTCGAGCACCTGCTCCAGAGCGACCTGGACCCGCGCGGCCTTGCGGCGATGCGAGCCGCCAACGACCGCGGCCAGGCCCAGGCCGAGCAGCAGCGGCAGCGGCGCCAGCAGTCCCAGGCCGGGCACGACCAGCACCACCGCCGCAGCCAGCATGCCGGCGCCCGCCAGGGTGCCGGCGCCCGCCAGGGCCGTCTCGCGCAGGTTGCCGACGTCCGCCGCCAGCTCGGTGTGGCAGTAGCCGTCCTCCAGGGCGGTGAGCTGCACCGAGACGTCGGCGGCGCGGGCCAGCTGGTACGCCTTCCCCTCCAGCGACAGCCCGCGCTTCATCTCCGCCAGCAGGCCCTTCTGGCGCTCCCACACCGTGCGGTCCGGCAGGCGGCGCTTGATCGTCAGCGCCTCCTCGTCGGTCATGTACCGGGTGATCGCCTGGTCGATCGTGGCGCGGTCCCCCGGCACGACGCGGTAGGCGAGCACCACCTTCGGCCCGAACAGCCGGCTCACCAGGCCGCGCTCGAGCGCGGCGCCGCCGGCCGCCTCCTCGTACAGCGCCTGGCGCAGGAACCGGCCGGGAATGCCGACCTCCGCGCCGAGCTTGAGGAGGTCCTGCTCGGAGATGCCCTCGCCCGTGTCCATCTCGCCCGCCTGCAGCTCGGCGGCGCGCTGGATGATCCGCTCGAGCTGCTCGCGGGTGATCTTGCGGGGCGCCAGCTCGCCGGCCACGGCCCGGTCAGCCCCGCCGCTCGGCCGGTTCGCGCGCGGCCGGCGGCGGCAGGGCCGCGCCCGGCGCGGGGCTCCCCAGCGCGGCCTGCACCACGGCGCTCGCCAGCGCCGGCGCCGGACTCTGCGGCGCGTCGCCCCCCTGCCGGTACGCGCCGAGGAACGGCCGCAGCAGGTCGATCGGCAACGGGAAGAAGGTGGTCGAGTTCTTCTCCGACGCGATCTCGGAGACCGTCTGGAGGAAGCGCAGCGTGATCGCGGCCGGCTCCGAGCCGATCACGTGGGCCGCCTGGGCCAGCTTCTCGGAGGCCTGCAGCTCGCCCTCGGCGTTGATCACCTTGGCGCGCCGCTCGCGCTCGGCCTCGGCCTGCCGCGCCATCGCGCGCTTCATCTCGACCGGCAGGTCCACGTCCTTGACCTCGACCGCCGACACCTCGATGCCCCACTCGTCGGTGCGCATGTCAATGATGGCCTTCAGCGTCTCGTTGATCTTCTCCCGCTCGGAGAGGATCTCGTCGAGCTGGTGCTGGCCGCAGACGCTGCGCAGCGTGGTCTGCGCCAGCTGGCTGGTGGCGTAGAGATAGTTCTCGATCCCGATGATGGCCGCGGCCGGGTCCTTCACCTTCATGTACAGCACCGCGTTCACCTTGAGCGAGATGTTGTCGCGCGTGATCACGTCCTGCGGCGGAATGTCCAAGGCCACGATCCGCAGCGACACCCGGTGCATGTGCGCGATCATGGTGGGCAGGAACACCAGCCCCGGGCCCTTGGTGTTCCAGTAGCGGCCGAGGAAGAAGGCCACGGCCCGCTCGTACTGCTTGATGATCCGGAGGCTGGAGAGGGTGTACAGCGCGGCCACCACCGCGACGATCGCCAGGGCGTCCACGGGTCGGTCCCCCTACCGAGGGTAGGCTTCCACCATCACGGCGGCCCCCTGGCCGCCGCCGATGCAGGCGCTGCCGATGCCGAAGCGGCCGCCGCTCCGCCGCAGCGCGTGGAGGAGGTGGGCGGTGATGCGGGTCCCCGAGGCGGCCAGCGGGTGCCCGATGGCGATGGCGCCGCCGTGCACGTTCACCTTCTCGCGCGGCAGGCCCAGCTCCTTCTCCACCGCCACGTACTGCGGCGAGAAGGCCTCGTTGACCTCGATGAGATCCACCTGGTCCAGCTTCATCGCGGTGCGCTCGAGCAGCTTGCGGATCGCGGGCGCGGGGCCGATGCCCATGTACCGGGGCTCCACCCCCGCCACGGCCCAGCCCACCAGCCGGCCCAGGGGCTTGAGCCCGCGCTGCTGCGCGACCGCCTCGGAGGCGACCACGCAGGCCGCGGCGCCGTCGCAGATGCCGCTGGCGTTCCCGGCGGTCACCAGCCCGTCCTTCTTGAAGTAGGGCGGCAGCTTGGCCAGGCCCTCCAGCGTGCTGTTGGGCTTCATGTGCTCGTCGGCGCGGAACGGCACCGGCTGCCGCGTCTTCGGGTCCTTCACCTCCACCGGGACGACCTCGTCCTGGAACACGCCCTCGTCCCACGCCCGCTTGGCGAGCTGCTGCGAGCGCAGCGCGTACTCGTCCACTTCCTTCCGGGTGAGCCGGTACTGCTCGGCGAGGTTCTCCGCCGTCTGCGCCATCGAGAAGCCGGACTGGGGATCGGTGAGCGACTCCCACAGCAGGTCCTCGAGCCGGGCGGGCGGCCCGAGCCTCAAGCCCCAGCGCGCGCCGCGGACCACGTGCGGCGCCTGGCTCATGGACTCGCCGCCGCCCGCGAGCACGATGCGCGACTCGTCGAGCAGGATCTGCTGCGCGCCCTGGACGATGGCCTCGAAGCCGGAGCCGCACAGCCGGTTCACCGTCAGGGCGGGCACCTCGATCGGCAGCCCCGCCTTCAGGCCCACGTGCCGGGCGAAGTAGATGGCGTCCGCGGAGGTCTGCAGCGCGTTCCCGAAGACCACGTGGTCGAAGTCGGCGGGCGGCACGCCCGAGCGCTCGACCGCCGCCCGCGCGGCGACCACCGACAGATCAATGGCGGAGAAGTCCTTGAGGGTCCCGCCGAAGGTCCCGAAGGGGGTGCGCACCCCGCTCAGGAAGACGACATCGCGATCCTTGCCCTGCGTCTTCATCCCCGCTGCGCCCCGTCGAGCCGTGGACGATGTGAGAATCCGGTCACTCGGCGGAATATGCGGCCCGGCGCTCAGAACCGGAACTGCACCCCCAGGGCGAGGTCGGGGACGAGGCTCGCCCGTCCCATCGGGTCGAAGCCGCCGCCCAGCTCCTGCATCCGCGACACGCCGGCCTGGGCCTCGGCCCAGAGGTGGCGCCCGAGCAGCGGCGTCGCGGCCAGGTAGCCGAGCCCCAGCTCGACGTAGTCGGTGGAGCCGCTGCCGATGGGCAGAGACACGGTGGTGCCGATGCCGGCCGTGAGCACCACCGACTGCTCGATGGCCGCGCCGGGGCTGGACAGCTCGTAGCGTGGCTGGGTGGTGAGGAACCACAGGCCCCCGGCGCTGCCCGGACGGCTGAGACGGCTCACCGCCAGCACGCATCCGCCCACGCGCCCCGAGACCCAGGCCCCCCGCGGCGCCACCGCCAGGCAGGCCTCCACGCCCGCGGCGCTCGCCATCCCGCGGCTGGTGGTGGTGGAGTAGGGGCTCACCTGCGGCCCGATGAAGGGGCCGAGGTATACCGCGCGCAGGTCGAGCCCGGCCGCGGGCAGGCCGCGCGTCTTCTCCCGCATCCGGGCCCACCGCGACATCTCCTCCGGGTCGGTCCAGACTTCGAGGCGGACCGGCTGGTCGGTCGTGTAGCTGACGTCGATCCGGTACTCCTCGGTGGACCGGGGAACCACCAGCACGCTCCCGCTCCCGCTGGGATTCGGGCCGCCGCCGCCCAGGGGCAGCATGAACAGCGGTGGCTGCGAGGGCAGCCGCGAGTAGCGGACCGCAACCTGCTGGGCCGGCTGGGTCTCGATGCGATACACCGTGCCCTTGTGCAGCACGATCCGGGGGACGATGGCGGAGTTCGGCGCCAGCATCTCCTCGTCCAGGAGCTGCGGGGCGAGCGTGTCGCTGGCGATCGTGTCCCTGGCGGCCGCCTTCGGCGCCTGCGCCGCGGCCGCGGCGGGCCGGGCCAGCGTGATGGCGGCGGTCAGCGCGACAAGTGTTCGGCGATCCACGTGGCCACCTCCCGGGTGCCCGTCTGCCCCCCGAGGTCGGGCGTCGTCACGCCGGCGGCGAACGCGGCGCGCACCGCGTCCTCCAGCGCCGCCGCGGCGTCCGGATGCCCCAGCTCGCGCAGCATCAGCGCGGCCGTGAGGAGGGCGGCGAACGGGTTGGCCACGTTCTTGCCGGCCAGGGGCGGCGCGGAGCCGTGCACCGGCTCGAACAACCCCGCGCGGCCGGGATGCAGGTTGGCCGAGGGCGAGATGCCCAGGCCGCCCACCAGGCCGGCCCCGAGGTCGGAGAGGATGTCGCCGAACAGGTTCTGCGTGACGATCGCCTGGAACCGCTCCGGCTCCCGCACCAGCTCCATGGCGAGCGCGTCCACGTAGCGGTGCTCGCGCTCGATGTCCGGGTAGTCCGCCCCGACCTCGGCGAACACGCGGCCCCACAGCCGGTGGGCGGGCACCGCGTTGGCCTTGTCGGCCATCGTCAGGCGGGTCTTGCCGTGCGCGCGCGCCCACTCGAAGGCGTAGCGGATGATGCGCTCGACGCCCCGGCGCGTGTGGATCTCCTCGGCGAGCTGGATCTCATCGGGCGTGCCGGTCCTGAGCCCCCCGCCGGCGCCCACGTAGAGGCCCTCGGTGTTCTCGCGGAAGATCACGAAGTCAATCGCGCGGCCGCCGCCTCCGGCCGGCGCCCGGAGCGCGCAGAGCGACGGGTGCAGCAGCGTGACCGGGCGCAGGTTGACGTACAGGTCCAGGCGGAAGCGCAGTCCCAGGAGGATGTCCCGGGCGTGCTCGTTGCCCGGGACGCGGGGGTCGCCCAGCGCCCCGACCAGGATCGCGTCCACGTCGCGGCGCAGATGCTCCACGGCCTCGTCGGGGATGGTCTCACGGGTGGCCAGGTAGTGGTCGGCCGAGTAGGGCAGCCGCTCGATGTCGAGGGCGAAGTCGAAGCGCGCGGCCGCCACCGCCAGCGCGCCCAGGGCCGCCTCGATCACCTCGGGGCCGATGCCGTCGCCGGCGATGACGGCGAGCCGGTGCCGCTTCACGCCAGCTCCCCCATCTTCCGCCCGCAGGTGACGCAGAAGCGCCAGCCGACGTCCAGCTCCGTGCCGCAGCTCGGGCAGTGCACCACCCCGACGTTCTGTCCGCAGTGCGGGCAGTAGATCACCGCGCGGCCCACCGGCAGCGCCCCGCCGCAGAACGCGCACGGCGCCGTGCCGGTGTGCGGGGCCACGGCCGGCGCCTCCGCGGCCTCGTCCTCGAGCGCGAACGGCAACTCCTCGAAGCCCTCCGCGCCCGCGGGCTCCGCGGCCGCTTCTTCCGGCTCGCGGGCGGCGGGCTCGGCGGAAGGAAACCACTCGTCGGCCGCCGCGCCCGCCGCGCCCGCCGGTCCGGCGGGCGGCGCCGCGGCACCCTCCTCGCCCGCCAGCACGCCGCGCACCTGCTCCGCATCGAACGTGATCGTGGCCGCCGGATACTGCTCGTACAACCCCAGATCCGGGTTGATGGCCGTGAGCTCGGCGAGGAGCGCCGCCCGGGCCTCTTCCGGCTCCACGAACGCGTAGCCGCGCTCGCCCGACAGCAGGCGCAGCACCGCCAGCTGGTACTCGTCGTGGGAATCCAGGGCCAGGCTGGTGCGGTGGGTGCGATACGGCACCAGCCGCTGGACCAGCTCGGCGATCTCCACCGGCCCGTGCACGCGCGACGGATCGAGCTCGGCCAGGTTGCCCACGATCCGCCGGAACAGCCGGTCGAGGGCGTCGGGGGCGGGGCTGGAAGATGACGGTGAGGGCACGCTCGGGTCTCGCGCGAGGCGACGCGCCACGTTAGGCCCGGCGGGGCCCAAAGTCAACCAACGGCGCGCCGCGGGGCGCTAATCCCCGCGCAGCTCGGCGTCAGGATCGTAGTCGAGGTACTTGCCGCGCGCGCGCTCCCCCGCGAGCCAGGGGCCGAAGCCCGAGGTCACCAGACCGCCCGAGTGCCACTGCTCGGCCGCCGCGCGCGTGGCCAGGTGGTTGGCGTACTCGTTCTTCGCGTGCCCGGCGTGCCCGCGGACCCAGGCCCAGGTCACTTCGTGCCGGCCGGCCGCCGCGACCAGCGCCTGCCACAGCTCCAGATTCTCCACCACGCCGCCCTTGCGGCGCCAGCCGCGCGCCCGCCACGCCGGCACCCACTCCCGCATGCCCCGCACCAGGTAGCTGGAGTCGGAGACGAATCGGACCGGCAGCCGCCGCCCCTTGGCGCTCAGCAGCTCCAGCGCGACGATGGCCGAGCGCAGCGCCATGCGGTTGTTGGTGGTGTCGGGCTCGGCCACCGCGTAGTCCCGCCGCTCGACCCCGCCCGCGGCCGCGCGCACCTCGATGAGGCCGCCGGCGCCGCCCGGCGCGGGCGGCTCCTGGCCGTTGCCCAGACACGCCTCGTCGGCATGGACCAGCACCAGGCGGCCGGGAGCTTCAGTCTCCACCGGCAACTCGCACCTCGGCGTCTCGCAACCGTTCTATCTGTGAATGAGCACGGGAATGGCGGTCGCCTTCAGGAGCTTCTCGGCATGCGAGCCCATGGCCCACCGTGGGTGGCGGCCGCCGTGCGCGCCCGCCACCAGCAGGTCGCCGGCGTAGGAGGCGAGGAAGGCCGCCACCGCCGGCGCGACGTCGCCGCTCAGGCGGTGCGCCTCGAAGCTGGTGCCGCGCGCGGAAAGGAAGGCGCCGGCCCGGGCGAGCAGCGCGTCGCCGGACGCGGCGTCGGCGCACACGTGGACTACCGCGAGCGGCAGGTCGAGGGCTTCGGCGTAGCGCGCGGCCAGCTCCAGCGCGTGGCTGCTGGTCTGGCCGCCGTCGTACGCCACGACCGGGCGTTGGCACGTCGAAGGCTGGTCGCCGGCCACGAACACCGGCTTGCCGGCGCGCCGGATCACGTGGCTGGTGACCGCACCGATGGTTCCCGGCTCCGCGTGCAGCTCGCCGCGCCGCCCCACGACGATCGCCTCGGCCCGGTCGGCGAGCCGCAGCAGCTCTTCGTCCACCAGCCCGGAGGCGCGCACCACCTCGGAGGCGAGGCCCGCTGCCGCCACCCGGTCCACCGCGAGGCCGAGGATCCGCTCCACGCGTTCCTCGAGCGCGCCCCGCAGCTCGACGGCGATGGGGCCCGCAGCCACGCCCTCCGACCACAGGTCCCCGCCGGTCTCGAACAGCGGGGCTTCCAGCAGCCGGATGTCGGTGATGGCGGCGAGAACGATGGTGGTCTTGAATCGCCGGGCGAGGCCGAGGGCCGCCTCGAGCGCGTGGTCGGCTCCGGGAGAGCCGTCGAGCCCGACGAGGAGCCGGGAGAACATGAGGCGAGGATGCCCGTCAGCTACGGGACTGTCAAGCCGTCATCCGTCCCACGACGGCTCCGGCTCGCCACGGTCCTCGATCTGCTGTCCGTGGCGCCGGTGCCGCTCGAGGCACTTGGGGCAGTAGAACACGCCCTCGACCTGCTCGTCCCGCACCAGGTCCTGGGTGGCCCCGCACAACACGCACGCCGCGGCCGTTTCCTTGGCTGCCTTGGGTCTGTCGCTGAGGCTCATCGGGGCCCCCTCTCCCTGTCGGCAAGATACCCCGGGCGCGGGGGATAGCGCACCCCCGGCCCGGGGAGGCCGCTCAGCGCGCGGGCGGAGTCCCGGCGTGGATCGTGAGGGTGCCCGGCCGGCCCTCGGCGACCGTCCCGATGACCGCGGCGGCGGGGGTCCGGTGCTCTCGCAGGGCGTCCAGAAGGCGCGGGAGGGCGAGGGCGGGCACGGCGAGCAGCAGGCCCCCGGAAGTCTGGGCGTCGGCCAGGAGGGCGCGCTCGACCTCGTCCAGGGCCGGGTCCCAGCTGGTGACCTGATCGGCCGCGGCCAGGTTGCGTCTGGTCCCGCCGGGGACGTGCCCGTCCTCCGCCAGGCGGCGCGCGCCGGGGAGCCGCGGCACCGCCCCGGCCCAGACTTCGGCCGTCACGCCGCTGGCGAGCAGCATCTGGGACAGGTGGCCGAGGAGCCCGAAGCCGGTGACGTCGGTCGCCGCCCGCACGCCCGCCTGCGCGGCCGCCGCGGCGGCGCCCTCGTTCAGGGTGGTCATCGCCTCGGTGGCCGCGCGCACCGCGTCGGCGGGGGCGACGCCCTGCTTCAGGGCCGTGGTGATCACGCCGGTGCCGATCGGCTTGGTGAGCACCAGGCGGTCGCCCGGCCGCGCGGCCGAGTTGGTGGTCACGTGGTCGGGGTGCACCTCACCCACGACCATCAGGCCGTACTTGGGCTCCGGGTCGTCTATGGTGTGGCCGCCCAGGATGGCGGCCCCGGCCCGCGCCACCGTCTCGCCGCCGCCCCTGAGGACGTCGCCCAGCAGGTCGAGGCTCAGCCGGTCGCGCGGCCACCCGACGAGGTTGAGGCACCAGCGCGGCCGGCCGCCCATCGCGTACACGTCGGACAGGGCGTTGGCGGCCGCGATCCGGCCGAAGTCGTACGCGTCGTCCACGATGGGCGTGAAGAAGTCGGTCGTGAGCACCAGCGCGCGGTCGGGCGCCAGGCGCACGACGGCCGCATCGTCGCGGCGGCTGGCATCCACCAGCACCGCGAGATCGCTCCCCGGAGGGATGGGTGGAACGAAGCGCAGGACCTGCGCGAGCTCAGCCGGGCCGAGTTTGCAGGCTCAACCCGCGCCGTGCGAGTAGCTGGTGAGCCGGATCTGCTCCCGCCCGTTCACCGACTCGTTCGCTGTCATGCGGTCACCTGCGGAATGGGACGTCCGGCTGCCACGCCGGCACCGCGCCAGGCACGCCTGTCCTGCTTCTGTCCCGCTGACAACTGGTAACCACCGCCACCTGGCAACCTGCCGTCCGGCAACCGGGGTCAGGCGTACTCGCGCGCGATGAGCCAGGCGCGGACGGCCACCAGGGTGCGCTCCTCGGCGTAGGGGCCGCCGCCCACGGTCCCCTTCGGGGACTGGGCGCGGGCGAGCCGGGGTGCCGCGAGCGCCACCGCCTCCTTGGCCTGCGGGAGCGGGACGGCCCCCAGCGCGTCCACCGCGTGCACGATGTCCAGGTTCCGCCACGACCCGTCCGGCCGCTGGTTCAAGGCCAGGTGCTCCGCCAGGATGGGGAGCTGGCCGCGGAACGGCGGCGGCGCCCACGCGATGGCCGCGAGCGCGCCGACCGTCATGGTCGGCGCCCACATTCCGCCCCAGGTGTCCCACATCTTGGGCAGGGCCAGGAGGCTGCCGACGTGACGGCGCACCAGCGTCCGGCTCTCCTCGCCGGCGCGCAGCACCGAGCGCAGCGCGAAGCAGGAGGCCAGGAACCGGGCCCCCTGGTCCGAGGTGACCGCGGCGCCGGTGGGCAGCGTCAGCCGCCGGATGGTCCGCCCGGACGACCGGTAGGAGAAGAACCCGCCGATGGCGTGCTCGCACAGCTTCAACTCGTGCCGGCGCGGCGTGCACCCCAGGCCGTAGGCGCCGTCCTTGTCCTGGCGGCCCAGCATCCAGGCCACGGGCCGCCGCACCAGGGGCGAGCCGGCCGGCGTGCGAAGGTCCATCAGCTCCCAGGCCAGCCAGGCCGTGGCCACCAGGTCGCCGCCCTGGCTGCCGTCGCCCCGCACGCGGGACCGGGCCTCGCGCCGCAGCGTCTCGGCCAGGCGGTCGTCGTCCGGCCGCGGGGTGCCCAGGAGCTGGCGGGCCACGTAGCCCTGCCGGGTCTGCCGCTCGGCGAAATACGCCGAGGCGCGCTCGAGGGCCAGATGGACGGGATTCATGGGCAGAAAGCTATGGGGGTGTCAAGTGAGGCGCCAAGCAAACACCCCGCCGGCCAGCAGATACTTGACCACGCTGGCCGCGAGCAGCGTGAGATTGTCCCGGCGCGACGCCCCCAGGAGGCGCTGGCGCCACCACCCGTCGCCACCCGCCGCCAGCAGCCCGAGGAGCAAGAACAGGGTCGGCCAGCCGCCGTGACCCAGGGAGCCGAACCACAGGGCGGCCAGCAGGGTGAGCACGCCGGCCTCGGCCGCCGCCGCGGCCCAGACGGCCCCGAAAGCCTCGCGCCATCCGGGGCCGGCCCCGGGAGCGGGGGTGGGGGCGAGCCCACCCGTCCAGCGCGCGGACGCCGCGGCCACGACGACGAACAGCAGCGCCACGATCCCGAATGCGATCACGATCGGTGTGAGACTCACGGATCCCCCGATGCCGTTTCCCGCCAGCCGGGACCCCGCAGCGGCCGTCCCGGCCTCGCCCCGGTGAGGCGCCCGTCGTCCATGGTGAACACCCCGTTGACCATCACGTAGCGGATGCCCACCGAGAGCCGGGTGGGATCGGCGTAGGTGGCGCGGTCCGCCACGGTGGCGGGGTCGAACACGGTGATGTCGGCGTAGTCGCCGACCCTGAGCAGGCCGCGCTTCGTCAGGTGCATCCGCGAGGCCGCGACCCCCGTCATCTTGTGGACGGCCGTCTCGAGCGTGAGCAGGTGCTCCTCGCGCACGTAGCGGCCGAGGATCCGGGGGAAGGTGCCGTAGGCTCTGGGGTGGACCTCGCGCATCTGGAGCGGCCCGTCGGGCGCGACAGCCCCGAAGTCGGACCCGACGCCGATCCACGGCGTCGCGATGGTCGCGGCCACGTCGCGCTGGCTCATCGCGAACAGCGCGGCCCCGGTCCCCGCGTCGTCGTCGGCGAGGAGATCGAACAACACGTCGAAGGGATCGCGCCCCTCGGCGCGGGCGATGTCCGCGATGCGGCGGCCCTCGAAGCGCTGCAGCGCGGGATGCAGCACGCCCAGGACCTCCACGTCCTCGAGCTGGCCGTCGGGGCGGCCGGGGCCGCGCCACCGGTCGCCCATCTCCCGCTTGAGCCGGGCGCGCACCGCGGGGTCCCGGAGCCGCCGGACCATGGCGGCGTTGCCGCCGGCGTGCACCCACCCGGGCAGGATCGCGTCCAGGCTGGTCGCCGTCGCGGTGTAGGGGTAGCTGTTCGCCCCGACGCGCCGGCCCGCCGCGCGCAGCGAGTCGAACCGGGCCAGGATGGCCGGCATCCGGCCCCAGTTGGCGCGCCCCGCGACCTTGAGGTGCCACACTTCGACCGGCAGGTCCGCCTCGCGGCCGATGCGGAACGCCTCGCTCAGCGCACGATCAATCCCGGCACCCTCGCCGCGGATGTGCGTGGCGTACACCCCGCCGTAGCGGGCCGCCACCCGGGCCAGGGCCACCAGCTCGGCGGTGCCGGCGTAGTAGCCCGGGGCGTAGCCCAGCGCGGAGGAGACGCCGAGCGCGCCCTGGCGCATGGCGGTGTCCACCAGCGCCTCCATCCAGCGCAGCTCGGCCGGCGTGGGCGCGCGATGGGCGTACCCCATGACGTACTCGCGGACCTGCGTGGCGCCGACGAACGTGGCGAGGTTGATCGGAGTGCCCGAGCGCTCCAGCCGGCGGAAGTAGCCGTCCAGGTCGTGCCAGTCCACCACCAGGTGCCAGGCGGCATACTGCGCACTGTCGTCGCGCAGAGTGCTGGCGTCCACCGGCGCGGCCGAGAGCCCCTCGCCGGTGACCTCGGTGGTGATGCCCTGGGTCACCTTGCTCACGCCTCGCGGGTCCACGAGGATCGTGATCTCGGAGTGTCCCAGCATGTCAATGAAGCCCGGCGCGACGACCAGGCCCGTGGCGTCCACCGTGCGCCGGGCCGGCTGTCCCGCGAGGTCGCCGATGGCCGCGATGCGGTCGCCGCGGACGCCCAGGTCGGCGCGGCGGCGCGGCGCGCCGCTCCCGTCCACCACCGTCCCCCCCCGGAACACGACGTCGAACGGGGCGGCGCGGGAGGCTGGAGCCGAGCCGGGAAGCGGGGGAAGGCGGGAAGCCGGCGCCGCCGCGAGCCCGGCGGCCACGAGCGCTCCCGCGACGGCCAGGCGGTGCGGCGCGCGCATCACCCCTCGCCGCCCAGGGCCGCGCGGGCGGCCCGTACCCAGACCCAGGCTTCCGCCGCCGTGGGCCGCGGCGTGCGTCCGGCGTCGGGCATCGCCCGCAGGCGGGCCGCGAGGGAGTCGGGATCCTGCCGGGCCAGCATGGCGATGTCCGTGATGCCGAGCCGCGTGAGCCGCCGGGCGTTGGCGGTTCCGATCCCCCGCAGCGTGACCAGACGCGCCGCGGCGATCCACCGCTCGGCCTCCGCGAGGCTGGCGCCGGCCTCCCGCGCCAGCGCGGGGGCCGCCGCCCGGGCCAGCTCGAACGGGGACTGCCCGGCGGCCTCGAGCTGGAAGGCCACGGAGGGCGGCAGGCCGGGCACGCCGAGGAGCTGCGGCGTGGTGCTGCTGATGGTGAAGCGCTCCATCCCCGACAGCACGAACACGCTGAACGCGACGCCCGCCACCGCGGTCGCCACCTTCCGCCCCAGCCTGACCGGCTGGTGCGTGGGCTCTTCGGGGGTGGAGATGCCGAAGCAGGCCAGCAGGTGGAACACGGACCAGCACTCCAGCGCGAACACCGGGAAGCCGAGGAAGCCCAGCACCGGCATCTCGAACACCTTCAGGCGGTCGAGCCCGGGCACGGTGTAGATCCAGCGGCTGCGGGCGAAGAAGTTGTACAGCTCCCACAGCAGTCCGATGCCCGCGCCGCCCACCAGCAGCCGCACGATGCGGCCGGGCTCGCCGCGCTCGAGGTCGGCCAGCAGCGACCAGCGCGGCTCGCGGCGGTACAGCGCCGGCTCGGCCAGCAGCGTGGTGGCGCCCCACACCAGGGGGAAGAACAGGCGCGGCCACACCAGGGGCAGCACCAGGAAGACGATCCCGGCCAGCGTGGTGAGCCGGAGGGCCGCGGGAGTGACGCGCATGGGCGCCGACTTCAGGCGCGGCAGCAGCGCCCACGACTCCAGCACGCGCGCGGCGAGGAAGATGGCCGGGAGCACGGTGGCGAAGGCCAGGGAGATGCCGACCCAGCGCGCCATCCGGTCGGCGGGCACGTTGACGTAGTACCAGTTCTGGAGCCGCCAGTTCAGCAGCTCGAAGAAGAACCAGAACACGGCGGACCACGCGAACAGCGACAGCGCGTGCAGCGGGTGGGCGCTCAGGGGGTCCCGGCCCTCGCGGCGCGCCACCAGCGCGGCCATGACGACGATGGTGGGGAACCACGCGAAGTGGTACAGCCAGGTCGCGAACGGCTCGATGCCCCGCGCGGCCAGGCCCATGGCCGCGCCGAGCGCGGCCGTCGCGGCCGCGGCGACGAACGGCGCCTGCCGGGCCGTCATCGGCGCGGGCGGCCGGGCCGGGGGGAGGGGGGCGTCAACACTCCGTCAAGCTATGACGCGTGGCGAGGGTCGCAAGGCCGGACTTAGCTTTCCCGCATGGAACCATCGGCGGCGCTGCGGCCGCCCGGCAGGCCCGACGGCGACGGCACGTTTCTCTGGGAGGGCATCATCAACGGGCCGGTGCGCTCGCGCCGGCTCGGCGCCAGCCTCGGCCTCAACCTCGTTCCGCCGCGCTCCAAGCTGTGCAGCTTCAATTGTCCGTATTGCGAGTGCGGCTTCAACACGCCCAAGGCGCCGGGCGCGCGCTGGCCCTCGCCGGATGTCGTCGCGGACGCGCTCGCCAAGACGCTGGAGCGGCTGGAGCGCCTCCCCGACTGGGTCACGTTCGCCGGCAACGGCGAGCCGACGATGCACCCCCGCTTTCCCGTGGTGGTCGCGCGGGTGCTGGAGGTGCGCGACCGGCGGGCGCCCGGGGTCCGGGTGGCCGTGATGACCAACGGCCTGGCGGCGGGGCGGGAGGCGGTGCGCGCCGCGCTGAACCGCGTGGACGAACGGCTGGTGAAACTCGACCCCGGCCCGGTCGAGCGGGTGAACGGCGTCGCGTACGACCGGGCCGCGGTGGTCGAGCAGCTGCGCGGCCTGGAGGCGGTGACCGTCCAGGCGATGGTGGTCGAGGGGCCGGGCTACAGCGGCGCGTCGGACACCGCGATCGACGCGTGGCTGGCGGCGCTGGCGCGTCTGGAGCCCAAGGCCGTGCAGGTGTATTCGATCGCGCGGCCGCCGGCGGATGCAGAGGTCAGACCGGTCGCGCGCGCGCGGCTGCTGGAAATCGCCGCGCGCGCGCGCCGGGTCGTGCAAGGGAGGGTCGAAGTCTTCTAGCTAGCGGCGACGCTTCTTGCCGCGCGCCGCCTTCTTGCCCTTCGCCGCCGCCTTCCGGCGCTTGGGCGCCGTCTTCTTCTTCCGGGCCGCGGCCTTCTTCTTGGGGGCCGCGCGCCGGGCCTTCTTCGCCGCCGCCTTGCGGGCCGGCTTCTTCCTGGGCGCCGCCTTCTTCCGGGGCGCCGGCCGCTTCGCGGGCGCCGCGGGCCGCGCTGCCACCGGGGCGGGCGGCTCGAACAGCGGCGGCGCCGACGGCGAGGGTGGGGGTGGAGGCGGGCTCCACGACGGCGGTGACGGGGGCAACGAGGACGGCGGTTCCCACCCGCCCATGCCGGTCATATCATCGAGCACCATGCGAGTCCCTCCCGACGTTGTTGGCGCTGCTGCCGCGACATCCGGCGGTCATATACATTGCCTGCGCTGGTTCACCGCGCAAGCCGCACGGCATCGTCTCCCGGGGGCTGGCTCATGACGCTCCGTCGCCCCGTCATCCACGCCCTGGTCGCCCTCGCGGCCCTGGCTTCCTGGCCCCAGGGGGCCGCCCGGCTGCGGGCGCAGAGCCCCGGCCCCCTGACCCCCACTCCGCTGCACTGGGTGGACGGCCCGCTGGCGCTGCGCGGACCCGCCCTCCCGTCGGGCTACCTCGGGGTGGAGGGCCGGCGGGCGGCCGCCTTCGGCACCCCCACCGGGGACCTGGAGGTGTGGGCCTGGCCGTTGCGCCTGGTCCACGGCTTCCACCTCTCGTTCCAGACCCCCCTGTACCCCGACCCCATCCCCGCGGACCAGATCGCCCGCCGAGTGGAGGTGACTCCCGCGGGCGCCACCATCACCTACACCCACGCCGCCTTTACCGTGCGGGAGCGGATCTTCGCGCCCCTGGACGAGCCGGCGATCGTGATCGTGCTCGAGGTCCGGGCCGTCCGGCCGATGGAGATCGTCGCCTCGTTCCACAGCGACCTGCAACTCGCGTGGCCGGGGGGCATCGGCGGCCAGTACATCTTCTGGGACGACACCGCGAAGGCCTTCGAGCTGACGGAGGGCCGGCGCGAGTACAACGCGTTCGTGGGCTCCCCGTACGCCACCCGCGCCACGACCAATCCCACGTGGTCGCTGCCCGACGCCCCATCCGAGATGCGCATCGCCGTGGGCGACCAGACCCCGGTCGCGATGCCGAGCTGGCAGGAGCCGGCCGGCCGGCGGGTGAACGTCGTGGCCCACGGCATCCCGATCGTCCTGGTGGGCGGGATCGAGCCCCGCGACTCGGTCCTGGCGATCTACCGCCGGGTGCTGGCGCACGTGGGCGAGTTGTACGCCCAGCGGGTGGCGCACGCCGACTCGGTGGTGGCCGCGACGGCCGGCTTCGGGGACACGGCCGTGAACCTGCGGGCGCGCTGGGCGGAGCTGAATCTCGACGAGGCCCTGGTCTGCAACCCGGACCTGGGCTGCGGCCCGGTCGCCGGCTACGGCCCGGCCGGGCCCGGCAGCTACCGGCCGGGGTTCGCGTGGTTCTTCGGCGGCGACGCCGCCATCAACTCCCTGGCGCTCGCGTCGGTCGGCGCCTTCGACCTGGCCCGGCAGTACCTGCGCTTCTTCGCCCGCTACCAGCGCGCCGACGGCAAGATCCCCCATGAGACGTCCCAGAGCGCGGCCCGGGTACCGTGGTTCACCGCCTACCCGTACCCCTACTGGCACGGCGACACCACGCCCTTCTGGCTGCTGGCCCTGAGCGAGTTGTTCCGCGCTTCGGCCGACACCGCCTACGTGCGCTCGCTGTGGCCCCACATCGAGCGGGCGTACCACTGGTGCGTCGGCACGGTCGGCGCCGACGGGCTGATGAAGAACCCCCTGGCCGGGGTCGGCGCCATCGAGGTCGGCCACCTGGGGGCGGACCTGCGGTCGGACATCTACTTGTCGGCCGTCTGGGTCCAGGCGCTGAAGCGGCTGAGCGAGATGGCGGGCGCGGTCGGCGACACGGCGCTCGCGGCCGACGCGGCGCGCCGCTACCCGGTGGCGCACCGCAGCCTCGAGAACGAGTTCTGGATGCCGCGCGCGCGGCGCTACGCCTTCGCCATCCTCCAGGGCGACTCGCTCAACGACAACCTCACCGTCTGGCCCGCCACCGCGATGAGCTGGGGGCTGTTCGAGGACGCGCGGGGCCAGGACATGGCCACCCAGCTCGCCGGCGCGACCATCGCCACCGACTGGGGCGCCCGCACGCTGTCCTCCGAGAGCCCGCTGTTCGATCCGCTGCACTACAACAACGGGACGGTGTGGCCCTTCGTGACGGGCTTCCTCTCCCTCGCCGAATACCGCTACCACAACCCGTACACGGGGAGCGCGCAGCTCGACGCCATCGGCCGCACCTTCTCCCTGTGGGGGCTGGGCGACAACCCGGAGGTGTTCTCCGGGTCGTCGTTCGAGCCGCTGGAAACGGCCGTGCCGCAGCAGTTCTTCTCGACCTCGGCGTACCTGAGCGCGCTGGTGCGGGGCGCGTACGGCCTGCGGCCCGACGCGCCGCACGGGGCCCTGACCCTGGAGCCGCACCTGTTCGAGCGGCCCGGGCGCTACACCGTGCGGGGCGTGCGGGTGGGCGCCGTGCGGCTGGACGTGGACTACGCCGTCAGCGACACCGCCTTCACCGCCACCGTGCGGCGTACCGGCGGCAGCGACGCGCCGGTGACGCTGGAGTTGGCGCCGGCCCTCGCCCCGGGGTCGCGGATCCTGGCCGTGCGGGCGAATGGGGAGCGGGTGACCTACCGCACCGCGCAAACGGGCCGGGACGTGCATATATACGTGGAGGCCCGGCTGGGGCGGGAGGCCAAGGTGACGGTCCGGCACACGGCCGGGTGGCGGCTGGAGGTGGCCGGCGACCCGCCGCGGCGGGGGGACCGCTCGCGCGCGTTGAAGGTGCTGGACGCGCGGCTCGAGGGTGACACCCTGGTGGCGAGCCTGGAGGGGCTGGCGGGGCGCCTGTACCGGTTCCAGGTCTTCGGTCCCGGGCGCGGGGGAATGGGGCGGCTGCGGGCCGACTCGGTGCGGTTCCCCGCGGGTCCGGGCGATGCGCAAGATGGTTACACGGGTGCGGTTATCCGTTTGTTGCCGTAGGGGGTGCAGAATGCGCTTGACAGAGGGTCGCTCGCGCCGCCTCTTTGGCCTGATGACCTTCGGGCGCAGGGTGGTTGTGGCGGGGCTGCTGGGTGCGGCGGCGTGGATGCCGTCGCGCGCGGTGGCGCAGCGCCGGCCGGTGGTTTCGACCATCCAGGTGTCGCCGAGTGACGGGCAGGTGGATGTCGGCAAGACGGCGGCGTTCTTCGCTACGGCGTACGACAACGCCAACAACGCCATCGCCAGTGTGACCACGTTCCGCTGGACGTCGAGCAACCCGCGGGCCGCGACCGTGGACCAGAACGGCATCGCGACCGGGGTGGGGCCCGGCGTGGCGATCATCACGGCGCGCTACGGCGTGGGCCGGCGGGAGAAGAGCGGCACCGCCACCCTGCAGATCATGCCGCCCGCGGGTGGCGGGGCGGCGCCCCAGCCGCAGGCGCTGGCGCCGGCGGCGGCGCAGCCGGCCGAGACGGTGCCGGCCACGCACGTGGCGGGGCTCGGCTGCGCCGCCATCGAGCGGCAGCCGGCGGGAAGCGGGCCGGCGGCGGGGCTGGTCCTCACCCCGCTGCAGCTTCACCTCGTCAAGGGGGAGTCGCATCAGCTCGGCTTCCGGGCGGTGAAGGACGACAACTCGAACGCCGCGCCGGTGTGCATCGTCTTCGCCGTCGAGCAGGGCGGGCAGCAGATCGTGCAGGTGGATTCCTTCGGCATGGTCACCTCGGTCGGCGATACGGGGCGGGCGATGCTGCGGGTGACGGTGCCGAGCAAGACCAACTGGCCGCCGCGGCAGGTGGCCGTGGACGTGCAGGCCGACAGTGTGGTCTTCGACCAGCCCGAGGTGTCGCTCGCGCCCGGGACGGTGGACACGCTGGCGCTCGTCGTCCCGGCGCAGGGCGGCCGGGCGCTGGGGATGACGGGCATCTTCCAGTTCAACACCTCCGATTCGACCAAGGTGAAGGTCTCGGCGATCCAGCCGATCGTGACGGCCGTGGCCCCCGGGACGGCGCGCATCTCGGCGTCCAGCTCGCTGTACCCGGACATCCACGCCATCGTGAACGTGCACAAGCCGATCCGGCGGCTGATCGGCGACCCGCTCGACACGCTCATCACGCTGGCCATCGGGAGCACGATCAAGGTCGGCTATCAGTTCCTCGCGGCCGACTCCACGCCGGTCACGAACGTGCCGGTCCGCTGGGGCCTGCCCGACAGCACGGTGGCGGTGCTCGACACCGCCACGCTCACGCTGCGGGGCGTGAAGATGGGCGACACGCGGATCCGCCTGGCGGCGATGGCCGACCGGACGGACTCGATCTACCGCAGCTGGCACGTGCGGGTGGTGGCGGGCGGCCTGCAGATCGCCACCGCGCGGTTCGCGCTGGGCGTGGGCCAGCGCGCGCCGCTGGGGGTCCAGCTCCTGGACGATCAGCGCCAGCCGCTGGGGCCCGCGACCGGCCTCACCTGGAGCAGCAGCGACAGCTCGGTCGCCACGGTGGATTCCGGCACGGTGGTCGCGGTGGGCATGGGGCACGCGCGCCTGGTGGCCACCGCGTCGTGGGACTCGACGGCGGCGGCCGGGGTGTACGTGTCGGGCGACATGCTGCTGACCGCGCGGCGCGGCGGGCAGTGGAACCTCTACATGGCCGATCGCAGCAACCTGCAGCGGGTGTTGGCGCTCACCCAGGATTCCGCGCTGGAGTCGGGCGGGGCGTGGTCGCCGGGGCTGACGCGGATCGCCTACCTGCGCTCGCCCAACCCGCGCTCGGCGGTAACCGACCTGTGGATCGCGAACGCCGACGGGAGCGACGCCCGGAAGCTGACCGACGATTCCGCGACGGTCCGCTCGCCCAGCTTCGTGCCGCCGGCCGGCGACTCGCTGGTGTTCGAGTCCAGCCGGGGAGGCAAGGCGCATCTGTACGTCATCGCCGCCAACGGCAGCGGGCGGCGGGGGCTCACCAGCGGCGACACGCCGAGCTTGCAGCCGGACGTTTCGCCGGACGGCAAGCAGGTCCTGTTCGTCTCGCCGAAGAGCGGGCACTACGAGGTGTACCTGATGAACCTCGACGGGACGGGCCTGCGGCAGGTCACGACCAGCGACCGGCCGGACGACTCGCCGGCCTGGGCGTCCGACGGGAAGGCGTTCTACTTCCTGCGCGACGAGGGCGGCAAGCCGGCGACCAAGCGGGTGTATCGCCAGGACCTGACGACCGGCCTGGCGGCGCCGCTCACGCCGGCGGGGGTGTTCGTGCAGGCGTTCAGCGTGGATGCCGGCGGGCGCACGCTGGCGCTCACGGTGCTCCGGGCCAATCCCGACGGGAGCTCGAGCGCGCAGACCGAGCTGTTCGACGTGGCGACCGGCGCCATGCAGCCGCTGGTGATCCCGGGGCTCGATCCGGTCGGCGGGGTGACCTTCCGGCCCGCCGTGCCCCGGCTGCCGGAGGCGGCGCCCGCGGCGCCCGCCCCGGCCAAGACGCCGCCGCCGGCCGAGGTGTCCGCGCCGCCCGGCGCGTAGCCGCCGGCCGGCCCTGCGCGTGCAGCACGGATAGCCGCGGCCCGCCGCGGCTATCTTCGTGTCGGGGCCCGTCGTAAATTCCCGCGCGATGCGCGCCGTGACCCTCCGCTCCCATGGCGGTCCCGACGTCGTCGTGGTCGAGGACGTGCCCCGACCCCGAGCCGACGGGCCCGACGACGTGGTGGTGGCCCTCAAGGCGGCCGCTCTGAACCATCTCGACCTGTTCGTGGTGCGCGGGCTGCCCGGCGCGTCGCCGAGCTTCCCCCACGTGCTCGGCGCCGACGGCGCGGGCGTCGTCGAGGCGGTGGGGCCGGCGGTGACGCGCGTCAAGCCGGGCGACCGGGTCCTCTTGAATCCCGGCGTCTCCTGCCAGCGCTGCGAGTACTGCCTGGCCGGCGAGCAGTCGCTGTGCGAGACCTACCGGCTGCTGGGCGAGCATCTGCCGGGGACCTTCGCCGAGGCGGTACGGGTGCCGCAGTGGAGCGTGTACCCGGCGCCGCCCGACGTGAGCTGGACCGATGCGGCCGCGTTTCCGCTGGTCCATCTCACCGCCTGGCGGATGCTGGCCACGCGGGCCGCGGTGCGGCCGGGCGAGCGCGTGCTGATCTGGGGGATCGGCGGCGGCGTGGCGCTGGCGGCGCTGGGCATCGCGCGCCTGCTCGGCGCGACGGTGCTGGTGACCTCGTCCAGCGACGCCAAGCTGGCGCGGGCCCGCGAGCTGGGCGCCGAGGTTACGCTCAACCACGCCGCGGCCGACGTGCCGCGGGAGGTGCGGCGGCTGACCGGGGGGCGTGGCGTGGACGTGGTGGTGGACTCGGTGGGCGAGGCCACGTGGGAGCGGAGCCTCCGGATGCTCGCGCCGGGCGGGCGGCTGGTGACCTGCGGGGCCACCACCGGCCCCAGGGTGGAGACGGACGTGCGGCGCATGTTCTGGTATCACCACACCCTGCTCGGCTCGACCATGGGCAACGCGCGGGAGTTCGCGGCGGTGCTGCGGCTCCTGGGCGCCGGCACGCTGCGGCCGGTGGTGGACTCCGTGGTGCCGCTCGCCGAGGCCAGGGGCGCGCTGGAGCGCATGGCCTCGGGGGCGCACTTCGGCAAGCTGGTGCTGGACATCGCGGCCTAGGCCGCGGGGGAGGGTGCCGTGGACGTGTTCGAGCGGGTGAAGGTCGCGGTGCTGCAGATCGCCGGCGTGCTGCCGCCCCTGCTGTTCGCCGTGATCATCCTCGGCGCCGGCTTCATCGTCGCGCGGCTGGTCGAGCGCCTGGTGGATGCCTTCCTGGAGCGGGTGCAGTTCGACCGGTCCGCCGCCCGCTGGGGCGTGACCGAGGCGGTCGAGCGCACGGGCACGCGCCTCGACCCCGCCCGGGTCGTGGCCAAGCTCAGCTTCTGGATCGTGATGCTGATCGTGATCCTGCTGGCCGCGTCCGCCCTGGGCGTGCAGAACATCAGCGACATCTTCACCAACCTCGTGGGCTACATCCCCAGCGTGTTCGCCGCGATCATCGTGATCGTCCTGGGGCTGGTGCTCGGGGAGTTCGTGCGGGTGCTGATCCTCGCCTCGGCCGGCGCGGTCGAGGGCGTGCCCACCCTGGCCAAGGTGGCCAAGGCGATGATCATCATCATCTCCGTCTTCATGGCCCTGCAGCAGATCGGCGTCGCGGCCGACATCGTCTCGACCGCCTTCACGCTGATCGTGGGCGCGGTGGCCCTGGCGGCGGCGCTGGCCTTCGGTCTCGGTAACACCGGGCTCGCGGGCGAGCTCACGCGCCGCTGGTACGAGGCCGGGCGCGGGCGCCGCGGCACGACCCGGCCGGCCCGCGCGCCGGCCGGGAGCGCTCATGCGGCCGCGGGTACCCCCGCGCCCGAACCCCCGCACGCCGTGCAGGAAGAGCTGGAGATGGGCGCCGGGACGGGCCCCGCCGCGCCACCCGCCGAGCCTCGGTAAGCCCCGCCGGGCGCCCGCCGCCGGACGAGGATCGGTCCCGGAAACGGAGCCGCCGCGCCGGCCGCCTCGCCCGGTCGGAATCCGTCCCGGGCGATTGATTTAACTCGATAATCCGCCTATATTTAGCAGTCCTCACCCATGGTGTCATGACAGCCCCGAACCAGCGCGAACGGATTCTCCCCCGGCTGATCGAAGACGAGATGCGAGAGTCGTACATCGACTACTCGATGAGCGTCATCGTGGGCCGGGCCCTGCCCGACGTCCGGGACGGCCTCAAGCCCGTGCACCGCCGCGTGTTGTACGCGATGAACGAGCTGGGCCTGCTGCCCAACCGCCCGTACAAGAAGAGCGCGACCGTCGTCGGGGACGTGCTCGGCAAGTACCACCCGCACGGCGACGTCGCGGTGTACGACTCGCTGGTCCGCATGGTCCAGGAGTTCTCCCTGCGCTATCCGCTGATTGACGGGCAGGGGAACTTCGGCTCGGTGGACGGCGACCCGCCGGCGGCCTACCGGTACACCGAGGCGCGGCTCACGCGCTTCGCGCTGGCGATGCTGGAGGACATAGACAAGAACACGGTTGATTTCATCCCCAACTTCGACGACCGGCTGCAGGAGCCCACGGTGCTGCCGTCGCGCCTGCCGAACCTGCTGGTGAACGGCTCGGCGGGCATCGCGGTGGGGATGGCGACCAACATTCCGCCGCACAACCTGCGCGAGGTGGTGGCGGCCGCGACGCACCTGGTGGACCACCCCGACGCGTCGGTGGCCGACCTCCGCAAGCATGTCACCGGACCGGACTTCCCCACCGGCGGCATCGTGTACGGCCGCGAGGGGATCCACGAGTGCTACGAGGCCGGTCGCGGCCGCATCATCGTGCGGGCGCGGGCCCAGGTCGAGGAGAAGGAGTCCAGCGGCCGCTCGCAGATCGTGGTGACCGAGATCCCCTACATGGTGAACAAGGCGCGCCTCCTCGAGCAGATCGCCGAGCTGGTGCGCGACAAGAAGATCGAGGGCATCTCGGACCTCCGGGACGAGTCGGACCGCGACGGCATGCGCGTCGTCGTCGAGCTCAAGCGCGACGCGGTCCCGATGGTGGTGCTGAACAACCTGTTCAAGCACACCCAGATGCAGACCACCTTCGGCGCCATCATGCTGGCGCTGGTGGACGGCGTGCCGAAGGTGATGAACCTGAAGGAGCTGCTGCAGCACTTCGTGGACCACCGCCACGAGGTGATCACCCGGCGGACGCGGTTCGACCTCGAGAAGGCGGAGGAGCGGCAGCACATCCTCGAGGGCCTGAAGATCGCCGTCGAGAACATTGACGCGGTCATCAAGATCATCCGGGGCTCGAAGGACACCGAGGAGGCGGACCAGAAGCTGCGCGCCCGCTTCAAGCTGTCCGAGCGGCAGAGCAAGGCCATTCTGGACATGCGGCTCGCCAAGCTCACCGGTCTGGAGATCGAGAAGCTGGAGACGGAGCTCAAGGAGGTGCGCGCGCTGGTGGCGGAGCTCAGGAGCATCCTGGCCTCGAAGCCCAAGCGCCTGGGGATCCTCAAGACGGAGCTGGAGACCCTGGCGAAGGACTTCGGCGACGAGCGGCGCACCGACATCGTGGCGGACCAGGGCGACTTCTCGGTCGAGGATCTGGTGGCCGAGGAGGACATGGTCATCACCATCTCCCACACCGGCTACATCAAGCGGATCCCGGTCTCGACCTACCGCCGCCAGCGCCGCGGCGGGCGCGGCTTGAACGGGATGGGCACCAAGGAGGACGACTGGGTCGAGCACCTGTTCATCGCCTCGACCCACGACTACGTGATGTTCTTCACCGCCAACGGCCAGGTGTACTGGCTGAAGGTGTACGACATCCCGCAGGGCGGGCGCGCGGCGCGCGGCAAGCCGGTCGTCAACTGCATCGCCATCCGGCCCGACGAGCGGATCGCGGCCCTCGTGCCGGTGCGCGAGTTCAGCGACGACAAGTTCCTGGTGTTCGCGACCCGCGGCGGCACGGTGAAGAAGACGGTGCTCTCGGCCTACGGCAACGTCCGCTCCACCGGGATCAACGCCGTCAACATCGAGTCCGGCGACGAGCTGATTGACGTCCAGATCACCGACGGCACCAACGACGTCGTGCTCGCCACCCGCCACGGCATGAGCATCCGCTTCCACGAGAAGGACGCCCGGGAGATGGGGCGGGCCACCACCGGGGTGCGGGGCATCGAGCTGGAGCAGGGCGACGCGGTCATCGGCATGGTGGTGGTGCGGCGCGAGGCCACGCTGCTGGTCGTGGCGGAGAACGGCCTCGGCAAGCGCTCGGAGCTGGCGGACTACCGCGTGCAGCACCGCGGCGGCAAGGGGATCATCACCCTCAGGCACACCGACAAGACCGGCGACGTGGTCGCCTTGAAGGAAGTCATCCCCGACGACGAGCTGATGGTCATCACCCGCCACGGCGTGATCATCCGGCTGCCGGTGAACGACATCCGCGTGATCGGGCGCAACACGCAGGGGGTGCGGGTCATCAACCTGGACGAGGGCGACGTGGTCGTGGACGTGGCGCGGGTGGTGAAGGAGGAGGAAGGCGGGGAGGAGGAGCCCACCGGCGACGCCGAGCCGGTCGCCGAAGGGGCAACGGAGACCTGAGAGGGCGGGGCGCGGCACAGTCGCCAGACGGCAAGGTACCCGTGGTCACCAGACGCCGGTCATGAGAAGCGGAACAGGCCTCGGGCGGCCACGAGCCGCCTGGGGCCTGTTCTTGCGTAGCCGGGGGTGCCTTTGGCGGTGGCGGGGGAGGTGGCACGGCGGATGAACGGACGCCCGCTCACGGTCCTCAAGTTCGGCGGCTCGGTCCTCGGCACGGCCCGGGACTACGCCGCCGCGGTGGCGGACATCAAGCGCCACCTGAAGCGCGGCGAGCGCGTGCTGGCCGTCGTGTCGGCCCTGAAGGGCGCCACCGACAGCCTGCTGGCCGACGCGCACTACTTCGGCCCCGAGCCGGAGCCGGCGGCCACCGCCTCGCTGCTCGCGACCGGCGAAGCCGCGTCGGCCGCGAGGCTCGCGCTGGCCCTCAACGCCGCGGGCGTCGAGGCCGCGCTCCTGGAGCCGGGCGCGATCGGGCTGGTGACCCGGGGACCGCTCCTGGACGCCGAGCCCGTGGCCGTGGACGGCGACGCGGTGCGCTACGCCCTGGAGCGCTCCGGCGTCGCCGTGATCGCGGGCTTCTACGGCCGCGACACCGCCGGTGGTTACGCGCTGTTCGGCCGCGGCGGCACGGACCTCACGGCCCTGTTCCTCGCCCACCGCCTCGGCGCCCGGAACTGCCGCCTGCTCAAGAACGTGGACGGCGTGTACGAGCGCGATCCGGCCGGGTCCGGGAAGAAGCCCCGGCGCTACGCCGCCATCACCTGGGACGATGCCCTGAAGCTCGGCTCCAGGGTGATCCAGCCCAAGGGGCTGCACTTCGCCCGGCGGGAGCGCGTCGAGTTCGCCGTCGCGGCCGTGGGCCGGGGGGGGGGGGCCGGCGCGGGCACGCTCGTGGGGCCCGGCCCGACGGCCTGGGCCGATTCCCGAGGCGCCCGCCGGGTCGCGGCGAAGGAGAAGCCGGTGAAGCAGAGCCGCAAGGTCTCCGTCACGCAGACGGACGTCGTCGCCCTCGCCCGCTCGCTGGTGGACATCCCGTCGGTGAGCGGCGACGAGGGCGAGATCGCCGCGTTCCTGGCCTCGTGGCTGGAGCGCCTGGGCTGGGACGTGGACCTGCAGGAGGCCGCCCCCGGACGGTCCAACGTCTTCGCGCGGATCGCGGGGACGCCGCCGCGGGTGGTGTTCGCCTCGCACCTGGACACGGTGCCGCCGTTCTTCCCCTCGTCGGAGGACGCCGACTTCCTTTACGGCCGCGGCGCCTGCGACGCCAAGGGCATCGTGGCCGCGCAGATC
>JAJYLI010000171.1 GCA_021787855.1 bacterium | reverse complement strand
TTGGAGTTCGTGGTCGCCTGGTCGTGGCAGCCGCTCGACATGCAGGTGAACTGGCTGGGGTCGTTGGCCACGTCGTGGCACTGCGCGCAGCTCGACCAGCGCCCCGCGTGGCTGCCGCTGTAGATCGGGAAGTACAGCGCGTCGTGCTGGGTGAAGGTGCCGCCCTGGCCCGTGGGGTGGCACGACAGGCACGCGCTGGCCGTGTAGCTGTAGCCCGGGATCCCCGTGTGGTTCGAGTTGGTGGTCGCCTGGTCGTGGCAGCCGCTCGACATGCAGGTGAACTGGGCCGGCTGGCCGGCCACGTTGTGGCACTGCGCGCAGTTCGTCCAGGTGCCGGCGTGTGTCCCGCTGTAGATCGGGAAGTACAGCGCGTCGTGCTGGGTGAAGTTGCCGCCTTGGCCGGTGGGGTGGCACGACAGGCAGGCCGTGGCCGTGTACGAGTATCCCGCGATCCCGCTGTGCACCGGATCGGTCTGTGCCTGGACGTGGCAGCCGCTGGACATGCACGTGAAGTTCTTGGGGTTCGTGGGGTCCACGTGGCACTGCGTGCAGGTGGACCAGATGCCCGCGTGGGCCCCGGTGAAGATCGGGAACACGGCGTCGTGCTGGGCGAACGTCCCCTGCTGGCCGGTCGGGTGGCAGGTGAGGCAGGCCGTGGCCTGGTACTGGTAGCCGCCGATCCCCTGGTGCGTGGCGTCGGTGCGCGCCTGGGCGTGGCAGCCGCTCGACATGCAGGTGAAGGTCGTGTAGTCCGCCGCGTTGACGTGGCAGGTCGCGCAGTCGCGCCACTTGCCGGCGTGGGTGCCCGAGTAGATGGGGAACAGCGCGTCGTGCTGCTGGAACAGCGCGAAGTTCCAGGTCGTGAACTGGTGGCACGCCTCGCAGTTCTTCGAGAAGTTGAGCGCCGTGTGCGAGGGGTTGTTGGTCGCCTGGAACGTGGTCTGGTGGCACGAGACGCACGGCGTCACCGGGCCGCTGAACTGCTGGAACCCGGTCTGGCGGTGGCAATCCACGCAGCGCAGGGACGCGTGCACGCCCAGCTCCGGCAGGCGGGTGTCGGCGTGCGCCGCCCGCGCGTCAATCTGGCTCCAGCTCGCCGGGTTGTGGCACTGCTGGCACATGAGCCCCGCGTCGCCTCGATGCGGGTCCTGGTGGCAGAAGCGGCACTGCTGCGAGACGGTGCGGAAGTCGCGCAGGTTGTGGCACCCGGTGCACGGGGTCACCTGGTGCTGCCCGACCAGGGGCGTGCCGGTGGTGGTGTGGTCGAACACGATGTCCTTCCACGACGCCGCGGTGTGGCAGGCGCTGCACTTGAGGCCGTGGAGGTGCAGGTGCGGGTCCGTGGGCTGCTGCTGGGCGCGGGCCGATCCGGCGCCGAGCGCGAGCAGCATGGCGGCGGCGAGGTGCGTTCGCATCAGGCCTCTCCCCCCGGACCCCCCGCCCCCGGCGGAGCGACGGCGTGGCAGTCCTCACAGCGGTGGGGCAGCGGGTAGTAGCGGACCATCGGCGGCGTGCCCTCCGGGCGGTGGCAGTCGGCGCACGGGAGCCGGCGGTGCGCGCCGTCGAGCGGGAAGTCGCTGTCGGTCTGGTGATTGAAGACCAGCGTGGCCCACGCGGCGTCGGTGTGGCAGGAGGCGCACGCGCCGCCGCGCGGCCGGCTGGCGAACTGGCCGCCGTGCGGGTCCGCGTGGCAGCCGGAGGCGCCGCAGGTGGTGCCCAGCCCCTTGAAGCGCGCCGGCCGGCCGGGGGCCGCCGGGGTGTGGCACTTGCCGCAGGCCACCCGGACGTGGGCGCCCCGCAGCGGATAGCCGGTCGAGTCGTGATCGAAGGTGACGGCGGCCCAGGCGACCTCGGTGTGGCACGCCGCGCACTCCGTGCCGGTCAGCGTCCGGGCCGCCGGGATCACGCGCGCGCCTGGCACGTGGCCGCGGAACTGGCCGGCGTGCGGGTCGCCGTGGCACTGCGCGGCGTCGCAGCTCGTGGGCACGCCCTTGAACCGCATCGGCAGGCCGGGCCCGGCCGGCAGGTGGCACTTGTCGCACGCCACCCTGAGGTGCGCGCCCCGCAGCGGGAAGCCGGCGGAGTCGTGATCGAAGGTCGCGGCGGTCACCGCCCACGACACCGCCGTGTGGCACGGCGTGCAGGTCTCGCGCACGCCCGCCTCGCTCGCCGCCGGCGGCCGCGAGCCGGGCACGCGGCGGCCGGCGAACTGGCCGCCGTGCGGGTCGCGGTGGCAGGAGGCGCAGTTCATGGCCGCGAACCGGAAGCGGATGCGGCCCGAGCGCGGCGCCGCGTCCGGCAGCATGACATGGCAGGCCGAGCAGGGGACGGCCTGGTGCGCGCCGGTGAGCGGGAACGCGCCGCTGTCGTGGGCCGCGAGGCTGAAGACCACGGGCGTAAACGCGGTTTCCGTGTGACAGGCCTTGCAGTCTCTTCCGCCTTCCGCCGTGCCGTCCGGCAACTGTCCTGCGTGAACGTCCGCGTGGCACGCGTCGCACCGGTGGAACAGCATCTTCCGCTTCGCGAAGGGGCGCAGGAAGTCCTCCCGCACCAGCGCCACGCGCGCCGGCAGCGGGGAGCGCGGCGTGGAGAGGTGGCAGCTCTCGCACGGCGCGGCGGCGTGCGCGCCCCTCAGGGGGAACCCCGTCCCCGCGTGGTCGAAGCGGCGCACCGAGTCCGCCAGCACGAACCACCCCAGGGTGGTATGGCAGCGCTCGCACGCGCCCACACGGTCCGCCGCCCGGTGCGGCGACGCGTGGCAGCCGCTGCAGCCGCTGCGCCAGTCGGGCCTGGCGGCGTTGAAGTCCACGAACGAGGAGTCCACCTGCCCGGCCGGCCCGCTCGCCCGCTCCTCCCGCACGCGGTGGCACGCGGAGCAGCGCAGCCCCCGGTGCAGGCCCGTCAGCGGGAAGCGGGTGCGGTCGTGGTCGAAGCCCGGCGCCGGCTTCCACGCCTGCACGTTGTGGCAGTCCTGGCACTGGCGGCTCACCCGCCCGCGGTGCTCGTCCAGGTGGCACGAGGCGCAGGCGGTCGCCAGGCCCAGGTAGGTGCGGCGCACGGACAGCGACGTATCGCTCCGCACCGCGACGTCGGTCACCAGCGCGGCCCGGTGGCATTCCTGGCACGAGAGCCGCGCGTGGGCGCCCTCGAGCGGCCAGCCCGTCAGGCCGTGGTCGAACCGCTCGCGGCCGCCCAGCGGCTTCCAGTCCACCAGCTGGTACGGCCGCCCGTTGTGCTCGCTGTGGCACGAGGCGCACGCCAGCGCGGTGCCGTGCCGGGTGGCGACGGCGTGGTAGCCGCGGTCGGCGCGGATCTCGCGGGCGATCGAGACGTGGCAGGCGAGGCACTTGCGGCCCGACAGCTCCCGGCCGGCGTCGTGGCAGCTCAAGCAGTGCTTCAGGTCGTCCAGGCGCGCGTGCGCGGCCGACAGCGGTCCCGGCGAGACCAGGCCCTGGGCGAGCGCCGCCCGGGTGGCGCAGGCCAGGAGCAGGAAGGCCAGCGCCGTCGCGGCGGGACCGGTGTGCATCACGATGGCCCCCCCCCGCCCAGCAGGGAGGCTCCGAAGAACAACTCGCTGCCCACGTGCAGGAACAGCAGCGCGACCATCGCGGCGAAGAACGCCAGGTGGATCACGTGCCACCAGGAGAACACGCGGCGGAACGTGTCGAGAAACGCTATCCGCCGCGCGATCGTGGTCTGCCGCCGGATCAGGGACAGCACCGCCTTGCGGTCGCGGGCCGACAGCCGGCCGGCGCGCCGCAGCCGGCGCCGGATGCCCGCCAGGCGGAGCGGGCGTGTGAGGTCGTGCACCAGGATCACCGGCAGCGCCGCCAGGCCGCCCGCGGCGCCCGCCGCCGCGTGGGCCGGAGGGGACGGATGCGCCGGGTCGCCGCTCCGCACGTGCCGCAGGCCCCGCGTGGCGAGCGCGTCAATCTCCGCCAGCAGCGCCGGCGCCAGCCCGTAGCCGGCCAGGCGCTCCCGCAACACGGCCAGCTCCTTGTGCATCTCGCCCAGCGTCATCAGGTCGCCGCGGATGGTCCGGGGGAACTGCTGGTACAGCCAGCGCCCGATGATGCCGCTCGCGGCCACGATCCACATGGACCAGAAGGTATAGACGCCCAGGCCCCCCAGCTTGCCCGCGGTGTGCAGCGTCACCAGGAACGGCCCCACCAGGCACAGGTAGATGTGCAGGTTCAGCCAGGTGCGCATCGGCCCCCGCCCGCGCATGGCCGCGAGCCGCTTCCGGCCCGAGTACAGCGCCACGCCCAGGAGCATCAGGCCGGCGCCGGCCCAGCCGAAGCTGTGGCCGATCGTGGCGGAAGGGTTCAGCTCCGCGTTGAGCGGATTGTCCGGCCGGTCCCACAGCGGCAGCAGGTAGTAGTGTCCCGCCCGCACGAGGAACGCGGCGCCCAGCAGGGCCGACAGCATGCCGGCCGCGGCGATCACGCGGTCAATCCGCTGGGACAGGGTCAGTGCGCGGCCCGCGGGCCGCCCGGACATGTCACCAGAGCTGATAGCCCACCCCCGCCTGGAGGTACGTGGTCGCCTGGCCGGCGTAGCGGCCGACGTCCCCGGTCATCGTGAAGTAGAACCCGCGGCCGAGCCGCCACCCCAGCTCCGGGCGCAGGTCGTACCGCCACAGGGGCGGGGCGCCGCCAGGCAGGGCGGTCAGGTTGACGCCGAAGCCCATCGCCGCGTTGAACGGGCCGATCAGCCCCGGCACCGGGACCCGCAGCACCAGCGAGCCGAAGTTGAACAGGGTCCCGTGCTGCCCCATCGCCACCAGCATGAACCGGGGGCTGAACACGGTCAACGTGCCCTGCCAGGTCGCCGCGGGGTCGGTGGCGCGCTTGAGGTATCCCGCCGACACGTCCACGGACGCGCCGAGGAGCCGGTGGCCCAGGGAGAACGTCGCGCCGTTGAGGCGGCCCGGCAGCGGCAGGGTGTCCCCCGCCGCGAACAGCGTGAACAGCGGCAGCGCGGCGTGGGACTCGACGACCAGGCCGGCGTGGAAGCCGAAGGGCAGCTCGCTCCGCATCCCGGCGCTGAGATCGGTGAGCTGGAAGCCGCGGAACGGCTCCCAGCCGGCCCCGTGGTCCACGTCGGTCATGAGGGAGAAGGTCAGGCCCGGTGCCGGCGTCCAGAAGGCCTGCCCGGAGACCCAGGTCCGGCGGATCTGGCTCCACTGCCACTGGGTCGCGGCGCTCACCGAGCCGGAGAAGGCGCCCGTGGACACTCCCCACCAGGCGCCGGCTTCGGCCATCCGCGTCGAGGGGGCCATGGTGTAGAGGTCCGGGGCGTACCCCGCGACCAGCCCGACCCGCTGGCCGGACCAGGGCCGGACCTCGAGCTTCGCGCCGTCCACGTAGCCGAGGCCCAGAGCGTCCTCGGGGAGGAACCGCCCCAGCGCGAGGCTCCAGGCGCGGCCGGGCGGCGCGACGGTGAGCGCCAGCCGGTACACCCAGGTCTGCGAGCCCGTCAGTCCGATGGACGCGAGGCCGCCGGAGCCGTTGCGCCACCAGGTGGTGGAGCGCGCGTCGAGCGTGAGCCACGACGCGAGGGGGGCGGACAGGCCTGCCGAGCCGGACGTCGCGTACGTCGTGAGGGACGGCGGGCCCCCGGCCGAGCTGGCGGACTGGTTGAGCTGGAAGCTCGCGCGCCAGCGGGGGGCGGGCCGGAAGATGGTGACCGGCGGTGCCGGCGCGGGGGGAACGGCCGCCGCGGCCTGCGCGAGGGGCGCGGGCTGCGGCGCGGGGACCGGCGGCGGCGCGCGGGGCGAATCA
>JAJYLI010000170.1 GCA_021787855.1 bacterium | reverse complement strand
CTCCATGACGAAGCTCACCCGCCGCGGGCGCACCCGCTCGCCCGGCCCGTCCGGGGCGGGCCGCGGGGAGCCCGCCGCCGGCGCGGCGCGATCCCGATCCCGGGGGGCGACGCCGGGCCCGCCGGCCGCGGCCTGCGGCGGCGGCGCGAAGCCCGCGAACCCCCACAGCTGGATGCGCGAGCCGGCCTGCCGCATCAGGGGCGGCCCGGGATGCCGGCGCACCGGCGCGGTGATGGGCGCGACCGGCCGGCCCGCCTGCGCGAGCATCGGGCCGTCCGGATCGAAGAAGGCCAGGTAGCGGAGCCCCGCCGTCTCGTGCTGGCGGAGCAGCGAGTCGAGCTGCCCCGGCCGCGGGGGCCTCGCGAAGCCGTGGGCGGCCTGGCGCACCGCCTCGAACAGCACCAGGCTCTGGCCGCGGTTGAGGGTCGAGGCGGCGCCCACGGCCCGCTGGCGCCCCACCCACGCGGTCACGACGAGCGCCGCGCCCATCGCCACCGTGGTGGCGAGCCAGCCCCAGCGGACCCAGCGGCCGAGCGGCAGCTTCACCGGGACCTCGCCCCTCTCCCGCTACTCGTACCGCAGGGCCTGGATGGGATCCAGCGCGGCCGCCTTGCGGGCCGGGTAGAAGCCGAAGAAGATGCCCACCGCGGCCGCGAAGCCGATGGCGACCATCACGAACTCCGGCGGAATGGTGGTCGCCCAGCCGGTGGCCTTGGAGAGGATGGACGCGCCGGCGAAGCCGATGCCGATCCCGATCAGCCCGCCCAGGACGCTCATCACGATCGCCTCGACCAGGAACTGGGTGAGCACGTCGGCGCCGCGCGCCCCGATGGCCATGCGGATGCCGATCTCGCGGGTGCGCTCGGTCACCGAGACCAGCATGATGTTCATGATCCCGATCCCGCCCACCAGCAGCGAGATGCTGGCGATGGCCGCCAGCAGCAGGGTCATCACCTGGGTGGTCCCCGACGCCGCCTGCATCAGGTCGCTCTGGTCGCGCACCGTGAAGTCGTTCTGCTCGTAGCTCGCCAGATGGTGCGTGTCCCGCAGGATGCTGCTGATCTCCTGCTCCGCGGCCGGGATGTCCTCCTTGCTGTCGGTGCTCGCGAGGATCTGCGGCAGCCAGGTGTGGTGCGACAGCCGGGTGTTCACCGTGGTGTACGGCGTGAGGATGACGTCGTCCTGGTCGTTGCCGTCGGCGCCCTGCCCCTTGGCCGCCAGCACGCCGATGATCTGGAAGGGCACGTTGCGGATGCGGATCTGCGCGCCCACCGGGCTCTGCCCCGGGAACAGGTTGGTGGCCACCGTCTGCCCGATCACCGCCACCGGCCGGAGCGCGCGCTCGTCCGCGACGTCGAAGAACCGCCCGTCGGCGACCTTCCAGTCGCGGATCTGCTGGTAGTCGGTGGAGACCCCGTCCACGAAGCTGCGCCAGTTCCCGGCGCCGCCGATGATCTGGCTGGGCGCGATGATGACCGGCGACACCCCCGTCAGCAGCAGCCCTTCGCGCTTCAGGGCCTCGTAGTCGGTGAGGGTCAGGCGGGGCTGCGTCCCCGCGCCCTGGCTCACGCCGCCCACCCGGATCGCGGCGTTGGTGACGACGAGCAGGTTGGTGCCGAGGTTCTCGATGCGCTTCTGGATCTCGGACTTGGCCCCCTGCCCCACGGCGACCATCACGATCACCGCGCCCACGCCGATGATGATGCCCAGCATGGTCAGCAGGGTGCGCATCTTGTTCTTGAGGATGCTCTTGGTGGCGACGTCCACCAGCCGGGTCGCTTTCATGGCGCTACTCCACCAGGTCGAGCGGTTGCAGGGCCGCCAGGTCGCGCCGCGCCACGTGGCGGTCGGCGATCGCGCTGTCGCGGATCACGTACCCGTCCCGCAGCTCCACGACGCGCCGGCAGTACCGGGCGATGTCGTGCTCGTGGGTGACCAGGATGATGGTGATGCCCTGCTCGTTCAGCTCCTGGAACACCGACAGCACCTCGACGGAGGTGTGGGTGTCCAGGTTGCCCGTCGGCTCGTCGGCCAGCACGAGGGCCGGGCCCGTGACCAGCGCCCGGGCGATGGCCACCCGCTGCTGCTGTCCGCCCGACAGCTCGCTCGGCTCGTGGTCCAGCCGCTCGCCGAGGCCCACCCGCTCCAGCGCCTCGCGCGCCATCCGCCGCGTGTCCAGCTTGCGGCCGCTGCGGTCGTACAGCAGCGGCAGCTCCACGTTGTCCAGCGCCGTCGTCCGCGGCAGCAGGTTGAAGCCCTGGAACACGAACCCGATCTTGGCGTTGCGGATGTCGGCGAGCTGGTTCTTGCTCATCCCGTCCACCCGCACGCCGTCGAGCCAGTAGCTGCCCCCGCTGGGCTGGTCCAGGCAGCCGAGGATGTTCATGAGGGTGGACTTGCCCGAGCCCGACGCGCCCATGATCGCCACCATCTCGCCCTGCTGGATCGCGATGCTCACCCCCCGCAGCGCGTGCACCTCGGTCTTGCCGGTGACGTAGGTCTTGCGGACGTCCTCGATCCGGATGACCTCACCCGCCCCGCCGGCGGCGGCCGTGCCCACCGCCGCCCCCGCCGTCATCGTCCCGGTGGCCACGGCTACATCACCCGGTTCCGGAACGGGTTCTGCTGCTGCTGCTGGAACGGATTGGACGGCCCGCTGTTCTTCTCGGCCGTCACCGCCGCGATGACCTGCATCCCCTCCTTGAGCGGGGAGTCGGGCAGCGGCGTGACCTCGGTCATCTGCCCGTCGCTGATCCCCACCTTGACGCGCAGCACCGCCGGCTGCCCGTGCGCGTCCACGTACCACAGCCGCCCGAAGCCGCCGTTCCCGTGGCCGCCGCCGCCGGTCCCGCCGGGCCGGCCGCCGCCCGGGCCGCCGAACATCATGCCCGGCCCGCCGCCACCCTGGGCCCCGCCCTGCGCCCGCATCGCCATCATCTGGCGGAACCGCGCCGAGTCCTGCGCCGTGAGCCGGCGGCCGCCCGGGCCCGCCGTGTCGCCCGCCGCGCGCCGCGCCGCCATGAACGCCGCCAGCATCCCCGAGGGCGGCGTGAACCGCAGCGCCGCGTCCGACACCTCCAGCACGTCGTCCGCCTTCGAGACCTCGAAGTTCACCGTCGCCGTCATGCCCGGCAGCAGCGTGGCGTCCGCGTTGTTCACGTCCACCACCACGTTGTACATCACCACGTTGTCCTGCGTGCTGTTCTGGAGCCGGACCTGGCGCACGGTGCCGTGATACGTGCGGTTCGGGTACGCCTGCACGGTGAAGGTCACATCCTGGCCCTGCTTGATCTGCCCGATGTCCGCCTCGTCCACCTGGGCCACGATCTGCATCCTCTTGAGGTCCGACGCGATCACGAACAGCTGCGGCGCCGAGAAGCTCGACGCCACCGTCTGCCCGACCTGCACGTCGCGCTCCACCACCACGCCGTCCATCGGCGCGTAGATGTCGGTGTAGGCCAGGTCCTGCTGCGACCGCGCCAGATTGGCCCGCGCCGCCAGCAACGCCGCCTTGGACGCCTCGAACGCCGCCTGCGCGGCGACGAAGTCGTTGTCCGTCATCATCCCGTGGTCGTGCAGCGGGATGGCCTGCTGCAGCGTGAACGCCTTCAGCGTCGAGTCCGCCACGTCCTGGCTCACCTGCGCCTGGGCCTGCTGCACGGCCAGCTCGGACGGCCGCGGGTCGAGCCGCGCCATCAGCTCGCCCTTCTTCACGTGGCTGTTGAAGTCGGCGTACAGCTCCATGATCTGCCCGGACACCTGCGCCCCCACCTGCACGGTGGTATCGGCGCTCAGCGTCCCGGTCGCCGCGACCGCCGCGACGATGTTGCCCCGCGATACCGTCACGAACCGGTAGGTCGCGCTGTAGACGCCGCGGCCGCGGGAAAGGAAGCCCACGGTCGCCACGGCGACGACGACGACCAGTGCGGCGGAGATGATGAGGCGGCGCTTCATGACCGTCTTCCTCATGTGAAGTTCGGGCCCGCAAGCGCTGCTGGGCCTGCCTTCCCTTTACGCAGCCATCGTGCCAGATGTTATGTGGTTGCCCTACAACGCGTTACGAATCGCCGCCCAGGCAAAAAGTGCGAAATCCGCACTCGGGGGAGGCGAAAGGTGCACCTGCGCGGGACGTTCGGCCTGTCGGTTGGGGAGGCTCAGCGCAGCGGCAGCTCGCTGACGGCGTCGGTGTAGTTGAGGACGGGGACGCGCACGCTGAGCGGCCCCCCCTGGTCGAACTCGAGGGTGACGGTCGCCGTATCCCCGATAGCGAGCGGATGCACCAGGCCCTCGAGCATGAGGTGGTAGCTGCCGGGCGCGAGGAGGACGTAGCCGCCGGGGGGCACCTGGAGCGGGCCCGCGGGCTGCATCAGCCCCCCGACGTCCTTGTGCACCGCGATGGAGGCCGCCACCGGCGACGTGGCGCCCTCGAACGTGACCGCGGTGGAGCCGTGGTTGGTGAGCACCATGAACGCCGAGGCCTCGGTGGGCGAGGCGGAAGCGGGGATCACCGCGTGGGTGACCTCGAGGCTCCCGGCCAAGGCGTGGCCGCCGCGCGCCGGATGGCACCCCGCCACACCGAGGGTGGCCAGCAGAATGAGGCCGCTGAAGCGCTGTCGCACGATGCCGAATTGTACTGCGGGGGGCCGGACGCCAGAAGGGCCACCCCCAAAGGGGGCGGCCCTCCTGCTTCGCTTCGCTACGCGCCGGCGCGCAGCCGGCGCGCCCGGCGGCTCACGGGAAGTTGACGCCCGTGAGGTTCTGCGCCGCCCCCAGCGTCACGGTGTCGGTGGCGCTGAGGCCGCTGCCCACCGCGACCACGTGGTACGCGCCCGGCGGCAGGTACCAGATCTTGTAGGTGCCGGTGGCGCTGTCGGCCAGCGCGCTCCCCAGCGTGTCACCCGAGGAGGCGAAGATCGCGTAGATCGTGGCCTTCTCGGTGGAGTCGGCGGCGACCTTGCCCGCGATCGAGCCGGCCACGTTCTCCACCGTGGCGTTGAGCAGCGGCGTGAACAGCACGCCGGTCGGCGCTCCCGCCGGCCCGGTCAGGTGGAAGTTCGCCGCGGCGTCGAAGTCCACGACCAGGATGGTCTGGCCCGGCGTGACGTTCACCGGACCCTGGAAGTTGATCTTGATGCCGGTCTGCGCGCCGCTCGGCACCATCACCGTGGTCGAGGCGGAGCCGCCGACGAAGGTGAGCCCGCCGGACAGGGTGAGGCGCGCCGAGTCCACCACCATGCGCAGCTGCGTGTAGTTGCCCACGGGGATGGTCGTGGTGCCCAGCGCGGCCGTGACGCCGTTCTGCAGCGTCAGCAGGTCGTACTGCTGCGGCGTGTTGCTGATGGTGTACCGCGTGCCGGTCGAGTCGGCGCCGCCGATCAAGTACACGCGCGAGATCCACACGGTGGCGCTCTGGACGCCCACGATCGGCGAGTCCGCCATCACGACGGACAGCTGGCCGGTGCCCGGCGATTCGCTGTTCTTGCACCCGCCGGCCAGCGCGGCCAGCGCCAGGGCAACGGAGATCTGACCCACTCGAAGAACCCGCATCGTGTACCTCGGCGACCAGGGTGACGTTTGGCTTGCAGACGACACCCTGCTGACCCGGAAACGCGGGTGGGAGTAACTCGGGTGACCGGCGCGCGGGTGCGGATGGTGAGCCGCGTCACACCCGCGCCACGGCGGCGCGCGGCCCCGGAGCCGAAGCCCCGGGGCCGCGCGGGTTCGGAGCTCAGCGCCGGTCGCCGGGAGGCCGGCGGCGGCGCCGCCCGGTGCGGTCCTGCGGCTTGGCCGGCGGGCGAGCCGGGGTCTTGCTCTCCGCCTGGGGCGCCGG
>JAJYLI010000169.1 GCA_021787855.1 bacterium | reverse complement strand
CGTCCCCCATCGCTCCCGCGCCCCCGGCGCTCGCCGCACCCGCACCGGCTTCGCCCGAGGCCGCGGCCGGCGATCCCGGCGCGCCGGCCGCCACCCCGGCGGCGGCGTCCGGCGCCCGGCGGCTGAGCTTTCCGGTGGCGGGGATGAGCTGCGCGGCCTGCGCCAGCCGCATTCAGCAGCAGCTCGCGGGCACCCCGGGCGTACGGGACGTCGCGGTCAACTTCGCCACCGCCAAGGCGACCGTGGAGGTCCAGGACCTCGGCCCCGCCGCGCTGATCGCCGCGGTGCGCGAGGCGGGCTACGACGTCGGGACGGACAGCCTGACCCTGGCGATCACCGATCTGCGCTCCGCGCCCGATGTGGCGCGGCTGGAGCGCGCCGTGGCGGCGGTGCCCGGGGTCGTGGGCGCGGCGGCCAATCCGGCGGCCGAGACGGTCCGCGTCGCCTACGTGCCGGGGTTCCTCGACCTCGCGCGGCTGGAGGGCGCGGTGGCGGCCGCGGGGTTCGCCCTGGCCGCCCCGGCGGCCGAGGCCGATCCCGTGGCCCGGGAGCGGCGGCTTCGCGAGCGGGAGGTGCGCGAGCTGACCGTCCGCCTGGTGGTGGCGGCGGTCGTCGCGGTCGGGGCGATGGTGGCCTCGATGCCGCTCATGGGCCATACCGCCACGGGCGGCGCGGACCTGCTGGCGCGCGCGCTCGCTCCGCTCGACGCGGCGCTCCGGCGGGCGCTGCCGTGGCTGTACGCCCTCGACCCGCGGACGCTCCGGATCGCGCTGTTCGTGGCCACGCTGCCGGTCATGGGCTGGGCGGGCCGGCGCTTCTACGTGGGGGCCTGGCGGGGCGCCCGGCACCGCAGCGCGGACATGAACACCCTCATCGCCGTGGGCACGCTCGCGGCGATGGCCTACTCGACGGCGGCGACGTTCCTCCCCGGCCTGTTCGCGAGCGCGGGGCTGCCGGCCGACGTGTACTACGAGGCGGTGTCGTCCATCATCGCGCTGATTCTGCTCGGGCGCCTGCTCGAGGCCCGGGCCAAGGGCCGCACCTCGGAGGCGATGCGCCGGCTGCTGGCGCTGGCGCCCCCGGCCGCGCGGGTGCTGCGCGAGGGCACCGAGCAGGAGGTGGCCGTCGCGGACGTGCGCGTCGGCGACATCGTGCTGGTGCGCCCCGGCGAGCGGATTCCCGTGGACGGCGTGGTGCGCGGCGGGCGCACGGCCGTGGACGAATCCATGCTGACGGGCGAACCGGTGCCGGTGGCCAAGAGCGCGGGCGACGAAGTCGTCGGCGCCACCCTGAACACCACCGGCTCCATCACCTTCGAGGCGACGCGGGTGGGACGGGACACGGCGCTCGCGCAGATCGTGCGCCTGGTGGAGGAGGCGCAGGGCAGCCGCGCCCCCGTCCAGCGGCTGGCCGACCGGGTCGCCGGCATCTTCGCCCCGGTGGTGATCGCGCTGGCCGTGGCGGCGTTCGTGGTCTGGTTCGACGTGGGCCCCCAGCCGGCGGCCGTCTTCGCCACCGTGGTCTTCGTGTCGGTGCTGATCATCGCCTGCCCGTGCGCGATGGGGCTGGCCACGCCCACCGCCATCATGGTGGGGACCGGGCGCGGCGCCGAGCGCGGGGTGCTGGCCAAGGGCGGCGCGGCGCTGGAGGCCGCCGCCGGCGTGGACGTGGTCGTGCTCGACAAGACGGGCACGGTCACCGAGGGCCGCCCCGTGGTGACCGACGTGCTCGTCGCGCCGGCGGCCGAGGGGCTGGCCCTCGGCGATCCGGGAGCGGACCCGGGAACGATGGTCCTGGCCCTCGCCGCCGCGGTGGAGCGGCTCTCCGAACACCCGCTGGCGGCGGCCATCGTGCGCGAGGCCACCGAGCGCGGCGTCGAGATCCCGGAGGCCGGCGGCTTCCGGGCCCACGAGGGGCGCGGCGCCACGGCCCGGGTCGCCGGGCACGAGGTGGTGGTGGGCAGCGCCGCGTTCCTGATCGAGCGGAGCGTGGATATCGGCCCGTTCACCGACGCCGCGGAGCGCCTAGCCGCCTCCGCCCGGACACCCGTGCTGGTCGGCGTGGACGGCGAGCCGGCGGCCCTGCTGGGGCTGTCCGACCCGGTCAAGCCGACCTCGGTGGCCGCCGTGCGGGCCCTGGAGGCGATGGGGCTGGAGCTGGTGCTGGTGACGGGGGACGTGCGCAAGGTCGCGATCGCGGTCGCCGGCCAGGTCGGCATGGACGCGGTCGAGTCCGGCATGCTCCCGGCGGGGAAGGTGGCCGTCATCCGCAAGCTCCAGGCCGAGGGCAAGCGCGTGGCCATGGTGGGCGACGGCATCAACGACGCCCCCGCGCTGGCCGCCGCCGACGTCGGGATCGCCCTGGGCACCGGGACGGACATCGCCCTGGAAGCGGCCGACATCGCCGTGATGAGCGGCGACCTCCGGGCGGCGGTCACCGCCCTGGAGCTGGCCCGCCGGACCATGCGGACCATCCGGCAGAACCTGTTCTGGGCGTTCGCGTACAACGTGGTGGGGATCCCCGTCGCCGCGGGGGTGCTCTATCCGGTGACGGGCATCCTGCTCTCGCCGGTGGTCGCCAGCGCGGCCATGGCGTTCTCGTCGGTCTTCGTGGTGACGAACAGTCTGAGGTTGCGGCGATATCAACCCTCGCTCTGACGGGGGAAGGCCGCGCCCCGGACAGGGGCGCAACGCGCAGTCGGAGGAGAGCTCATGAAGTATTTCCATCGCGCGCACGTCTCTCCCGACACCGTCCTCAAGGAAGCGGAGCGCTTCTTCACCGCGCGCGGCCTGGCCGTGCAGCGGGGCGCGGGCGATCACGCCCGCTACGTGGGCCTGGAGGGGCCGCTGGACGTGAACGTCGAGATCGAGGGGGGGCACTACACGCGGGTCACGCTCGCCACGCGCGACGTCGGGGAATCGGAGCTGGACCGGCTGGCCAAGCGGTTCCTCACCGAGCTGCACGCCGTCGAGGAGCCGCGCTTCCCGGTGCGGGGGGCCTACTGAGCGGCTGACGCCGGTCAGCCGTCCAGGGCGGCCGCGTAGCCCGCGCGGGCCACGGCCGCCGTCAGTTCCTCGATCGTCGCGGCGTCGTCGTCGTAGTCCACTTCGGCCACGCCGTCCTGCAGGTCCACCACCGCCGCGAACACGCCCGGCACCTGGCTGAGCGCCGTTTCCACGCGCTTCTGGCAGTGGCCGCAGGTCATGCCCGTCACCTTCAAGGTCAGTCGTGCCATCGGGTCCTCCCGCGGGGGACGCACGCACAACGCATACCAGCGGCCGGCGGGGATGGGGGGGACCCGCGTCGCGGGCCCGATCATGCGCCGCCGGCGCCCCCCGCGCCAGGGCCGGTCCTTGACTCTGCCCCCGGCCACAGGCGAGCTTTTGAGGCCGCAATCCCATGCGCGAGAAGGAAGTGCGTTGACCGCCCGCCCCGTCGTTGCGGAAGACCGGGCCGCCGCGGAAAGGCAGGCCGCCGGCGGCGCGCCCCCCCCGCTTGGCCGCGAGCGGCTGCTCGAGTTGTACTACTACATGCGCCTGACGCGCTCCCTGGAGGAGCGGCTCACCAACCTGTATCGCCAGGGGAAGGTGATCGGCGGGCTGTTCCGCTCCCTGGGCCAGGAGGCGGACAGCGTCGGCAGCGCCTACGCGCTCGACCGGGCCGCCGGCGACATGCTCGCGCCCCTGATCCGCAACCTCGGTTCCCTGCTGGTGATGGGCGCGCGGCCCGAGGAAGTGTTGCGGCAGTACATGGCCAAGGCGACGGGGCCCACCCGCGGCCGGGAGCTCAACGTGCACTTCGGCGACCTGGGGCGCGGGTTCGTGGGACAGATCTCGCACCTGGGCGACATGGTGCCCGTGATGGCGGGCGTGGCCCTCACCTTCCGGATGCGGCGCCAGGGCCGCGTCGCGCTGGTGTACGTGGGCGACGGCGCCACCTCCACCGGCGCCTTCCACGAGGGGCTGAGCCTCGCCGCCGCGCGGCGGCTGCCGCTGGTGGTGATCGTGGAGAACAACGGCTGGGCCTACTCGACGCGGCTGGAGCGCCAGACGGCGGTGCGCGGGCTGGCGGTGAAGGCCGGGGCCTACGGGATCCCCGCGGCGCGCGAGGATGGGAACGACGTCCTGGCGGTCTTCGCCGTGACGCGGGCGGCGGTGGAGCGGGCGCGGGCCGGCGGCGGCCCCACCCTGATCGAGCTGCTGACCTACCGTCGCAAAGGGCACGCCGAACACGACGACCAGCACTACGTGCCGAAGGAGGAGCTGGCGCGCTGGGAGGCGAACGACCCGCTGGAGCGGTACGCGCGGCTGCTCACGTCCCGCGGCTGGCTGGCCGCCGACGAGCTGGCCGCGGCCGACGCGCGCGTGACCGGCGAGCTGGACCGCGCGGTCGCGGCCACCGAGGGCGATCCGGCGCCGGAGCCGGAGTCCGCGCTGGAGGGCGTGTGGGCGTCGCCGGCCCGGCAGCCGGCGCCGTGGTACCGGGAGGGGGGGGCCGCGCGTGGCTGAGGTCACCTATCTCGAGGCGCTGCGCCAGGGGCTGCAGGAGGAGATGCGGCGCGACGAGCGCGTCTTCATCCTGGGCGAGGACGTGGGACACTACGGCGGCGCCTTCAAGGTCACCGACGGCTTCCTGGCGGAGTTCGGCGAGGAACGGGTCATTGACACGCCGATCTCGGAGGCCGCCATCGTGGGGGCGGCGGCGGGCGCGGCGCACCTCGGCATGCGGCCGGTGGCGGAGATGCAGTTCATTGACTTCATCTCCTGCGCCTACGACATGCTCACCAACTACGTCGCCACGTCCCGCTATCGCGCCAACCTCCCGTGCCCGATCGTGGTGCGGGGACCGGCCGGCGGCTACGTGCGCGGCGGCCCGTTCCATTCGCAGAACCCGGAGGCCGCCTTCCTCCACACGCCGGGCCTCAAGATCGTGTGCCCGGCCACGGCCCGGGACGCCAAAGGGCTGATCAAGGCCGCGATCCGCGACGACGACCCGGTGCTGTTCTTCGAGCACAAGTACCTGTACCGGCGCATCAAGGAGCAGCTGCCCCTCCCGGGGGACGGCGACCTCGTGACGCCCATCGGGCAGGCGCGCCTGGCGAGGGAAGGCCGCGACCTCTCGATCATCACCTACTCCGCCATGGTCTGGAAGGCGCTGGAAGCGGCGGAGCGGCTCGAGCGGGAGGACGGCCTCGCGGTGGAGGTCCTCGACCTCCGGACCCTGCTGCCGATGGACGACGCCGCGATCACCGCGACGGTGAAGAAGACCAGCCGCGTGATGGTGGTGCACGAGGACACGCGCACCGGCGGCGTGGCGGGCGAGATCACCGCCCGCATCAACGAGACCGCGTTCGAGTGGCTGGACGCGCCGGTGCTGCGGGTCACGGCGGCCGACACGCCGCTGCCGTACGCGCCGGCGCTGGAGGACTACGTCCTGCCGCAGACCGCGGATATCGTGACGGTGGCGCGGAAGCTGGCGGCGTACTGAAGACGCGAGGGTTGGGGGTTGAGGATCGGGGATCAGGGCCCTTCCGCCCGGCCCCTGATCCCTGACCCCTGGCCCCTAAACCTGCTGACAGGAGTTGGGCGGATGTCTCGAGTTGACGTCGTCATGCCCCAGATGGGCGAGTCCATCGCCGAAGGCACGCTGTCGAAGTGGCTCAAGAAGATCGGCGATCCGGTCAAGCGCGACGAGCCCATCTTCGAAATCTCCACCGACAAGGTGGACGCGGAGATCCCGGCGCCCTCGGCCGGCGTGCTGGCGGAGATCAAGGTCGGGGAAGGGCAGACCGTGCCGGTGCAGACGGTGGTGGCCGTGATCGAGACGGAGGCGAAAGCGGGGGCACAGGCGGGGGCCAGGGATCAGGGGCCGGGGGTCAGGGAAGTGCCGCCACAGGCCCCGGCCGCCCAGGCTGCTGCTCCAGTCCCGACGGCC
>JAJYLI010000168.1 GCA_021787855.1 bacterium | reverse complement strand
CTCGACGCCGGGATGGCGCGGGCATAGACTTGGGCCCGTGACCATGGTTGCTATCGCGCGCGCGGCGCTCGCGTGACCACCGTGCTGTTCGCCGGCGGCGGCACGGGCGGCCACCTGATGCCCGCTCTCGCCATCGCCGAGGAGATGGTCCGCCTCGATCCCTCGGTCAGCCCGTTCTTCGTCGGCAGCCGGCGCGGCGTCGAAGCGTCGGTGCTCCCCCAGCGCCCCTGGCGATACGAGTTGCTGCCCCTGGAGCCGCTGTGGCGACGGCGGTGGTGGCGCAACGCGCGCCTGCCCGTGATGGTCGCCCGCTCGCTCCGGAGCGTCGCTGAGATCCTCCGCCGGGAGCGGCCGGCGCTGGTCGTCGGGACGGGGGGCTACGTCGCCGGGCCCGTGGTGTGGGCGGCGATGCGGCGTCACATCCCCGCCGTGATCGTGGAATCGAATGCGTACCCGGGCCTCGCCACCCGGTGGCTGGCGCGCCGCGCGCGCCAGGTGCACCTCGGCTTCCCGGAGGCCAGGGCCCTCCTCACGGTCGGTCCGGGGACGGTCGTGTTCGACAGCGGCAACCCGATCATTCCTCCGCCATCGCCCCTCCCACCCAAGACCGACGCCAAACGGAAGCTGGGCTTCCCGGCCGATCGCCCGCTGGTCTTCGTCACCGGCGGAAGCCAGGGCGCGCTGGCCATCAACCGGGCGGTCGCCGGCGCCCTCGCCTCCGGCGCGCTGCCGGCCGGCGCCTCGCTGCTGTGGCAGTGCGGGGCGGCATCCTTGGAGCGGTTCGCGCCACTCGCGGTTCCGGGCAGGGTGGTGGTGAGCGCGTTCATTGACCCGGTCGCGGACGCCTACGCCGCCGCCGACCTGGTCGTCGCCCGGTCCGGCGGCACCGTGGCGTCGCTGGCCGCCTGGGGGCTGCCCTCCATTCTGATCCCCCTGCCGACCTCGGCCGCCGGGCACCAGCTCTCGAACGCCAGGGCCATGGCCGACGCGGGGGCCGCCGTGCTGTTGGAGCAGGCGGATCTGTCCCCGGCTACCCTCACCGCGGCCATCGCCGGTCTGCTGAGCGAACCTGCAAGATTGGCGGGCCTCGCGACTAGAGCCAGCGGACGTGGTAGGCCTGATGCGGCAGCTTGCATCGCCTCGGAAGCGTTGAAGGTCATGTCGAAAACTTAGTGGAAGCTCTTTCGTAACTTGCGGTGGGATTTTATATTGGCCGCTTGTTGATGCAGCTCTTTTCACCAGACGACCCTCGCCCCATCCATTTCATGGGGGTCGCCGGCGCCGGGATGAGCGCACTGGCGCTGCTCGCACGGCGGCGGGGGGTGGCGGTCACGGGATGTGACCGCGAGGCTGGAGCGGCCGTGGGAGAAGGGGCGCCGTCCAGCGCGGAGGATGTTCGCAGGGCCGGGGGGCTGGTCTTGGCCGGGCACGACCCCAGCCATGTGACTGGGGCGAGGGCGGTCGTGGTGACGGCGGCGGTTCCCCAGGACCATGTGGAACTTGAACGGGCGCGTGCACTTGGCATTCCGATCGTGCGCCGCGCCGATGCGTTGGCTGCCGCAGTCGCCCCTGGTCGGGTCGTCGCCGTGGCCGGGACTCACGGCAAGACGACGACGACAGTGATGACCACCGAGGCGCTCGCGGCCGCCGGGCTGGATCCCACGGGGATCGCTGGCGGCCGCGTCGCATCGTGGTCGGGCAACACCAGGTTCGGTGGCGAGGCCATCTTCGTTGTCGAGGCGGACGAGTACGATAGAGCGTTTCTCGCTTTGTCCGCCGAAGTCGCTGTCATCAATAATGTTGAGGCCGACCACCTCGAGTGTTACGGCAGCATGGACGCACTCGAGGCGGCGTTCGCGGAGTTCGCCGGGAAGGCGAAGCGCGTCATCGCGGGGGCCGACGACCCAGGCGCGGTACGCGTGGCGGCCAGGGCTGGGCGGCCGAGCTGGACGGTAGGCGTTGCGGCGCAAGCGGATGTGCGTATCCGGGACCTGCGCCAGAGCGCGGCCGGCTCGACGGCGGCCATCTCGCTCCCGGCCGGCAGCACAGTCGAGCTGCGGCTGGGGGTGCCTGGCGCCCACAACGTGCGGAATGCGGCTGCCGCTTTGGCGGTGACGCTGGAGCTTGGGGGGGTGGGCGCGTTAGAGCCGGCGCTGGGTGCGCTGGCCGGCTTCACGGGCGTGGGGCGGCGGTTCGAGCGGCTCGGGACGGCGGGGGGCGTGACGGTCGTGGACGACTACGCCCACCACCCGACCGAGATCGCGGCGACGCTGGAGGGGGCCCGGCAGGCCTATCCGGGCCGGCGGCTGGTGGCGGTGTTTCAGCCGCACCTCTACTCGCGCACGGCGCAGCACGGCGAGGCCATGGGGCGGGCCCTGGCGGGGGCGGTCCGCGGGACGGGCGGCGGCGCGAAGGCGGGCGCGGACGTGGTGGTGGTGACGGACGTCTATGCCGCGCGTGAAGCGCCGGTGGAAGGGGTGAGCGGCCGGCTGGTGGCCGAGGCGGCGCGGGCGGCCGGCGGGGGCGGGGGCGGGGTCGAGGTGCACTGGGAGCCGTCGCGGCAGGATCTGACGGCGCGGGTGGCCTCGCTGGTGCGAGAGGGCGACGTGGTGCTGACCCTGGGTGCGGGGGACGTGACGGCGGTGGGGCGCGAGCTGCTGGCGCGGCTCGGAGGCCGGGTCGGAGGTGGGGGGGGCGGCGCGGCCACGGCGGCGCGGCGCTGATGCGCGTGCGCCGGGTGGCGGCGGCGGCCGCGGTGGTGGCGGCGGTGACGTCGCCTCTATGGGGGCCGGCGGCGCTGAGCCCGTTCCGCTTCTTCGCGGTGCGGCGGATCGAGGTCAAGGGCGCGAGGTATCTGGCGCCCGCCGCGATCGTGGACGCGATGGGGCTGCCGCCGCGCGCGAGCGTGTGGACGAGCACCAAGGCCCTCGAGCGGCGGCTCGACGCACTGGCCGGCGTCGCGAGCGTGCGCGTGACGCGGCGGCTGCCGGGGACGCTGGTGGTCGCGGTGACGGAGGTCGAGCCGGTGGCGCTGGCTGAAGGCCCGGCGGGTCTGGTGCCGGTGGACGCGGGCGGGCGGCCGCTGCCGTACGATCCGGCGCAGGTGCCGGTGGACGCGCCGGTGGTGGCGTCGGCCGATCCGCGGCTGGTGGCGGCGCTGGCCACGGTGCGGGCCACGGATCTGGGGCTGTTCGCCGATATCGCCGCGGCGCGGGACGCGCGGGCGATGGCCGTGGGGGACGCGGCGGCGGGGGCGGCGGGGGAAGGCTCGGAGGGCGGCGTGGTGCTGGATCTGGAGGACGGGCGCGCGCGGCTGGCCGTGCCGGTTGATCCCGCGGTGGTGCGGGCGCTCGCGGCCGTGCGTGAGGACCTGAACGACCGGCGCGTGCCGTGGGTGGAGCTGGACGGGCGCTACCGGGGCTGGGTGGTGGTGCGGCGCCCGCCGCCGGGCGCGAGCGCGGCATGGTCCGGCGGGGTCAGGGCCGGGCGTCCGGCGCACCGGAAGGTGGCGGCGCCGGCGGCCCGGGCGCAGCGGGCGCGGCCGCCGGCGCGGCGGGTGAGGCCGGCCCGGACGCGCGGCCGGCTCAAGGGAGCGAGGGCGGCGTGACGCGCGAGCTGGTGTGCGGGCTGGACGTCGGCACGACCAAGACGAGCGCGGTGATCGCGGAGATCGCGGGCGAGCTGCCGCGCGCGCCCGAGGCCCGGATCCTGGGGGTCGGGCGGGCCAAGACCAGCGGGGTGCGGCGCGGGGTGGTGCGGGACATTGACGAGACGACTCGCTCGGTGGTCGAGGCGGTGGCCGCGGCCGAGCGGATGGCGGGCTTCAAGGTCGAGGGGGTGTGGCTCGGGATCGCGGGGGAGCACGTGCGGGCGATCACGTCGCCCGGCGTCGTCGCGGTCACCAACCCGGAGATCCGCCAGGCCGACGTGGACCGCGTGATCGAGGTGGCGCGCGCGGTGGTGCTGGGGCCGGACAGCGAGATCCTGCACGTGATCCCGCAGGAGTTCATCGTGGACCGGCAGCGCGGGATCTCGGACCCGGTGGGGATGACCGGGACGCGGCTGGAGGTGGACGTCTTCCTGGTGACGATGTCCAGCTCGGTCGGCCAGAACCTGCGCAAGGCGATCGAGCGCGCGGGCTATCACGTGGCGGGGTTCGTGCTGGAGCCGCTGGCCGCGAGCTACGCGACGGTGACGGAGGACGAGCGGGAGCTGGGCGTGGCGCTGGTGGAGCTGGGCGGGAGCAGCACCGACCTGGCCATCTTCCACGACGAGAAGTTCCGGCACCTGTGGACCTTCGGGTTCGCCGGGGCGCACGTCACCAGCGACATCGCCATGGGGCTGTCGGTGACGCAGGCCGACGCGGAGCGGATCAAGGAGCGCTGGGGCCTGGCGTACCGGCCGCTGGTGGATCCGCAGGAGACGATCGAGCTGCCGAGCCCCGCGGGGCAGGAGCCGCGGCAGGTGCTGCGGGACGTGCTGGCGGACATCATCCACCAGCGGCTGGACGAGGTGCTGGGGGCGGTGGCGCGGGAGATCGAGCGGGTGGGGTACGTGGGCAAGCTCCCGGCGGGCGTGGTGCTGACCGGCGGCACGGCGCAGATGGCGGGCGTGGTGGAGCTGGCGCGGGACGTGTTCGGCATGCCGGTGCGGCTCGGGGTGCCGGGCCAGCACCTGACGGGGAGCCTCACCGACGCGGTGGAGCAGCCGCGCTTCAGCACCGCGACGGGGCTGGCGATGTACGCGGTGCACGAGCTGGCGCGCGGCGCGGCGCAGGCGGGAGCGAGAGCGATGACGGTGGACCGGGTCTGGGGCTCGGTGCGCCGGTGGCTGACGGACTTCTTCTAGACCCAGCGAAGCGGGGAGCGCGTCATGATCTTCGAGCTTGAAGAGACCGTGCAGCAGAACGCGCGGATGAAGGTGGTCGGGGTCGGCGGGGGCGGCGGCAACGCCGTCAACCGGATGATCGAGGAGCGCCTGACCGGGGTGGAGTTCATCTCGGTCAACACCGACGCGCAGGCGCTGCTGAACTCCCGCTCGGACGTCAAGGTCCAGATCGGGAAGAAGCTCACCCGCGGGCTGGGGGCCGGCGCGCGGCCGGAGATCGGCCGCCAGGCGATCGAGGAGAACCGGGAGGACGTTCTCCGGGTGATCCAGGGCGCCGACCTGATCTTCGTGACCTGCGGCATGGGCGGCGGCACCGGGACGGGGGCGGCCCCGATCATCTCCGCGCTGGCGCGCGAGCTGGGCGCGCTCACCGTGGGGATCGTCACCAAGCCCTTCCTGTTCGAGGGCAAGAAGCGGATGAAGCAGGCGGAGATGGGCATCGCCGAGATGCGCAAGCACGTGGACACGATGATCGTCGTGCCCAACGAGCGGCTGCTGGCGGTGGCCGGGAAGGGGATGCCGTTCCTCGACGCCCTGAAGAAGGCCGACGAGGTGCTCCTGAACGCCACCCGCGGCATCTCCACCCTGATCAGCGTGACCGGCCTGGTGAACGTGGACTTCGCCGACGTGCGGACCGTGATGCAGAACGGCGGCTCCGCGCTGATGGGCACGGGGACGGGCAAGGGCGAGAACCGGGCGCTGGAGTCGGCGCAGCAGGCCATCTCGAGCCCGCTGCTGGACAACATCTCGATCAACGGCGCCACCGGCGCGCTGGTCAACATCACCGGCGGCACGGACCTCACGCTGGGCGAAGTGACGCAGATCAGCGATACCATCCACGACGCGGCGGGCGACGAGGCGGACGTGATCTTCGGCGCGGTGGTGGACCCCGCGATGGAAGGGGAGATCCGCGTGACGGTGATCGCCACCGGGTTCGACCGGCGCGAGCAGAAGGAGTCGCCGCGCGCCAGCGGCGTCATCCCCTTCCCGCAGCGGCAGGTGGTGGGCCTGAGGGCCAGCGGCGCCCAGAGCGCGGCGGCCGCCGGGGGCGGTGGCGCCAG
>JAJYLI010000167.1 GCA_021787855.1 bacterium | reverse complement strand
GCGGCGGGCGCGGGGGGCGGGGTCGCCGGGTCCGGCGGGGCGGGCGTCACGGGCGCCGCGTCGCCCGCGCCGAAGATCTGATCGAGCGAGAAGGCGTCCGGCGCGGGATGCGCGGGCTCGCCCGCCGCGCCGCCGAACGCGGCCTCGAGGGGCGAAGGCCCCGCCGGGGGAGGGGGCGGCGGTGGCGCCGCCGGCGCCGCCACCTCAAGGCGCGCCGTGGCCACCCGCCGCAGCCAGGAGCCGACGGACTCGGCGCCCTGGGCCGACGCGCTCAGGCTCACCGACGGCCCCGGATGCTCGAGCGCGTCGAGCTTCGCCTGGAGCCCCGCGTCCTCGGGGCGCTGCGCCAGCAGGCGCCGGTACACGTCCGCCGCCTCGCTCTTGAACCCCTGCTTCAGGTACAGGTCCCCCAGCGTCTCCGAGGCCATCGGCTCGGCGGGCGCGCCCACCGGCTCGGGCTCCGACGGATGCGGGGACACCATCTGCACCAGCTTGGACGAGGGCCGGCTCAACTCCTCCGGGGGCGTCACGTCCTCCGGCATGATGAGCGGGAGGTCCGGAGCCGGGGCGGGAGCCGCGGCTTCAGGCGCGGCGGCCGGCGCTTCGACCACCTCGACGGGCTCCGGTGCGGCCTCCCCCATCGTCTCCAGGGGCAGGCTGGCGTCGTCCACGATCGAGTAGGCTCCCGACTGGTCCGCCGGCAGCTCCTCGTTGCCCGCCGGCGCCGCGGGCGCCCCCGGAAGCCCGGAGAGGAACTCACCCGCCGGCGTGGTGACTTCGGTGTCGTGCACCACCGCCTGGATGTCTTCGGCGTGAATGACCCGGGACGACCGCTCGCCCGTGCCCCACGCCAGGGAGTCGTCGAACGGCATGAGGTCCAGCGCGCCCTCGGCGACCTGCAGCTCGCCGGGCAGCGGGTGCACGTCGGGCTTCGGCTCCTCGCCGGACGGCGGCACGGCCGGCTCCGTGAGCTCGAGGCCCAGGGGGGCGGTCCCCGGCTCCTGCCCCGCCGACAGCGGCTCGAACGCCTCGAGCTCGGGCAGGGTCGCGGCCGGCTCCGGGACCGCGGCCTCGGGCCGGATCTCCTCGATCTCGGCGGTGACTCCGACGGTGGCGGGCTCGGCGGCGGCCGGCGCCGGCTCAGGCGCGAGGGCCGGCTCAGGCGCGAGGGCCGGCTCCGGCTCCGGGGCCGCGGGCGCGACGGCCTCGACCGGCTCCAGCGCCACGGCCGCGGGCTCCTCCGGCGGCGGCGCGGCGCTCACCGCGGGCTCCATCTCCGCGGCCAGGTCCGCGAACGACACTTCGGACGGGGCGGGCGCCAGATCGGCGGGCAGGGCTTCCATGGGCTGGGTGGGCTGGGCGGCCATCTCCACCGGGCCGCCGAGTCGCTGGAGGTCGGCCTCGGCCTCCGCGTTCATGGTGTCCACCGTCAGCAGCCGCTGCAGCCAGGTGCGCGCGTCCAGCGTGCGGCCGCCGCGCTCGGCGATTTCCGCCAGGCTCTTCAGCGCGATGATGTTCTCGCTGTCGAGCGACAGCACCTTCTCGAACGCCCCGGCGGCCTCGTCGTCGGCGTTCTTGTCCAGCAGGCAGCGCCCCAGGACGATATGGGCGGAGAGATAGTCCGGATGCCGTTCCAGCCCGGCGCGCACCACTTCCAGCGCCCGGTCCACGTCCCCGGTCTTGCGGTACGCGTCCGCCAGGGGGGCGAAGAAGCGTCCCTCCGGGTTCTCGGCGTACCGGCGCTCGAGTTTTTCGATCTCGCTTGCGGCGGCCATGCAACTCCTGAGGGCAGGCGGCGTTCCGGCGGCGAACATATAGCAATCCGGCGCCGAGTGTCAACCGGATCGGGCCCCCCGGCGGTTGGCTTTGCGCGTTGTCTCGCCTACATTTAGCCCCTGTCCGCACGCGAAGTCGAGGGGGCTGAAGCATGCTGCAGTCCATGCGCGAGAACACCAAGTGGATCATGCTGATCCTGGCCGTCGCCTTCATCGGATGGCTGGTGTTCGATGTCGGGATGGGGATCACGGGGCGCCAGAGCCCGAACACCCAGGACCTGGGCTCGGTGGACGGGTCGGCCATCACGTACCGCCAGTGGCTGGCGGCGTACGAGCAGGTCTCCCAGGCCGCGCGGGCGAACAACCCCGGGCAGGCCCTGACCCAGGACGACCAGAAGGCCCTGGAGAACCAGGCGTTCGAGCAGCTGGTGCAGGACCGGCTGCTGCAGCGCGAGTACGCCCGGCGGGGCATCGTGGTGACGGCGCAGGAGATCCGGGACGCGGCGCGGACGATGCCGCCGCCGGAGATCATGCAGGCGAAGGACTTCCAGACCAACGGCCAGTTCGATCCGAACAAGTGGGAGCGGTTCCTGGCCAGCGGGATGGAGCCGCAGTTCCTGCTGGCGCTGGAGGAGCGCTACCGGGCCGAGCTGCCGCAGCTGATGCTGATGGAAGACGTCACCAGCGACGTGTTCGTCTCCGACGCGCAGCTGTGGCAGATGTACCGCGACCAGCACGACTCGGTGACGGTGCGGGCGCTGGTGGTGGATCCGAATCTCGCGGTGTCCAACCTGTCGGTGCCGGTCACCGAGCAGGACATCGAGGCGTATTACCGGGCGCACCGCGACTCGCTGAAGCAGCCCGCCATCGCGTACCTCTCCTTCACCGGGATCTCGAAGCTGCCGCGGCCGGCGGACTCGATCGCGACGGTGCGCCGCGCCGAGGCCCTGCGGGACTCGGTGCTGAAGGGCGCGGACTTCGCGCAGCTCGCGAAGAACGAGTCCGCCGATTCGGCCAGCGCGGTCAACGGCGGCCTGCTGGACGTGCTGCCGCGGAGCCGGATGTCGCCGAGCTTCGCCGAGGCGGCCTTCCACCAGCCGCTCGGGCGGGTCGGGGAGCCGGTGGTGACGCCCGAGGGCGTGCAGCTCCTCGAGGTGGTGCGGCGCACGGCGGACAGCGCGCTGGTGCGGCGGATCCTGCTCCCGATCGAGCGGAGCGGCTTCGCCCTGGACACGCTGGAGTCGGAGGCCGACTCGCTCGACCAGCTCGCGGCCGACCAGACCCACCCGTCGGCCCTGGACAGCGCCGCGCGGGTCCTGCACCTCGGGATCGGTCACGCCGACCCGCTCTACCAGGGCCAGCCGATGGTCCTGGGCCGCTACACCGTTCCGGACGTGGGGCTGTGGGCGTTCGGCGGGGCCAAGCCCGGCTCGACCAGCGACGTCATCGAGACCAAGGCGGCGTTCTACGTGTTCCGGCTCGACAGCCTGACGCCGGCGGGGGTGCCGCCGCTGAGCGCGGTCAAGTCCGTCGTGCGCGGCGAGGTGCTCCAGCAGAAGAAGCGCGCGGCGGCCGAGGCGATCGCCGAGGAGGCCCTGCGCCAGCTGCGGCAGGGACGCTCGCTCGACCAGGTGGGCCAGGCGATGCACCTGCCCGTCCAGACGATCGGGCCGTTCGCCCGCACCTCGCAGGTGCCCGTGCTGGGCGCGGCCACCGAGGCGGTGGGCGTCGCCTTCCGCCTGCGGGTGGGTGAGCGGTCGGGCCTGCTGGCGAGCCGGGCCGGCTACTTCTTCATCGAGCCGACGCGCCGGGTGCTGGCCGACTCGGCCGCGTGGCTCAAGCAGGTGGACTCCCAGCGGGTGGCGGTGCTGCGCGGCGCGCGCCAGGCCCGGGCGCAGGACTTCATGGCCTCCCTGCGGACCGAGGCGAAGGTGGTGGACAACCGGGCGGAAGTGCTGAAGCCGACTACGGCTGGGCAGTGATGCCCGGGGAGGGGAGAAGGGTCATCCCCTCCATCGCTTCATCGCCTCCCCGTCAGTTCGCCTTCGGATTGCTCGCCTGGGCCGCCGAGGGCGGCAGGGCCGGCTGGGAGGCGGCCGGCGGCTGCTGGACCGGGGCGGGAGGCACCGGGGGCGGCTGCTGGGCCAGCGGTGCGTTCACGTCCTGCTGGATCTCCCGCATGCTCTTCTTGAACTCTCCGATGGACTTGCCGAGCGCGCCGCCGATCTCCGGCAACCGCTTCGCCCCGAACAGGAGCAGGAGGATCACCAGAAACAGCAGGATGTGAGTCAGGCTCAAGCCGTCGAACATCGCACACCGCCTTCCTAGAAGAGGGACCGCGCCAGCAGGTACGCCAGCACGACCCCGACCACCGCCAGCACCGACACCCGCACCCCGATGGGCCCCACGGTGAACCACACGACCAGCAGGTCCACGGTGAAGGGGCCGACCTTGGGCGTCACCGCCAGAGTCAGCACTTCCTTCGGCGCCCCGGCCGGGAGCACGCGCTCCAGCAGGGCCGAGAGGAAGCCGCCGAGGACGAACCCGGCCGACAGCACGCCGAGGTAGAAGCCGGGCCGGCGCGGGACGTTGGCCACGCTAGCGGCGCCGTTCCACGGCGTAGCCGATCGCGTCGCGCAGCGCGTCCCGTGACGGCGAGGCGGGCAGCTCGTCCAGCGCCGCCTCCGCCGCCGCCGCGAACGTCGCCGCGCGGTCGCGGGCGTATTCGAGGCCGCCGTGGGCTTCCACCAACCTCACCACCCTGGCCACGCGCTCCTGCCCCGGCGCCGCCTCCCGGAAGAGGGCCTCGACCTCCCGCCGGTCGGGGGGCGTCAGGCGCGGCAGCGCGGCGATCAAGGGCAGGGTGACCTTGTGCTCCTTGAGGTCGAGCCCCGACGGCTTGCCCGTCACCGCTTCCCCTTCGGTGTAATCTAGAAGGTCGTCGGTGATCTGGAAGGCCATGCCCAGCGCGTCGCCGTAGCGCCAGGCGGCGCGGCGGCGCGCCGGTCCGGCCCGGAGCGCCCCCACCTCGCAGGCCGCGGCGAACAGCGAGGCCGTCTTGGACCGGCACAGCCGTTCGTACTGGTTCTCGTCGAAGTCGAGGGCGTCGTAGGCCGCGAGCTGGTGCATCTCGCCCACGGTCATGGCGTTGGTCACCTGCGCCAGCACGCGCACCAGCTCCAGGTCCTCCAGGCGGGTCAGCTCGATGATCGCGCGCGAGTACAGGTAGTCGCCCATGATCACCGAGACCTGGTGGCTGAACAGCGAGTTGACCGTGGGCATGCCGCGGCGGAGCGCCGAGTGGTCCACGGAGTCGTCGTGCACCAGCGTCGCCAGGTGGATCAGCTCGATGATCGCGCCGAGGGCCACGGCCCGCTCGTCGGCCGCGCCCGCCGCGTCCTGCGTGAGCAGGAGCAGCGTGGGGCGGAACATCTTGCCCTTGGTCCGCAGCAGGTGGCGGCTGACGTCCTGGATCAGCGGGAGATCGCCCGTGATCATGCGGCCCAGCGTCTCGCCGACGGCGTCGAGCCGGTCCGCCACCGGGCGCTGGATGTCGGCGAGGGTCACGCCGGCGGCCTGACGGGAGAGCGTCACCGGGCTACGCTCCCGCGCCCGACAGCGCTCGCACGCGGTCATTGACGTCCTGGAAGGTGATGTCCACGGCGAAGACGCGGTTGTAGGAGGCCAGCGCCTCGGGCGCCTTGCCCAGCCGCTCCTGGGCGCGGCCCAGCCAGTACAGCAGCCCCACCCGCTCGGCGTCCCCGGTGGCCGGCAGCTCCAGGCCGCGCCGCAGGATGGTCTCGGCCACGGTGAACTGGCCCTTCTCATAGAAGCACAGGCCCAGCGCCTCGGAGGCCTTGAGCCGGCCCTCCGCGCCGCGGAGCGCTTTCTGGAACTCGGCGATGGCCTCGTCCAGCAGGCCCATTTCCTTGTAGGCGACGCCCAGATCGTAGTGACTCTGGAAGTCCTCCGCGTCCACGTTGGCGTCCACGCCGCGCTTGAAGGCGCTGAGCATGGTCTGGAAATCCTTCTGCTCGTCGCCGGAGGGCTCCTCGTCCTCGATCCGCATCCGCGTGTCCTTGGGGCCCTCCTCTTCCAGGAGCATCGCGCCCAGGTCCACGAAGTCGCCCGCGGCCGCGGGGGCCGGCGCGGCGGTGGCCGGCGCCCGCGCCGCCG
>JAJYLI010000166.1 GCA_021787855.1 bacterium | reverse complement strand
GTGCCGCCCGCGCCGATCCGCGCCGGGACCTGGGTCGTATCCGCCGGTGGCCGGGTCGGCGCCGGCTTCGCGGCGACGCTCACGCCGGCCGCGCGCGGCGGCGTCACCAGGGGCGCCCCGGGGCCCCGGCCGCGCACCACCGGCGCGGCGGGCAGGTAGAAGACGATGTTGCCCGTCGCCTGGCCTCCGGCCGGCGCCGCCCCGCCGCCGCCCCCGCTCGCCGGCGGCTCGATGCGCCACGACACGCTGGATTCGATCATGGCGCTGAGCACGACCAGATGCACGGCCACGGACGCGATCAGCCACCACCGCGGCCATTCCCGCTTCGCCGGAAGCGTGAAGCGCCTAGGCTCGCGCAAGCACCCGGCCCATCCGCTCGGCGGCCTCGGCGAGGCGCGCCTCGCCGACCGTGAGCGCGATCCGGAAGAAGCCCTCACCCGACGCGCCGAAGGCGCTGCCCGGCATCACCACGACGCCCTCCTCCTCGAGGGCCACCCGCGCGAACTCGGCCGAGGCCAGGCCCTCCGGCAGCGGCACCCACAGGTACAGCGTCGCCCGCGGCGCCCGCACCTCGAAGCCCGCCGCCACCATGGCCCGGACCGCGGCGTCGCGCCGCGCCGCGAACCGCGCGACCACCTCCCGGGCGAACGCCTCCGAGTGGTCGAGCGCCGTCACGCCCGCGGCCTGCACCGCCAGGAACGGCCCCGTATCGTGATACGACTTCACCGTCTCCAGCGCCGCGATCAGCTCCCGGCTCCCCACCGCCCAGCCCAGCCGCCAGCCGGTCATGGTGAACGACTTGGAGGCGGAGTGGAACTCCACCGCGACCTCGCGCGCCCCCTCGATCTCGAAGATGCTGGGCGCGCGGTACCCGTCGAACGTGATCTCCGCGTAGGCGTTGTCGAACGCCAGCGTGATGCCGTACTCCCGGCACACCGCCACCGTCCGCTCGAGGTACTCGCGCGGCGCGATGGCCGCGGTGGGATTGTTGGGATAGTTGAGATACACCAGGCTGGTGCGGCGCAGCACCTCGCGCGGCAGCTCGCCCAGCTCGACCAGGAAGTCCGCCTCGGCCTTGAGCGGCGCGATCCGCGCCTCCGCGCCGGACGCGATCGCGCCCCCGATGTAGCACTGGTAGCCGGGCTCCGGGACGATCACGACGTCGCCCGGGTTCGTCGTGGCGAGGGCGAAGTGCGCCAGACCCTCCTTCGAGCCGATGAGCGGCAGCACCTCCGTCACCGGATCGAAGGCCGTGCCGAAGCGCCGGCGGTGGTAGCGCGCCACCGCCTCCCGGAAGGCGGGCAGCCCGTGCTGGAACCCGTACTTGCTCATCGCCGGATCCCGCAGCGCCTCGAGCAGGGCGGCCGTGATCTCGGCGGGCGGCGGCTCCACCGGGTCGCCGGCCCCCACGTCAATCACGTCCACCCCCGCCTTGATCAGCTCGCGCTTGCGGCGCGGAATGCTCGCCAACGGGTAGCCCGGGAACTGCTGCAACCGCCTCGCCAGATGCGCCACGTCCCCCCCTCGCTGGGCCGACGACCGGCGGCCGCCCGGGCGCGCCCCGGACGACCACGATGATACCCCACCACCATGCAATTTACGCGCGGAAGCCGCCGACCCCAACCCGGTGGCGGTGCGGATGTTGCAGCAAGCCCCCGACCACCCGGCCGACGGGGAGGTGATGGGGTGCTGGAGTGATCGAGGCGACGAGGCTCAGGCGGAGGCCACGACCGGGTTCCTGAGCACCCCCACGCCGGGGATCTCGACCTCCACCACGTCGCCGGGCGCCAGGGGACCCACGCCGGCGGGCGTCCCGGTCGCGACCAGGTCGCCCGGCTCCAGGGTCATGACGCCGGAGATGTAGGCGAGCAGCGCCGGAATGCCGAACAGCATGTCTTGCGCCCGGCCGTGCTGGCGCACGGCCCCGTTCACCCGGCAGAGGACCTCCAGCCCCGTCAGGTCGAACGACGGGCCCGCGGGGAGCACCCGCGGGCCCACCGGGCAGAAGGTGTCGAAGCCCTTGGCCCGGGTCCACTGCGCGTCCCGGTTCTGCAGGTCGCGCGCGGTCACGTCGTTGACGCACACCACGCCGCCCACCGCCGCGCGCGCGGCCCGCTCGTCCGCGGCCTTGAGCCGCGAGCCCAGGACCACCCCGATCTCCCCCTCGTGCTGCACGTCGCGCGAGGCGGCGGGAAGCACGATGGCCTCGCCATCCGCGATCACCGCGGAGGGAGGCTTGAGGAAGATCAGCGGCTCCTTCGGCACGGCGTGCCCCAGCTCGTCGGCATGGGCCCGATAGTTCCTTCCCACGCACACGATCTTGCCCGGTCTGTCCACCCTGCCTCCCTCCCCCGGCGGTGAGAGGTGAGGGGTCACTCCTCGCCCCTCGCGCTTCCCACCCCGTTCAGCTCGAAGAACTCCCGGATCTGTTGCAGCAGCCCCTCCCACGGCCCCACGATCCTCGTGGCGTCCGGCAGCCCCTCGAGCAGCGCTCCCCCGTACCTCTTGCGCAGCACCCGCGGATCCAGCAGCACCACCGCCCCCACGTCGGTGCGGGAGCGGATCAGCCGGCCGAACCCCTGTTTGAGCTTCAAGCCGGCCAGGGGCACCAGGTAGTCGTTGAACGCATCGCCCCCCGCCGCCTCGATGGCCTCGCAGCGCGCCGCCGTCAGGGGTTCCGTCGGCACGCGGAAGGGGAGCTTGGAGAGGAGCAGCGCGCGGAGCGCGAAGCCCGGCACGTCCACCCCCTCCCAGAACGAGTCGGTGCCGAGCAGGATGGCGGAGCCCGCGTCCCGGAACCGCCGCAGCAGCTGGTCGCGCGGCAGTTCCCCCTGCACCAGCAGGGGCCAGCGGCCGGCCACGTCCGCCCGCGCCTTGAGCGCCGCGGCCGCCAGGCGCAGGGCGCGGTGGCTGGTGAACAGCACGAACAGCCCGCCGTCGGAGGCCGCGGCCAGCTCCGCGGCGACATCCGCGACACGGGCGCCGTGCGCCTCCGCCTCGTCCTTGGGCTCGGGCACGTCGTCCGGGATGGCGAACAGGCACTGATCGCGGTAGTTGAACGGCGACGGCAGCACCTCGCGCGGGCCCGGGCGGGCCGGCGGGAGGTCCAGCCCCAGCCGCCGCTCCAGGAACTCGAACGATCCGCCGGCGGCGAGCGTGGCGCTGGTCAGGACCACGGTCTCGACCCGGTCGAACAGCAGCTCCTTCAGGAGCGGCGCCATCTCGAGCGGCACCGCCGCGAGCGCGACGTGGGTGGCGCCGCGCCGCTCCAGCCAGCGGACGGTGGGCGGGGGCGCCGCGCCTCCCCCCGACGGCTGGAGCGCGGCCCGCACGGCGTCGCGCAGCGCCTCCAGGCGCCCGGCGATCCCGCGCAGCTCGCCGCGCAGCGACTCCAGCCGCTCCGACGGCTCGGCCGCGGCGCCGACGGCATCCGCCACCGCCGCCAGCGCGTCCCCCAGCCGGCCGGTGGCGAAGCCGAAGCTCTCCAGCGCGTCGCCCAGCCCGCCCGCCGCGCCCGCCGCCGCGTCCCCGCCCCACGCGGGGTCGGCCGCGAAGTCCTCGTCCAGCCGCACGACGCTGGCCCCCTTGGCGGCCAGGAAGGCCTCGAGCAGCCGGAACAGCCGCTCGGTGGCCACACGCGCCTCGGCCAGCGCCGGCGCGGCGCGCTGGTCCAGCAGCCCGCGCACGGTGGCCTGGAGCACCTCGTCCGCGTCGCTCGCCAGGGTCCCCCGCAGCGCGGGCAGCACGCCGCGCTGGCCGCGCTCCAGCCGCGCCAGCAGGCGCTCGGCGCCGCGCGAGGTGGCCTGGCGGCCCAGGTGCGTGGCGGCGGTATCCTCCAGATGGTGGGCTTCGTCCACCACGAGGCGCCGGTAGGGCGGCAGCACCGCGGCGTCCCGCCAGTTGCCCGCCGCGTCCCGCACCGCCAGGTCGCTCGCCAGGAGGTGGTGGTTCACGACCACGACGTCGGCGTCCGCGGCCCGGCGGCGGGCGGCGAACACGAAGCAGCGGTCGAAGTGCGGGCAGCGGAGGCGCGAGCACAGGTCCGATTCCGCGGCGACCTCGTCCCACACCTCCGGGCTGGGCGTGAAGCTCAGGTCGGAGAGGCTGCCGTCCGACGTGCGGCGCGCCCAGTCCGCGATGGCTTCCAGCTCGTCGCGGCGCTCCGGCTCCAGCAGCGTGCCCACGCCGCGCGCGGCCTGCGCCAGCCGCGAGAGGCAGACGTAGTTGCGCCAGCCCTTGAGCAGCGCGTAGCCCACCGGCCGGTCCGCGGTGCCCAGCGCATCCGCCAGCACCGGCAGGTCCTTGCCGACAAGCTGCTCCTGGAGGTTGATGGTGTTGGTCGAGACCACCGTGCGCTCGCCGTTGGCGGCGGCCCAGCGAATGGCCGGCACGAGATAGGCGAAGCTCTTCCCGACGCCGGTGCCGGCTTCGAGCACCGCGACGCCGCCTTCGTTGTAGGTGTCGGCGACGTAGGCGGCCATGTCGCGCTGGCAGGCGCGGTCCTCGTGCCGGCCCAGCGCCACCGCCACCGGGCCGCCGGGCGCCAGCAGCCGCGCGACGGCGACGGGATCGAGCGGCTCGAGGCGGGGCGCCTTCGGCACCTCGACCACGACGTACAGCCGGGTGGCGGCGTTGTCCACGATGCCGAATCCGACGCCGCCGTCGTGCAGCCGCACCGCCACGTCCAGGTCGGCCGTGGAGGGGTCGAGGACGCCGCTCGGATGGTTGTGCAGCACCATCTGGCCGCGCCCCGCCACGCCCGGCAGCGCCAGCACCGCGTCCACGGTGCCGCGCGCCACCGCCGCGGCGCCGCCGATGGTGCCCTCGGCGTCGAGCGTGGCGACGAACGACACCTCGCGGCCGCCCGCCGCCGCGATCGCGTCCGCGATCGCGCGCCGGGCGTCGGCGCCGAGCCGTGCGCCGCTCACGTCTTCAGTTCGTGCTTCTTGGCGGCCGGGAACAGCACATTGTTCAGGATCAGCCGGTAGCCCGGGGAATGGGGGTGCAGTGACAGGTCGGTCGGCGGCGCGCCGACCTGGTGCTCGGGGTCCTCGGGGTCGTGCCCCCCCAGATAGGTCCACGTCCCCTGGCCCCGGTCGCCATGAATGTACTTCACCCACGGCGCGCCGGGCTCCTCGGCCAGGATGATGTCGGCCGGCTTGAGGGTGTGGCGCGTGAAGCTGGTGGTGACGCCGTAGAAATCCGGGATCACCTGGCGGTGGCACTGGACCAGCATGGTGTACACCGGATCAATCTTGGCGCTGAAATTGAACAGCTCGAAGGCGCCCAGCGGCTGCCGGTGCCCCGGGTTGTTCACCTGGTGCCCGTCAATGTCCGAGAACGCGGGGATGCCCGGATCCATCACCAGGTGCGCGTTCTGGCACGCCAGGGCCTGCGTCCAGTCGAGCTTCGCGTCGGCGTCCGGATCCATCGGCGTCCCGTCGGCGAACGAGGCGGCGATGTCCACGTGCTGCGCGGCCAGCGCCAGCTCCAGCGTCTCCGTCGCGGCGCACATGGCGAACAGGAAGCCGCCGCGCTCGACGAACCCCCGGATGGTGCGCGCCACCGCCTTCTTGAGCGCGGGCACGTCGGGGTAGCCCAGGTGCCGCGCCGCCGCCTGGTTGGCCCGCACCATGTCGGTGAGCCACGGCGCGCCGGCGTACGTGAGGTAGAACTTGGAGTACTGCCCGGTGAAGTCCTCGTGGTGCAGGTGCAGCCAGTCGAACTCCGCCAGCCGGCCGCCCAGGACCTCGGGGTCCCACACCCGCGTGAACGGGATCCGGGCGTACTGCAACGCCATGGTCACCGCGTCGTCCCACGGCGGCGAGAACGGGGGCTGGTACACCGCGACCCGCGGCGCGCGCTCCAGCAGCTCCGAGTCCATGTTCGCCTGCTCGATGGTGCCGAGGATGTCCACCACCTGCAGCGCGGTGACCCCGGCCGCGGTGACGCCCGC
>JAJYLI010000165.1 GCA_021787855.1 bacterium | reverse complement strand
GGGACCCGCCGCGATCACCACGACCACCGGCCCCACGGCGGCCTCGACCGCCGTGCGGGCGGCGCGGCGCAACAACGTCTCGCCATGATACCGGAGGAGCTGCTTGGGCTCGCCAAGACGGCGGGACTCGCCCGCCGCCAACACCACCACGCCGACCGACGGCGACGCCGCCTCAGGGCCGGTCGTGGATCTTCCCCTTGCGCTTCTTGAGGGAGCCGCCGTGCCGCCCCGACAGCACCGCCTGGACCTCCGCCACGATCGCCAGCGCGACCTCGCCCGGCGCCTCGGCCCCGAGATCCAGACCCACCGGGGAGTGCAGCCGCGCGAGCTGGGCCTTGGTCGGCTCCTGTCCCCGGCGCTTGAGCTCGGCGAGGATCTCCCCGGCCCGCTCGTGCGAGCCCAGGAGACCGACATAGCGGCACGGCGAGGGAAGCAGCGACGCCAGGAGCGCCGTGTCCCGCGCCAGGTTGTGGGTCATGATGACCGCCGCGGTGCGCGCATCGAGCGCGGCGGGCATCTCTTCCTTGCCCAGCAGATGCACGTCCCAGCCCAGCTCCGCGGCCAGGCGCTCCAGCGGGGCGGTGTCGCGTCCCGCTCCGCAGGCCACCAGCCGGATGGGCGGTGGGACGTACTCGACCAGCAGCTCGGCCTGGCCGCCCGCGACCGCCTGGGCGAGGAAGCCGGAGCGGCGCTTGGAGAGCGCCTCGCGCGCCGCGGCCTTCGCCGCGGTCCGGAGCGCGCCGTTGCCGAGATCGCCTCCCTGCACGCCGTCGGCCCGCAGCAGCAGCCGCGAGCCGAGGGCCACCGCGGGATCGCCGCCGGTCGCGATCACCGTCGCCACCGCCGCCGCCTTGCGCGCCTTCGCCGCGTCGGCCAGGAACGCCAGCAACTCCGGCACGACGCCCGGCGCGAGCGGCTCGAGGATGAGGTCGAGCCTGCCGCGGCAGCCCATCCCCAGGCCCCACGGCTTGTCGTCGTCCCTGGTGAGATCGTAGGTCACTACCGCCGGCGCGCCCGCCTTGCGCACGCGCTCGGCGTGCCCCACCAGGTCCTGCTCGAAACAGCCGGCCCCGAAGGCGCCGGCGATCCTTCCGCCGGGCAGCACCAGCATCCGCGTGCCCGGCCCCGAGTAGGCCGAGCCGGCGACCCTGACCAGCGTGACCAGCACCGGGGACGGCGGGGGAGAGCCCCCGGCCGCCGGCCCCACCGGCCCCAGCGCCTCGACCAGCTCCCGGATCTCGTTCATGGGCTCGGCAGCTTCCGTCCGGCGGCGACGCCCCGGTCAATCTCCCCGATGCGCGCGTACTCGGCGTCCCAGAACGCCTGCGACTTCATCTGCTCCAGGTAGGCGTCCTGGTAGCCGAACTGGGTCCAGACCTCGCGCTTCTGGCGGAACAGCCGCTCCTTCTCGCGCGCCGGCCGGACGTCGAGGATGTTGGCCGGCGAGGCGCCGCGGAAGATCTCCTCGTACCACGAGGCGATCGTGTCGTCGCCGATGGGCCCGCGGCGCTTCTCCAGGTCCGCCATCACGGAAGGGTAGCGGTCGAACCCGTCGGTGGCCACGGTGACCACGTTGTCGCCGGCCCCGAGGCCCAGGAGCTTCACCGCCTTGAGCGCGCCGATGATGTTGCACACGCTGGAGATGCCGAACCAGCCGCCCAGGCGGTCGAGCGCGCCCGCCGGCAGGCGCAGCGTCTTCTCCAGCACGCCGCGGCCGTGCTCGAGGACCTTGAGCCCCGCCACGCAGTCGTCGTCGTGCACCCGCGCCACGTAGTCGGTGGTGAGCACGTTGTGGATCAGCGGCACCATCTTGTCGCCGATGCCCTCGATGCGGTGCGTGCCGCGGCCGTTGTCGGTCAGGGTCGGGCACTCCTGGGGCTCCACCGCCACGATGGCCGCATCCGCGAACCGGCTCTTGATCTCGTCCCCGGCGGCCAGCGTGCCCGCCGAGCCGGGCGCGCACACGAACGCCGCGACCCTGCCGTTGCCCACGCCCTTCGCGGCCTCCAGCGCGGCGTCGCCCGTCACGTGGCGGTGGAAGCGGTAGTTGGGCAGCAGCTCGAACTGCGCCAGCACCTTGTTCTGCGGGTCCTTGCGGTAGTGGTCCCGCGTGCGCTCGAGCACCAGGATCACGTCGCTCTCGGAGCCGGGCGTCAGGTCCAGCTCCGCTCCGTAGCGGCGGATGCGCTCGTAGCGCTCGGCGCTCATCTGCTCCGGCATGACCACCACGCAGCGGTACTTCATCAGCCGGGCGATGTACGCGGTCCCGATGCCGAAGTTCCCGGTCGAGGGGCCGATGATGGTGTTCCGGCCCGGGTGAATCTCGCCGGCCAGCTCGCCCTCGATCAGCGTGGTGTACGCCGGCCCCACCTTGTGGCTGCCCGAGGGGAAGTCGCGCGCCAGCAGCACGATCACGTTGGCGGCGACGCCGGTCAGCTCCTTCAGCAGCACCACGTGGCGCACCCGGTTCTCGCGGTTCTTCCACGTGATGTTGAACAGGTTGAGCGGATCCAGCGGGTCGCCGTGCGCCACCTCCAGCGCCCGCTTGCGCAGCGCGGGGGGCAGGGTCGCGGGATTGCGCATCTCCTCGTAGGTCGGCCCGGATGTCAGAATCGTGCCCATAGCGCCTTCGCCTGCCTCCTGGCGCGCTCGGCGACCGCGCGCTCGTCCACGGTGACACAACGGTGATCCCGCACCACGACGCGACCGTCCACGATCAGCGTGTCGAGCGGCGCGTCCGCGATCCCGAACAGCAGATGCCCGAAGAGATTGTCCGGCCCCAGCGGCGTCGGGGGATGGTAATCCACCAGCATCAGGTCCGCCCGCGCGCCGGGCGCGACGCGCCCGACGTCGAAGCCCCACAGCCGGCGGACGATCTCGCGGTTGTTGAGGAGCGCGACGGCGTAGGCCTCCGCGTAGCCCACCCGCGGGTCGCCGGTGCGCACCTTCTGGAGATGGAAGGCGGTCTTGAACTCCTCCCACATCCGCGGCGTGTAGCCGTCGGAGCCGAGGCCCACCAGCACGCCCGCCGCCAGCAGCTCGAGCAGCCGGGCCACGCCCACGGCGTTGTTGCTGTTGGACTGCGGGTTGTGCGCGACCTTGACGCCCAGCTTCGCCAGGCTCGCCACGTCGCCGGCGGTGACGTGGACGCAGTGCGCGGCGAGGGCGCGGTCGCCGAGCACCCCCAGGTCGCGCAGCCGGCGGACCACCGTCTTGCCCCAGCGCCGCCGCGCGTGCTCGAGGTCGCTGCGGTCCTCGGCCACGTGGATGTGGAACCCGGCCTCCGGCCCCGCGCCCCGCAGGGCCTCGACCGCCGCGCGCAGCGTGCGGTCCGACAGGGTGAAGGAGGCGTGCAGCCCGAAGCTCGCCGCGATCGTGCCGCCCCCCGCCCCCCGCCCCCCGCGGCCCGCGCCCACGCGGTCCAGGAAGCGCGCGTTCTCGGCGATGGCCTCCCGCGCCTTGGCCGGCCCGTCGCGGTCGCTCGTCTCGTAGCACAGCACGCCCCTCAGGCCCACCTCCCGGAAGGCGCGCTCGATCAGGTCGAGGCTGCCGGCGATGGCGTTGGGGCTCGAGTGGTGGTCCACCAGGGTGCCGACCCCGTTCTTGGCCGCGTCCACCAGGCCCACCAGCGCCGAGTAGTACACGTCGTCGGGATTCAGCGCGCGGTCCAGGCGCCACCACAGCTTCTTGAGGATCTCGGGGAAGTTCCGGGGCGGCCGGCCGGGGAGGCTGATCCCCCGCGCGAGCGTCGAATACAGGTGGGTGTGGCAGTTGATCAGCGCCGGCATGAGGAGGCGCCCGCCGGCGTCAATGACGTCTGAAGCAGGGGTTAGGGGTTGGGGGTTAGGGGTTAGGGACCCCAATCCCTGACCCCCAGCCCCTAGCCCCTCGCCGACGCGCTCAATAGCGCCGTCATCGCCGATGACCACGTCGGCGTCGTCCAGGACGCGGTTGTCCGCGTCCAGGGTCACCACCCGCGCGTTGCGGATGATCACGCCGTCCGGTACTCCACCGGCTTGTCCGCCATGGTGAGCGCCATGATGGCCTTGGCCGTGTGCAGCCGGTTCTCCGCCTCGTCGTACACCACCGACTGGGGACCGTCAATCACCTCGTCGGTGACCTCGTTGCCGCGGTCGGCCGGCAGCGGGTGCATGTAGAGCGCGCCCCGCTTCGCCCGCCCGAGCCGCGGCGCGTCGCAGATCCACCCGGTGTACTGCTTCGCGATGCGCAGCGACTCCTCCGGCCTGGCGCCCATCGTCTCCAGGCAGCCCCAGCTCTTGGGGATCACCACGTCCGCGCCCTCGAAGGCGGCGTCCATGTCGTTTACCACCTCGAACGTCGTGCCGGCCCGCCTGGCGTTGCGGCGCGCCGCCTCGAGCGTCTCCGGCATCAGGAAGTACTCCGGCGGGTGCGCCAGCACCACGTCCATCCCGAAGCGCGGCATCAGCATGATCAGGCCCTGGGGCACCGACAGCGGCTTGGCGTAGCTCGGCGCGTAGGCCCAGCTCACCGCCAGCTTCTTCCCCCGGAGGTCGCGGCCGAGCTTCTCCCGGATGGTCATCAGGTCGGCGAGGGTCTGGCAGGGGTGGTCCACGTCGCACTGCATGTTGATCACCGGGACGTCGGCCCACTTCGCCACCTCCCGCATGTAGCGGTTCCCCTCGCCGGGGATCAGGTCGTGGCGGATGGCGATGGCGTGCCCGTACCGCGACAGGATGACCCCGGTGTCCTTGGGGCTCTCGCCGTGGCTGACCTGCATGGCGTCCGCGGTGAGGAAGTGCGCGTGCGCGCCGAGCTGGGTGGCGCCGGCCTCGAAGGAGTTGCGCGTGCGGGTGGACTTGTCGAAGAACATCAGGAAGATGGTCTGGTCCGGCAGATGGCGGTGCGGCTTCCCGGCCCGGAACTTCCGCTTGAGATCGCCCGCGACGTCCAGCAGCGTCTCGATCTCGGCGTCGGCCCACTCCTCGGTGGTGATCCAGTCCTTCCCCTTGAACAGCGCCCGCCCGGTCTTCGGGCGGGGGCGGGAGGCCCTCTTCCTGGCCACGCGCGTCTCCTTCACGGTGTCATGACGTTGACGTAGTTGACGTGCCGCGGGTCGGCCACGGCCTCCGCCAGGTGGCGCAGCGCCAGGTAGCGGCGCAGCTCCACCCGGTGCGGCCCGCCGCCGGAGGGCGCGCCCTCGATCAACCGGCAGGCGACCGGCACGTGCCCGTCCAGCGCGATCTCCGTGACCGCCACGCCGTCGTCGAACGTCGCCCGGCCGGCGCCGGCGTCGAGCTCCAGCCGGCAGGTCCGGCCCTCGATGGTGCCGTGGATGGTGCGGCGGGCGGCGTCGCCCTCGAGGTAGAACCCGTTCCGCCCCGCGTGCCGGCGGTAGCTCTCCAGGCTCCCGAAGAACCGAGGCTTGGCGACGTACGGCCCGCCGTCCTCCGGGCAGAACACGTCGCAGTTGCCGCAGTCGTTGCAGAAGTCGGCGTAGTTGGCGAGCTGGTGCTCCGCGGCCACGCGGAACGGCTCGGCGGGCAGCGCCCGCCACCCGCCTCCCGGGTCCACCTCGACGTCCTGGAGCGCGACGTCGAGCGCCGGGCCGTCGTAGGCGAAGTTGGCGTCGTTGGGGCACACGGGCACGCACTTGTCGCAGTTGACGCAGTCGAACAGCCACAGCTTCGAGCCGAGCTTCCGGGGCACGGCGTGGTTCTTCTCGCGGCCGTAGCGGGGGTCCGCGGTGGTGCGCTCCACGATCACGGCGGTGTTGAGCATACCCGCGACGTCCACCAGCGTCCGCTCCAGCGCGGCCAGCTTCGAGCGGCACGGCGCGGCCACCGCGGGCGGCAGCGTGTGCCCGACCTCGCGCTCGAAGTCCTCGGCCAGGGCGGCGCACACGGCGTCCAGCGGCTCCGTGCCCGCGCCGCCCGCCGCCCAGCCGAGCAGCCGCGGCTCGCAGTGCCCGTGCAGCCAGCGGCGCTCGCGGCTCGCCGCGCCGGCCTCCGTCTCCC
>JAJYLI010000012.1 GCA_021787855.1 bacterium | reverse complement strand
GTCAATGAGGTGCCGCCCGAGATGCGCGCGACGGCGATGGCGCTGAGCATCTTCGCCATCCACCTGTTCGGCGACGTGCCGGCCCCGACGCTCGTGGGGCTGATCTCGGACCACAGCTCGCTGGGCCAGGCGGTCCTGATCCTGCCCGTGGCGGCGCTCGCCGGCGGGGTCATCTGGGTGCTGGCGGCTGGCCGGGGGGAAGGCAGCCCGCGCTTCATTCGGCTTCCTCGGTGAGCTTCCTGATCATGGCATCGCTCATGGCCGGCATGCTCCGGACGTCGTACGCCACGACACTCCCCGGCCCCAGCCGCCGCGCCTCCTCCAGCGCGTAGATCGCCTTCAGGAACAGGTCCTCCACCCCCTTCACGGCGGAATCCGGATGCCCGGCGATCCCGAAGGACAGCGTCGTCGGCAGCCCCGCCTCCAGGGCGGCCGCCACCAGGGGCTCCGTGACGCGGGAGACGTAGGACTCCTTGATGCTCCTGGGGCTCGTCCGCCTGAGCAGCGTGACGAAGTCCACCCCGAACCTGGCCGCCCGGTCGGCCTTGCGGGTGACCTTGCCGAAGGCGGCGCCCATGGCGCGGATGACCTCGATCGCCCGCTCGGGGTCTTCGGCCTTGAAACCGGCGATCGCATCGGGGCAGACGAACACCAGGCAGAACGGCTGGACCATGTACTCGTTCACGTCGGTCTGGAACGAGCCGTCAATCTCGTATTGCAGGAATTCCGCCAGGGCGTGCAGGCCGTAGAGATCGGACGCGTCATGCAGCTTGAACGGGCTGCCGTCGCTCAGTCTGCGGAGCAGCGCTCCGATCCGGCTATCGTAGGAGTCCAGCGCGACGGGCGCCGGGGACATCCGCTTCTCGGGCATGTCCTTCACCCAGCGTGGGTCGGTATCCGACGAAGCTATCCCGGGCGCCGGTTCGCGGCTACGTCCGGCCCTGCCGGCCGCCCGGGGCCCGGTCCCGGAGGCGTGCCGTCATCGCCGCGGCGGCGGGACGCCTCTTGACACGGCCGGCGCCGCGCCCTAACGGTCAACCGACGCCTCGACGGTAACCTGTCCCCATGGCCGCTCGCAGCGGAATCCAGGCATCGCCCGCCGGCGGGGCCGCCAAGCGCGGCACCCGCGCGGCGTCGCCCGGCCTGCGCCGGGCGGCCGCCGCCCTGGGCACCGTGGCGCTCGCGCTGGCACCCGCGGGCTGCCGCGACCGCGCCGTCACCGCCCCCGCGGCCACGGCGGTCGAGGCGATGCCGTTCGTGGCCGGCTACGACCACACCTGCGCTCTGGCCGCCGGCGGCGCGGCCTGGTGCTGGGGCGCCAACGGCGACGGCCAACTCGGCGACGGCACCCAGACCACCCGGATCGTCCCGGTGCCCGTCGCCGGCGGCCTCCGGTTCGCGGCGCTGACGGCCGGGGGCAACCACACCTGCGGCCTCACGGCGGACGGCACGGCCTGGTGCTGGGGCGCCAACGACGATGGCCAGCTCGGGGACGGGACCGAGACCGCCCGGCTGCTTCCGGCCGCGGTGGCGGGAGGCCTGCGCTTCCGGACGCTGACGACCGGCCACAGCCACACCTGCGCCCTCACGAGCGCCGGGGCGGCCTGGTGCTGGGGCGCCAACGACGCCGGCCAGCTCGGCGACAGCACGCTCACCAACCGGCCGGTTCCCACGGCGGTCGCGGGCGGCCGGATCTTCGTCTCGCTCGCGCTGGGGAGCGCCCACACCTGCGCGCTCACGGAGGCGGGCGAGGCCTGGTGCTGGGGCTGGAACTACAACGGCCAGCTGGGGGACGGCACGGCGACGCCCCGGAACGCGCCCGTGGCCGTCACCGGGGGCCTGGCCTTCCGGTGGCTCGGCGCCGGCACGAACCACACGTGCGGCCTGACGGCCGGCGGCGCGGCCTGGTGCTGGGGCTCCAACGCCGACGGCGAGCTCGGCACCGGGTCCTTCCGCGGCCAGAGCACTCCCGGCGCGGTGACCGGGGGGCTCACCTTCGTGGCGCTGACCCTCGGCGCCGAGCACACCTGCGGGCTGGTGGCGGGCGGCGCCGCGTACTGCTGGGGCGCCAACGGCGGAGGCCAGCTCGGGGACACCAGCCTGAGCGATCGCGCCGGCCCGGACCCCGTGGCGGGGGGCCTGAGCTTCGCGGTCATCACCGCCGGCTTCGCCCACACGTGCGCGCTCACCCAGGGCGGCGCCGCGTTCTGCTGGGGCGACGACTACTTCGGCCAGCTCGGCGACGGCGGCAGCGCGACGCGGCCCGCGCCCGTGGCGGTCGCGGGGGGGGGCGGTGGCTTCACGGCGGTGAGCGCGGGCTTCACGCACACCTGCGCCGTGCGGACCTCGGCAGCCTATTGCTGGGGCAACAACTCCTACGGGGCGCTCGGCGACGGGTCCTACACCCACCGCATCACCCCCGTCCCCGTGGCGGGCGGCCTGGGCGTGAGCGGCGTCGCCGCGGGCTTCTACCACTCCTGCGGGCTGGCCCTGGACGGGGCCGGGTACTGCTGGGGGTTCAACGGCGACGGCGAGCTGGGCATCGCCTTCAAGCCGGACACGACCCTGCCCGTGGCGGTCAGCGGCGGACTCGTCCTGCGGACGATGACGGCCAGCCGCTCCCACACCTGCGCGCTGGACGGGGCGGGCGCCGCGTGGTGTTGGGGCGGGAACGGCTACGGCGAGCTGGGAGACAGCACCAGGGCGTCGCGCACCGCGCCGACCCTTGTCGCGGGGGGCCTCGTGTTCGCGGACGTCAGCGCCGGCAGCGACCACACCTGCGGCGTCAGCGCCGCCGGGACGGCGTACTGCTGGGGCTCCAACGCCAGCGGGCAGCTCGGCGACGGGACCGGCCTCGGGCGGCCGTATCCGGTGGCGGTCGCGAGCGGCCGGAGCTTCCAGGCGGTCGCCGCGGGCGGCAACCACTCCTGCGCGCTGGCGGCGGACGGCGGCGCCTGGTGCTGGGGCTACAACGCCTTCGGCCAACTGGGCGACGGCACGCTGGAGCAGCGGCTGAGCCCGGTGGCGGTCACGGGCGGGCTCGTCTTCACGCAGATCAGCGCCGGCTACGCGCACACCTGCGCCCTGACCGCGGCGGGCGCCGCCTGGTGCTGGGGCGCCGACGACCACGGCCAGCTGGGCGACGGTGGCTACACCAGCCGGCCGGCGCCGGCGGCGGTGTCCGGCGGCCTGGTGTTCGCCTCCATCAGCGCGGGGGGTGAGCACACCTGCGCGCTCACCCCGGCCGGCGCGATGTACTGCTGGGGCGACGACTACTTCGGCCAGCTCGGCGACGGCACGAGCGTGACGCGCACCAGCCCGGTCCCGGTGGCGGGAGGAATGGTCTTCGGGGACTAGTGCCTGGCGACGAAGAACCGGACCGCGCCGTAGACGAAGTAGCCGGAAAGCGCCAGCAGCATGATGCCCAGCCAGCGATACACCTTGCCCACGGCGCTGATCGGGATGAAGTGCTTGATGCGGTACATCACCAGGCCGAGCAGCATGAGGTAGCTGGCCAGGCCCAGCGCGCCGCCCGCCAGGAAGGCGGCCTTGGCGCTCGCGGGGAAGGGGTTCGCCAGGCCGAGCCGCTTGGCGAGGGCGACGCCCAGCAGCCAGGACAGCACCATGGGCGGATTGCTGAAGGCGAGCGAGAAGCCCGTCACGTACGCCCAGCGTCCGCTGCGCAGGGCGGAGTGCTGGCCGCTGAGGTCCAGGGGCAGGCGGCTCTGCCGGAGGGTGAGGAACGCCAGCAGCCACAGCAGCAGCGCGCCGGTGATGTTGAAGGCGGCGAGGACCCACGGCGTCTCGAGGACGGGGGCGATCCCGAACAGCGCCACGCCGCCATAGACGACGTCGGAGCTGACGGAGCCGAGGACGACCATGCCGGCGGCCCACAGGTGGCCGCCGACCGCGCGCTTGGCCATCTCGATCTGCGAGCCGCCCACCGGGATGGCCGCGACGAAGCCGAGCCCGTAGGCCAGGAGGAACAGCGACAGGTGGATCACGCGGCGCCCGGGACGGGGGCGGCGTCGGCGGCGGCGCCGGCGCAGCCGGGTCTGGACGGCAGGCCGCGGACGTGGGCGACGACCAGCGCCGCGAGGGCGGAGGGGTCCGCGCCCTCGAAGCAGCGCACCGCGCGGCAGGTTTTGAAGTACTTGTTGAGACAGGTGATGTTGCGGCAGGGGCTCGTGGCCTGGTAGCACCAGGAGGGCGCGTCCTGGTTCGCCGGCAGGTAGCCCGGTCTGGTCGAGTCGTACCCCGACATGCGCGGCACGGTGGCCCCGAACAGCGACAGCACGGCGGTGCGGTTGCGGAAGCGGTGCGCGCCGGAGCGCGCGTAGCGCCGGGCGGCGGCGATGTGCATCGGCCCCGTGTCGCCGGTGATGAAGACGTCGGCCAGATCCATCAGCGCGGCGTACGCGGCCAGCGGCATGCTCGGCGGGATGATGCGGCACTTGGTCCGCAGCGGTCCGGGCAGGCTGTCCACCAGCCGCTGCCCGATGCCCGCGAAGGTGTGTCCCGCGCCGAGCAGCAGGCGGGCGTCGGGCGGGGTCTCGGCGGCGATGCGCCGCACCAGGTCGGCCTCGTGCTCGACCGGCAGCAGGGTGAACCGGCAGGCGCCGTCGGGGTTGATCATGATCACCGGGGCCCCCGAGGCGAGTCCGGCCTCGGCCGCGTAGCGGGCGGCGTGCCCGATGGCGTCGTCGGCGAAGGTGGTGCGGACACCCCGGAACGGCGCGAGGCCCGCGGGCGACGCGGCGCCCGCGAACAGCGCGTGCACGAACCGCCGGTACTGGTAGCTGAAGTGGTTGATCTCCGCGGGATCGCGCTCGTTCCTGAGGAGGACCGGCGCGTGGGTCATGAAGCTGACGAACGGCGGGCCCGCGCCCTCCCGCATCAGGTCCGCCGGCTCCATGAACGGGCCGAAGCTCAGGCACAGATCGTAGTGGCCGGCCCGGATCACTTCGCGCAGCGCCGCCGCGTCGTCCGCCGCGGGAAACTGCCCGCCGGAGAAGATCGGCAGGACCCTGGTGGCCTCGGGATTTCCCTGGACGAGCGGGGCCGCCAGCTTCCCGATCACGTAGTCAATCTGGGCGTCGGGGAAGTACTCGCGCAGGGCGGTGACCGCCGACTGGGTCATCACGGCGTCGCCGATATGAATGTCGGGGATGACCAGGAACCGCCGGAAGGCCCGCACGCGGCGCATGACGCGGCGGTTGCGGCGCCCGAAGTGCGCCGCCAGCGCCCGGCTGCCCAGGACCGGCAGCAGCGCACCGTCCAGCAGCCGCGCCCCCGCCACCGGGAAGGCGTCGGTGAGGCGGCTGGTCCCCGCGAACACGACGCGCTGCGCGCGGAGGTTCACGACCCGGCGGTGCGGGGACGGGAGGCGCGGGGCGACGCGGGCGGCCGGCGGTTCACGCGAAGGTCACCAATAGCTCCGGGATTGGGGACGCGGACGTGCAACGGGACAATAACGTCATTCCCGCCCGGTCGCGCCAGACCGGGGCCGGACCGGTAGTGGTCCGGCCCACTACCGCCGGACCTCGCCGCGAAGCGGCGGTCGCGCCGCTCGCTGGATCCCGACCTGCGGCGAGGGCCACCGCGCCAGAGCGGGGCCGGATCCCGCCGCGAAGCGGCGGCGGAGCACGGGCCGGGGGTCGGGTGTATCCTTCGCGTTCCCTTTCCTCGACCAGGAACCTGCCCATGACGTCCCCCGCGCGGTCACTGCGCCGCACCGCCGCCGCCGGTGTCGCCCTTCTGCCCGCGCTGCTCGGCGGGGCCTGCGCCAGGCCCGATCGTCCGCCCGCCGCCGCGAGCGCGGCGGCCGCGCCGGTGCCGCTCGCCTCCCTGCCGCCGATCCGGCACGTGTTCGTGATCGTGCTGGAGAACTCCAGCTATGCCGCCAACTTCGGGCCGGGGTCGCCCGCGCCCTATCTGGCCGACACGATGGTGCGGGCCGGCGCGCTGCTCACGCAGTACTACGCCACGGGGCACAACAGCCTGGACAACTACCTCGCGATGATCGGCGGGGTGGCGCCGACCCCGCAGACGCAGGGCGACTGCCAGCGCTACGCGGAGTTCGTTCAGACGGGGACCGCGCCCGACGGTCAGCCTGTGGGCCGGGGCTGCATCTACCCGGCGAGCGTGCCGACGATCGCCAACCAGCTCGAGGCCCGGCACCTGACCTGGAAGGGCTACATGGAGGACATGGGCAACGACCCGGCGCGGGAGGCCGCGCGCTGCGGCCATGCCCCGATCGGCGCGGTGGACGCGACCGAGCGGGCGGAGCGCGGCGACGAATACGCCGCGAAGCACGACCCGTTCGTCTATTTTCACTCGATCCTCGACACGCCGGCGTGCGCGGCGAACGTGGTGCCGCTGACGGCGCTCCCGGCCGACCTGGCCTCGGTCGCGACCACGCCCACCTTCGCCTTCATCGTGCCGAACCTGTGCCACGATGCGCACGACCGCCCGTGCGTGGACGGCCGGCCGGGCGGGCTCGCGGAAGCCGACCGCTGGCTGGCCGCGTGGGTGCCGCGCATCACCGCCTCGCCCGCCTTCCGCGCGGGCGGCCTGCTGGTCGTGACGCTCGACGAGGCGGACGGGAGTGACGCGTCGGCCTGCTGCGGGGAGCTGAGCGGGCCCAACACCCCGCAGGCCGGCATGAGCGGGCCGGGCGGCGGGCGCACGGGGGCGGTGCTCCTGTCGCCCTTCATCAAGCCGGGGACCGTTTCCGACGTGCCGTACAACCACTACGCGCTGTTGCGGAGCATCGAGGACCTGTTCGGCCTGGCGCACCTGGGCTACGCGGGCGCCCCTGGCCTGGCGAGCTTCGGCGGGGACGTGTACACGGCGCCCGACCGGGGCGGGCGGGGTTCCGGCGCGGCCGTCGCGCCGCCCGCCGGAGCCCGGCCCGACGCGAGGGGCGCCGCCGCCGCGCCGCGCTGAGGGGTCCCGCTCTGGCGGACCGGGCCCCGCGAGAGTAGCATCGCGGGGTTCTGCGCCATGGGAAGCCGGCCGGTGGCACCTCGGAAGGTGAAGCGACGCAAGCGTCGGCCCGCGGCCTCGGGGCCGCGGGCGCCTCACGCCCGGGAGGCGCCCGCGGGCCGTGTCCTGCCGGCCGACGTGAAGGCCTGGCGTCAGCTCTTCCAGCATTCACCGGACGTGGTCCTGGTGGTGGACCGCCACCGGCGCATCGCGTACGCCAATCGCGGCCTGGCGGGCCGGCCCGCGCCGCGCCTGCCGGGCACGGACCTGCGCGAGCAGCTGCCGCGTGCGGAGGGTGACGTTCTCGCGCAGGCGCTGGAGCGCGTGTTCCGCACCGGGCTCCCCGGCCGCACCGAGGTGCCGATCCCCGGCGAGCGCGAGCCGCTGGTGCTGGAGGCCCGGATCGTGCCCATCCACAGCGGGCGGCGGGTGGCGTGGGCGCTGGTCACGGCCGTGGACGTCACCGAGCGCAAGCGGGCCGAGCGCGTCCAGGCCGCCACCCGCCTGATCTCGGAGGCCGCCCACACCGCCCCCAGCCTGGACGCGCTGTTCCGGGCCATCCACGGCGTGGTGAGCGAGCTGATGCCGGCGAAGAACCTGTACTTCGCGCTCCACGACGCCGCCACCGACCTGATCTCCTTTCCCTACTTCGTGGACGAGCTCGACACCGCCCCGCCCCCCAAGACGTTGGGCCGCGGCCTGACCGAGTACGTGCTGCGGACCGGGCAGCCGCTGCTGGTGACACCGGTCGGGATGCGGGACCTGGTGCGGCGCGGCGAGGTCGAGCTGATCGGCTCGGACTCGGTGGACTGGCTGGGCGTGCCGCTCAAGACCGACGGCCGCACCATCGGGGTGCTGGTCGTGCAGACCTACACCGAGGGGGTACGCTACTCGGAGGCGGACAAGCACATCCTCCAGTTCGTCTCCACCCAGGTGGCGATGGCCATCGAGCGGAAGGCGGCCGACGCGGCGCTCAAGGCGAGCGAGGAGCAGTACCGGCGGCTGGTGGAGGTCGCGCCCGACCTCATCGCGGTCCACAGCGAAGGGCGGATCGTGTTCATGAACCCCGCCGGCGCGCGGCTGCTGGGCGCCCGCAGCCCCGCGGAGCTGCTCGGCCGTCCGATCATGGACTTCGTCCACCCCGATTCGCGGCCCGGCGTGGTACGCCGGGTGCAGACCATGGCCGAGCGCGGCGAGGTGGTGCCGCTGGTGGACGAGAAGTTCCTGCGGGTGGACGGCTCGGTGGTGCACGTCGAGGTCGCCGCCACGCCGCTGCTCTACCGGGACAAGCCGGCCGTCCAGGTCGTGGTCCGGGACATCACCGCGCGGCTCCGGGCCGAGGTGGCGCTGCGGGAGAGCGAAGAGCGGTTCCGTTCGTTCATCGAGTCCACGGCCGACTGGGTCTGGTCCATTGATCGCGCCGGCGTGCACACCTATTCCAACCCCGCGGTGGAGGCCATCCTCGGCTACCGGCCCGAGGAGCTGCTGGGCCGGAGCGCCTTCCCGTTCGTCCATCCGGCGGACCGCGCGGAGGTCGAGGCGCAGTTCGCCCTGCTGGCCGCGGAGCGCCGCGGCTGGCGCAACCTGGTGCTGCGCTGGCGGCACAAGGACGGCGCCTACCGCTTCCTGGAGAGCAGCGCGGTGCCGATGCTGGACGGCGGCGGCCGGCTGGTGGGCTACCGCGGCGTGGACCGCGACATCACCGAGCGGGTGCTGGCGGAGGAGGCGCTGCGGACCAGCGAGACGCGGCTGGCGCGCGCGCAGGCCATCGCCCACCTGGGCATCTGGGAGCTGGACCTCGCGGACCTGGACGACGTGGACCGCAACGCCCTGTGGTGGTCCGAGGAGACCTACCGGATCTTCGGCTACGAGCCCGGGAGCGTGCCGGTGACGATCGCGCGGTTCTTCGCCGGCGTCCCGCCCGAGGAGGAGCAGCCCATCCGCGACCAGGTGGGCGAGGCCGTCCGCGCGAACACCCCGTGGGTGATGGAGCACCGCGTCGTCCGGCCGGACGGCACGCAGCGCATCGTGCGCGAGGAAGCGACCATCATCCGCGACCCCTCCGGGCGCCCGCTGCGCATGACCGGCACGGTGCTGGACGTGACCGAGCAGCGCGAGCTGGAGGCCCAGCTCCGCCAGTCCCAGAAGATCGAGGCCGTGGGCCAGCTCGCCGGCGGCATCGCGCACGACTTCAACAACCTCCTCACCACGGTCCTGGCCTCCAACGAGCTGCTGAGCACCACCCTGCCGGCGGAGGGCGCGCACCGCGAGGAGCTGGACACGATCCGCCAGGCGGCGCGCCGCGCCGCGGAGCTGACCCGCAACCTGCTGGCCTTCAGCCGCCAGCAGGCGCTGACCCTCCGCACCCTGGCCGCGGACGCGCTGCTGGCCGAGTTCCTCCGCCTGGCGCGCCGGGTGGTGCGCGAGGACGTGGAAGTGGCGCTGCGCGTCGAAGCCCCCGGCGCGGCGATCCGCGCCGACCGCGTGGCCGTCGAGCAGATGCTCATGAACCTCGTCACCAACGCGCGGGACGCCATGCCGGCCGGCGGCCGGATCACCCTGACGGTCGGCCGCGAGGAACTCAGCGAGGAGTTCGAGCGAGTCCACGGCTGGGGGCGACCGGGGCGCTACGTCACCATCACCGCCAGCGACACCGGCGAGGGGATGGACGCCGAAACGCGCCGCCACGTGTTCGAGCCCTTCTACACCACCAAGCCGGTGGGGGAGGGCACCGGGCTGGGCATGGCGATGGTGTACGGACTGATCAAGCAGCACGACGGGTTCGTGGCCGTGGCCAGCGAGCCGGACCGGGGCACGACCGTCAAGCTGTACTTCCCGGCGGCCGACGGGGCGCCGGAGGCGGTGCCGGAGCCCGAGACCGCGGCGGTGGTGGGCGGGACGGAGACCATCCTGCTGGTGGAGGACGACGTGTCGCTCCGCCGGACCGCCACGCGGGTGCTGCGGAAGTACGGCTACACCGTGCTCACCGCCACCGACGGCGGCGAGGCGCTCGCGCTGCTGGGGATGCTGCCGGCCTCGCCCGACCTGGTCATCAGCGACGTGGTGATGCCCAACACCAGCGGCCCGCAGCTCCTGGCCGCGCTCCGGGGCACCGCGCCCATGCCCCGGATGCTGTTGACCAGCGGCTACACGGCCCGCGACGTCCACGAGAGCGGCGAGGTGGCCGCCGACGTGCCGTTTCTCCCCAAGCCGTGGACCATCGCGGATCTGCTCGGCAAGGTGCGCGAGGTGCTGGACCTGCCGCCGCCGGCCTAGGCGGGCGCTAGCGGAGCCGGTAGGCCTCCGCGATCAGCAGCAGGGCCGCGACGTAGGCGGTGAACATCCCGGCGAGGTAGCCGCGCGCGCGGCCGCTGGAGCCCCGGAACTCCTTCCACACCAGCACGCCCCACAGGGCGGCGACCATCGGCGACGCCTGGCCAATGGCGTACGAGATCGCCACCCCCACCAGGCCCGCGGCCACGAAGTTGAACACCGTGCCCAACCCCCACACCAGGCCACCCACCAGCCCCAGCAGGTGGTAGCGGGCGGGCGCCGCGACGTAGCCCGCGAACGACACGGGCGCGCCGACCAGCGGTCGGCGCATCAGGTACAGGTTGAACACGAAGCAGCAGGCCAGCGCGGCCAGCGTGAACACCACCGCCACGGAATACGGCGTCAGCGGGTGCGCGGCGGTCAGCGCGCGGGTGACGAACGGCGCGAAGGCCCCCATCAGCAGGCCCGATACCACGCAGACCACCACGCCCCGCCGCGCCGGCGCGCGGCCGGTTCCGCCGGCGCTGAGCTCGCCGTAGGCACGCCCGATCAGGATCACGGCCACCACGGCCAGCGCCACCCCGGCGGCCAGCACCGGCGCGCTGCCCCGGGGCTGGATGGCGTAGCTCAGGACCACGCCCTCCACCAGCGCGATGCCGATCGCGATCGGGAACGCGACGGCCAGGCCGACCATCTCGACGCCGGCGAGCAGCAGCACGTTGGCGATGTTGAAGATGAAGCCGCCGATGGCGGCGTCGGCGAGCGCCGCCGGCGCCGCCGACCGGAGGTTCGCCGCGAAGCTCAGCGGCCCCCCGCCCAGCGAGCCAAGCGTGAAGGCCAGGAGCAGCGCCATCACCACGATCCCGACGGCGTAGTCCCAGTAGTACAGCTCGAAGCGGTAGTTCCGCGTGAGCTTCATCGTGTTCGCGAACGAGCCCCAGCAGACGGTGCTGAAGATCGTCATGACCAGGGCGCCCGCGAACGTGGATGGCTGGAACATCGCGCCTCCCTCCCCAGGCCCTCAGCTCGCCTGCGCCAGCAGCCGGTCCACCTCCGCGCGCGAGGGCATCGCCGGCGCGGTGCCGTAGCGCGTCACCGAGATGGCGGCCACGGCGCACCCCAGGCGGGTCGCCGCCACCAGGTCGAGCCCCTCCGCCAGCGCGATGGCCAGTCCACCGTTGAACGCGTCGCCCGCGCCGGTGGTCTCCACCACCGGGCCGGCGTCCTGGGCGGGGACGTGCCGGCACAGCTCCGCGTTCTTGACCAGCGCGCCCCGCTCGCCCAGGGTGATCACGACGTTCCGGGCGCCGAGCGCGAGCAGCGCGTCCGCCGCGCGCTCGGCGTCGGCGACGCTCGCCACCGCGCGGCCGGTCAGGGCCGCCGCCTCGCTCTCGTTCGGCGTGAGATAGTCGCACCAGGCCAGCAGGCCTTCCGGCAACGGCCGGCGCGGGGCGGGCGCGGGATTGAAGATCGTCGGCACGCCGGCCCGGTGCGCCAGCTCCAGGCCCCGTGCCGCGGTCGCCACCGGCACCTCGAGCTGGGTCACGAAGATGGCCGAGGCTCGGATCCGGCCGGCGGCCCGGTCCACCTCCGCGGGCGTCAACGCGTACCCGGCGCCCGGCACCACCACGATGGCGTTCTCGCCCTTGCCCTCGTGCACCACGATCGAGGCCGCCCCGGTGCCCAGGCCCGCATCCTCGAAGCAGAACTCCGTGTCCACGCCTTCGGCCCGGTAGGTCTTCCGCGCCAGCTCGCCGAACGGGTCGCGGCCCAGTTTGGCGATGAAGCTCACCTTGCCGCCCAGCCGCGCCGCCGCCACCGCCTGGTTCGAGCCCTTCCCGCCGGGCCCCAGCCGGAACTCGGAGCCCATGACCGTCTGCCCCCACCGCGGCAGCTCGGGGCTGCGGAACGCGAGATCCGCCACGAAGCTCCCCATCACCGTCACCCAGTCGGTCACTCCCGCCTCCCCCGTGAATGCCAGGTGCGGCTTTCGGAATTGCCAGCCGTTATACGCCACGGGGCCCCGGCATCGCAAGCCGGGCCCGGGCGCCGTGCGTCGGCGTATCCGGGGCGGGGCGCGGCGAGCCGGCGGGCCGTGCCTGGTTCGGGGCTAGTTGCCCGCGGGTTGCTGTGGTGGCAGCGGGCCCGGGCCGAGGCTGTCGGGCGGCGGGCCGATCGTCACCAGGCGGGTGAGGTCGCGCGTCCATCCCTCAGGCGTGGTGGACGGCGGGAAAGCCACGCGCGAGGTGTCGTCGCGGCCGAACGCGAGGACCAGCGCGGAGTGGCCCATGTCGTAGCCGCTGTCGGTCGGGATGCGCGCGGCCTGGGGCAGGATGCGGAGCGCGCCCAGGACCGCGTTCACCCGGTCGAGACCCGCCGTGACGCCCACGAAGCGCGCATCGAAGTGGTCGAGCCAGCGCCTGAGGCGCGGCAGCGAGTCGCGCGCCGAATCGGTGGTGACGAACACGACGCGGATCTGCCTGGCGACGGCGGGTTGCAGCGCGCGCAGCGCCCGGGCCACGTGGTCCATCTGGAGCGGGCAGACGTCCGCGCAATGCGTGAAGCCGAAGTACAGCAGCGTGATCCCTTCGCGGGTCGCGCTCCGGAAGTCGAACGGCCGGCCCCGCGTATCCGTGAAGGTGAAGTCCGGCTTGGCGATCGGCGGGATGATGATGGCTCCGCCCAGGTCGGCGCGGGACCATGGCCCGGGTGCCGAACAGCCGGTGAGCGGGAGCGCGAGCGTCAGGAGCAGCGCGGCACCGGCAAGGCCCGGGCGCGCCCTCGGAGCGGCGGGGATCATGCGCGCTTCAACCCTGGGAGGCGTGCCCGGGTTCCCGGTCCTCAGCGCCACACCCGCAGCAGGGTATAGATCGCCAGGCCCACCAGCCCGCCGACCAGCGTGCCGTTGACCCGCACGTACTGCAGGTCGCGGCCCACGGCCAGCTCGAAGCGGCGGCTGGTCGCGGCCGGATCCCAACCCGCGACCGTCTGCGCGATGAAGTCCCCGATCTCGCCGCGGTACTGCTCGACGGCGGCGACGGTGAAGTCCACGGCCAGCTCGTTCAGCTCGGCCAGGAGCGCCTCGTTGGTGACGAGGGCCGCGCCGAACGCCGCGATCCCGCGCGCCAGGGGCCCGGGTCCGGCGCCGTCGGCGCGGGTGGCGACGCGGGTGACGGCGGCGCGCGTCGTCTCCCACACGCGGTCCGTCAGCTCGGTCACGGACGGGTCCGCGAGCCACTCCTCCTTGAGCGCCTCCGCGCGCGCGATCGCGTCGGGAGAGTGCTCCAGACGGTCCACGAACGCGCGCAGCGCGCCGTCGAACCGGGCGCGGACCGGGTGCCGCGGGTCGGCGCCGATGCCCCGCAGCATCGCCTCGATGGCCTCGATGATGCGCTGGTAGAGCAGGTCGTCCACCATCCCGGGCACCCACCACGGGCTCTCGGCCTTCACCTGCTCGCGGATCAGGTCGCGGTTGTCGTGCACGGCCTGCGCGGCCAGCCGCACGACCTCCTCGAGCAGCTCCTGGTGGCGGTTGCCCGCCAGCACCAGCGAGAGCGTCTGGCCGAGCGCGGGCGCGACGCGGGTGGCGCGGAGCTGGCCGAGGAGCCCCTGCCGGACCAGGGCGCGCAGCTCCTCGTCGGGCAGGGCCTCGAGGGTACGGGCGACGCCGCCGGCGACCTGCTGCGCGACGCGGCGGCTGTGCTCCGGGTCGCTCAGCCAGCGCGCGGCCCGCTCGGCGGGGCGCGCCTCCGCCAGCTTGGCGGCGATCACCTCCCGCGTGAGGAAGTGGCTCTGGACGAAGGTCCCCAGCACCCGGCCGATCCGGTCCTTGCGCGTCGCCACGATGGCGGTGTGGGGGATGGGGATGCCCAGGGGATGCCGGAACAGCGCCACCACGGCGAACCAGTCCGCCAGCCCGCCCACCAGCGACGCCTCGGCCGTGGCCCGCACGAATCCCAGCCAGGGGTACCGCGCCTCCAGCAGGTGCGCCGCGACGAACACACCCGCGGCGAGCGCCAGCAGGCCGGTGGCCCGGCGCCGCATGGTGTCGAGCCGGGCCTCGCGCTCGGCGTCGTCGGGCCGCGCCCCCAGCGAGGTCGGGGTGATCACGGAGGGCGGGCCGGAGCCGGCCCGCGCCGCGACCGCCTCGGCGGCCGCTCTGCCACGGTCGGGCCCGGTGCTCATGCGCCCCAAGATAACGCGCCGCGGGCGCGCCGTCCCCGAGAGCCCGGGCGCCAGCCGCGGCTAGCCGAACTGCACCGAGCGCTTGGTCAGCGAGCCGAAATTGTAGCCGGTGATCGGGAAGGCCACGGGCCCCGGCACGGCGGCGGCGGCTCCCGCCGCCGCCAGCACCGGAACGAAGTGCTCCCGGGTGGGGAGGGCCTGCCGCACCCCCGGTGCGCGGCGCCGGTAATCCAGCAGCTCGTCCACGTCCTGGCGCGCCAGCACGTCCGCCGCCCAGGCGTCGAATTCCACCGCCCACGCGGGCGTGGCCGCCCCGGGCGACATGTCCATGGCCCGCAGGTTGTGGGTGAGGAAGCCGCTGCCGACGATGAGCACGCCTTCACGCCGCAACGGCGCCAGCGCCCGCCCCAGCTCGAACAGCGTCGCCGGGTCCTCGGAGGGCAGCGAGACCTGCAGCACCGGCACATCGGCCTTCGGGTACATCGCGAGCAGGGGCACGTAGGCCCCGTGGTCCAGCCCCCGATCGGAGCGCGCGACAGGCTCGCGCCCCCCCAGCAGCGCCTCGACCCTGGCCGCCAGCTCCGGGGCGCCGGGCGCGGGGTATCGCACGTCGTAGTACTTGGCGGGGAACCCGTAGAAATCGTAGACCAGCGGCACCCGGCGCGTGGCGCCGAGGGTGATGGGCCGCTCCTCCCAGTGCGCCGACAGCATCAGCACCGCGGTCGGCCGGGGCATGGCCGCCGCCCAGCCGCCCAGCTCGCGCACCCAGGCGTCGTCGTCGAGCAACAGGGGCGATCCGTGGGCCAGGAAGATCGCCGGCATGATCGGTGACATGGTTGCCTCCTCGTTCGGAACCTAATCCCGAGCGGGTCCACCGAGAATCGGTCGCTCCGTGATCTATGCCCTTGCTTCAGGATGGGCGGGGGCCCGATTATTGTGCCTCTCCGTCACGAGCGGTTCGTCCCCCCCCCCCGACCGCGAGTGCCCCTACACGTGGGCTCGTGGTACGTCGTCACTGGATGGGACGGGAGCGCCGGAGCATGACTGAGGCGGGGACGTTCGAGCAGTTGTCGCGCTGGACCGAGGAAGTCCTGCGGCGCACCAGCGCCGTCATGGGCGGGCGGACGGTCGGGGTGTGGGAGGTGGCGGGCTCCGGCGGGCTCGTGCCGCTGGCGGCGAACATCCCTGAGGCGCGGGCCTGGGATGTGACCGCCGAGGTGGGGCACGCGATCAAGCAGATGTCCATGCCGGCGCCGCCCGGGAGCCGGTGGGTCGCCGGGCTGTTGAACGACGGCGCGCGCTGGTGCGTGGCCCCGGTTCGCGACCAGGTGCCGGCGCCCCCGCCGGGAGCGCAGGAGCGCCGCAGCCGCGAGCGGCTGGCGCTGGAGCTGGCGGGCATGTGTCTGGGCCTGAGCCGGCAGGCGGCGAGCGGGACGGGATCGCCGGATCTGTTCGAGCGGTTCATGAGCCAGCTCGGCAGCTTCTCCCAGGACATCGCCGGCCCCCTGGCCGTGGCGCGGACCGCCGTGGTGCGCACCACGACCGCTCTGGGCTCCGGGGGGGGCGGGGGCGGGGGCGGGGGCGGGGGAAGCGGGGCCGCGGCGGACGAGCCGGCACGGGGCAGGATGGTCGAAGACCTGCGCGCGGCGGCGCGGTCGCTGGAGCAGGCCATCTCCCTGGTGCGCACGGTGCACGACCGGGCGCGGGCCGTGCTGGAGCACAGCGGCGAGTTCGACGTGGTGCAGGTGATCTGGTCGTGCGTGGACGGCGAGCGGTCCCAGGCCGCGCTGCGGGGCGTGACCCTCGAGCTGAAGACGCTGGCGTACGTGGTGTCGGTGCTGGGCAGCGCGGAGAGCCTGCGGTCCGCCGTGTCGGCCATGATCCGGGTGGCGGTGCAGGGGCTCCAGGGCCGGGTCGGCACGGTGGCCATGGCGCTGGAGAACGTGGGGCCCGTGGTGCGCTTCGAGGTCCGGGCGCCGGGCGCGGAGGTCGGGCCGGAGCAGCCGGCCCTGGCGGACATCCGCCGGATCGCGGAAACGGTGTTCGGGGGCACGCTGGTGGTGACCGCGCGGCGCGAGGGCGGCAGCACCCTGGCGCTCTCCCTGCCCGTCCCGTCGCACCGGTTCCGCGATCCCGCGCTGTGGTGGGAGCAGTAGCGCGGCGGCCGCTCGCCGGGCCCTTGCCAGTAGTTTGATTCCCAACTAAATCTCTCCGCGTGCGCGCGGCATCCGGCACGGCGGGGCCTCACCCGGCGGCCCGGGACCGGCGGGTGTATGCCCAGTCGGTCCTGGACTCCCTGCGCCGCACGGTGCGCGCGTTCCGCGCCGCCGCCCAGGCCGCCGAGCGGGACCTGGGCGTGAGCGGGGCGCAGCACTTCGTCCTGGAGCAGCTGGCGGGCTCGCCCGCCGCCTCGCTCAATGACCTCGCCGCCAGGACCCTGACGCACAAGAGTTCGGTATCGGTGGCGGTGAGCGCGCTGGTGGCGCGCGGGCTCGTCCGGCGCCGTCCATCGCCTGCCGATGGTCGCAGCATTGTCTTGACACTGACGCCGGCGGGCCAGCGGGCGCTGCGGGGGGCGCCGCAGTCGGCCCAGAGCCGGTTTCTGGGGGCGCTGCGCCGTCTGCCCGAGGGCCAGCTGATCCGCTTCTCGGGGGTGTTCGAGCTCCTGACGCGGGAGCTGGGGGTGAGCGCGCGGGCGCCGCTGATGCTGTTCGAGGAGGCGCCGGCGCGCGGCGGCGGCGGGCGGGGATATTCCCGGCGACGGCGGGGTACAAGGTCGGCAAACTCACAATCCGGGGGAGGCAGATGAACGGCAGGGTCAGCGGGGCGGCGGGGCTCATGGCGGTGGCGGCGCTGGTGGCGGCGGGATGCAGCCACAATCCGCCGCAGGTGGCGGCGACGCCGCAGCCGGCGGCGCTGCAGACGGCGCCGGCGGTGGCCGCCACGAGCGACAGTGCGGCTCGCCGGGACTCCATCGCGGCGGTGGCGCGCGCGGACTCGCTCGCGACGGTGCAGGCGCACGCGGATTCGCTGCGGGCGGAGGTGGCGGCCCAGGCGGAGTCCACCAGCGCGGCGGCCAAGGGGGCGGGCGGGCTGGATGCCGCGGACCTGGCGACGGTGGAGCAGCGGGTCCATTTCGACTTCGACAAGGCGGATCTGACGTCGGAGGACGTGGCGACGCTGCAACAGAAGCTCCAAGTGCTCCAGGCGCAGCCGCAGGTGACGATCCAGATCGCGGGGAACTGCGACGAGCGGGGCTCGGAGGAGTACAACCTCGCCCTGGGTGAGCGGCGGGCGGCCTCCGCGAAGCGGTGGCTGGTGGATCACGGCATCACCGACTCGCGGGTCAGCATCATCTCCTACGGCAAGGAGCGGCCGCTGGATCCCGCGCACAACGAGGAAGCCTGGGCGAAGAACCGCCGCGACGACTTCGTGGTGACGGGCCCGAACAGCTAGCAATCCGTACGCCGCGGTGGTGACGCCACGGCATGAAGCCCCGCGTTCCGCATCTGGGCGCGGGGCTTCGTCGTGTCCCTTGACGGCCGGTAGGCCCGGCACCATAAGCCGATGACGGCCATGCGCTGGACGGCGGAAGACTCCGTGACGGCGGGGACGGTGGAGCGGGCGCCGGTGCGCCGGCTGGGCTCGCTCGCGCGGGCCCTGACGGCCAACCTCGCCGCCATCGGCGGCGACGAGCAGGCGCGGCTGATGGGCCTGGCGGTGATCATCGGCGCGGCCGCCGGGGGCGTGACGGTCGTCTTCTACCACGTGATTGACTGGATCCAGGCGGCCACCCTCGGCGGGTCCCTGCACACGCTGCTGCCCGCCGTGGTCCTGTATCCGCTGTTCGTGGCGCTCGGCCTGACGGCCTGCCGCTCCCTGGTGCGCTGGGGCACGGGCAGCTCCCCGGGCGAGACCATCCCCGACGTGATGTACCGGATCGCGGTGAAGGGCGGCTTCATCAAGGCGTTCCCGGTGGCGATGAAGGTGCTGGCCGCCGCCGTCGTGATCGGCACCGGGGGATCCGTCGGCGTGGAGGGCCCGGCGGTGGTATCGGGCGCGGCGGTGGGCTCCCGCATCGGGCGCTGGCTCAAGGCGTCCCCCAACCGGCTGCGCACGCTGGTGGGGTGCGGGGCCGCGGCGGGCATCTCCGCCGCCTTCAACGCCCCGATCACGGGGGTGGTCTTCGGGATCGAGAAGATTCTCGGCACCACCGGCAGCATGGCCCTGGGGCCGTTCGTGGTCGCGAGCATCCTGGCCGCGACCGTCGGGCGGTGGGCGTTCGGCAACCATCCCGTGCTGGCGCTGCCCGCCGTGTACACGGTGTCGTCGCCGTGGGAGATGCTGCTGTACCTGGTCCTCGGGGTGCTCACCGGGGTGGTATCGGTCCTGTACGCGCGCGGGGTGTGGAAGGCGCACGACTGGTTCGGGCTGCTCAGGCGCAAGTGGGTGCAGGTGGCGCTGGGGACGCTGATCGTGGGCGGCCTGGACCTCGTGTTCCGCACCGACCTGCTGGGGCGCGGGCACGAGGCCTTGAACCTGACCATCGTGGCCGAACGGACCGGGTGGTTCCTGCTGGCGCTGACGGCGGCCAAGCTGATCGCGACGGCGACGACCTTCGGCGCCGGCGGCGTCGGCGGCGTGTTCACGCCGGCGCTGTACATCGGGGCCACGCTGGGCGGCGCGTTCGGGGTGGGGGCGCGGGCGCTGTTCCCCGGGGCGCATCTGGCGCCCGGGGCCCTGGCCCTGGTCGGCATGGCGGGGCTGGTGGCGGGCGCCACCCACGCGCCGCTCACCGCCATCATGATGGTCTTCGAGATGACCTGGGACTACGGGCTGATCCTGCCGCTGATGCTCACCGCGGTGCTCGCCTACGTGGTCGCCCGGGGCCTGCACCACGAGGACATCTACTCGGAGTGGCTGGTGCGGCGCGGCGTGGTGCTCTCCCACGGCGCCGACGCCGCGGTGCTCGCCCGGGTCACCGTGGCCGAGTGCATGCGGCGCCGGCCGGAGGTGATCCGGGAGGCGGCGAGCCTCGCGCAGCTCGTCGAAGCCACGAAGAGCAGCCGGCAGACCGACTTCCCCGTGGTGGACGCGGACAACCATCTGGTGGGGATGCTCTCCCTCGACGCGATCCGGGAGGCGAAGGCCTCGGGGGAGGGGGACCAGCAGCTCGAGGGGCTGGTGGTCGCGGCGGACCTGGCGGCTCCGGTGAGCGGCGCGGTCACCACCGAGGATTCGCTCCTGACGGCGTTGCGCCGCTTCGGCCAGCGGGACGTGGACTACCTGGCGGTGGTGGCGCCCGACGACCGCCGGCGGCTCGAGGGGATCGTCGGCCGGCACGACGTGGTGGCGGCGTACGAGCGCGCGCTGACGGCGGAGGAGGGCGGGCGCGGAGGGGTGACGGGCGCCGCCGGCCGCGGGGCCCGGGCGCGATCAAAGGAGGAGACACGTGGTGACGCCGAAGCCTGAAGACCTGGTGACGCTGGCGCTGCCGGCCGCCCTCACGGTCGCGGGGCTGGTGGTGGGCCTGGTGCTGCGCCGCAAGCTGTTCCCGCGGCTGGCGGCGCTCACCGCCGAGTCCCGCCTGCCGGCGGAGCGGCTGCTGGTCGCGTCGCTCCAGGGCCCCGTGGTGCTCGCGGGGGCCGTGGCCGGGCTCGATGTGGGCCTGGAGCTGTCGTCGCTTCCGCCGCACCTCACGCGGGTCCTCGAGCGCGCCGTCGAGGTGCTGCTGATCCTCCTCGTCACCTGGGTGGCGGCGCGGCTCGCGGCGGCCTGGGTCAACCACCGCACCGCGCTGGTCAAGAGCGCGCTCCCCTCCGCGACGCTGCTGCCGAACCTGGCCCAGGTGCTCGTGGGGGTGGTCGGGCTGCTGATCGTCCTCGATGCCCTGGGCATCTCCATCACCCCGCTGCTCACGGCCCTGGGCGTGGGCGGCCTGGCGGTGGCCCTGGCCCTCCAGGACACGCTCGCCAACCTGTTCGCGGGGGTGCACATCCTGGTGTCGCGGCAGGTGCGGCCGGGGGACTTCGTCGAGCTGGCCACGGGTGAGAAGGGCTACGTCCAGGACGTGACCTGGCGGTACACCACGATCCGCCAGCTCTCGAGCAACATCACGGTCATCCCCAACGCCAAGCTGGCCTCGACCAATACGACGAACTACTACCTCCCGGAGCGGGAGCTGTCGGTGGGCGTCCCGGTGGGGGTGGGCTACGACTCGGACCTGGAAGCGGTGGAGCGGGTGACGGTCGAGGTCGCGCGCGAGGTGATGCGCGAGGTGCCGGGCGGCGTGCCGGGCTACGAGCCGAGCATCCGCTACAACGCGTTCGGCGACTCGAGCGTCAACTTCTCGGTGAACCTGCGGGGCCGGGAATACGTGGACCAGTACCTGATCGTCCACGAGTTCATCAAGCGGCTCCACCGCCGCTACGCGCGGGAGGGCATCGCGATCCCGTTCCCGACGCGGACGGTGGAGCTGAAGCGCTAGGACTCAGGGCGTGGGGCCGGCGAACGCGCCGGCCGCCAGCCACTTGAGCAGGCGGCCCACCGCGTCGGGATCGGGCAGCCGGAAGTCGGCGGCGCTGGTCCCGGCCGCGGGGGTCGTGGCGACGCGGACGGAGCGGCCGATGCCCCGCAGCGAGCGGAACGCGTCCTCGTCCGTGACGTCGTCGCCGATGTAGAGCGCCCGGACGCGCGCCGGCCAGTCGGCGCCGTGGCGGTGCACCAGCACGTGCAGCACCGCGCGGCCCTTGTGCCAGTCCACCGGCGGCCGCCCCTCGACCACGAGGTCGCCGAAGGTCACCCTGAGCCGTCTCCGGCGCAGCGCGCCCTCGGCCGCGCGCCCGGCCCGCGGGCGCTCGTCCGGCGCGACCTCCCGCAGGTGATAGGCGAGGGTGATGCCCTTCCGCTCGATCCGGGCGCCGGGGACGCCGAGCGCCTCGAGTTCCCCCGCCGCGGCCTCGAGGCTTTCCGCCCAGCGGTCGGCCTGCTCGTGCCGGAACGCGAGGCCCGGGCCTTCGATCTCGAAGCCGTGGTTGCCGACGTAGGTGAGGCCGCCCACGCCCACCATGCGCTTGAGGTCGTCCAGCGCGCGCCCGGACACGATCACCGTGTCGAGGGTCGGCGTGCGCGCCGCCTGCTCCAGGGCCTGCCGCGCGGCGTCGGGCAGCCGGGCGTCCTCCGGCCGCGGGGCGAGCGGGGCCAGCGTGCCGTCGTAGTCGAGGAACAGCGCCACCGTGGGGCGCTGCGCCAGCCAGGGCGCGAGGCGGCGGCGCGCCACCTCGGTGGCGGTGGCCACGGCGCGCTGCCCCCGCTCCCAGGCCTCCTCCGCCCCGCCCAGGAAGCCGGCGACCCAGGCGTGGACGTCGCGGGCGCGGACCCGGTCGCGGAGCGCCGACATCCGCGCCCGGCGCTCGTCCTCCGGCATGGCCAGCGCGCGGTGCAGCGCGTCGGCGACCGCGTCGATGTCGAACGGATTGACGACCAGCGCCTCCTGCAGCTCGTCGGCGGCGCCGGCCATCTCGGAGAGGACCAGCACGCCGTCGGCCTCGAGCTGCGCCATCACGTACTCCTTGGCGACCAGGTTCATCCCGTCCCGGAGCGGCGTGATCAGCGCGACGTCCGCCTGCCGGTACAGCGGGACCAGATCCTCCAGCGGGAGGGCGCGCGCCAGGTAGCGGACCGGGCTCCAGCCCGGCTCGGAGAACCGGCCGTTGATCCGGCCCACGGTCTCGTCAATCTCGCGCTTGAGCTGCGCGTATTCCGCCACCCGCTCCCGGCTCGGCACCAGGATCTGGGTGAAGCGCACCCGGCGGCGGTACCCGGGACGGCGCTCCAGCAGCCGCTCCACCGCCAGCAGCCGCTCGTGGATGCCCTTGGTGTAGTCCAGCCGGTCCGCGCCGATGATCTCGGCCACCCGGCGGGCGGCGCGCTGCGGAGGGGGCGCGGCCCCCGCCAGGCGCTCGATCAGCGCGACGTCAATGCCGATGGGGTGCGCCTGCACGCTGATCTCCCGGCCCTCGAAGCGCACCACCCCGGCGGCGCGGTCCACCTCGCAGCCCAGCAGCTGCTCCGCGCTGGTCAGGAAGTGCTGGGCGTAGGCGGGGACGTGGAAGCCCACCAGGTCGCAGGCCAGCATGCCCTGCAGCAGCGGGCGCGACCACGGCAGCACCCGGAACACGTCCGCCGCGGGAAACGGGATGTGCAGGAAGAAGGCGATGCGGCTCCGGGGCGCGAGGCCGCGCAGGTGGTGCGGGGTCCGGAGGAGCTGGTAATCGTGGATCCAGATCAGCGCGCCCTCGGTCGCCTCGGCGGCCGTGGCTTCGGCGAAGCGCGTGTTGACCCGCTCGTAGGCGCGCCACGTGGCGCCGTCAATCTGCGTCCGGGAAACGAAGTAGTGGAACAGCGGCCACAGGGTGCTGTTGGAGAAGCCGCCGTAGTACTGGGCGACGTCGGCGGCGCTGAGGGGTACCGGGTGGTAGCGAATCCGGGTGGTGTGGGGGAGGACCATGCCGCCGGCCGCCTCCGCCTCCTCGCGCGTGGCCCCCGGCCAGCCCACCCACACGCCGCCGCGCTGCTCGAGCGCCGGCTCGAGCGCGGCCACCAGTCCGCCCGTCGAGCGCATGAGGCTCAGCCCGCTGGCGTCCCGCTCGGCGCGGAACGGCAGCCGGTTGCTGACCACGACCAGGGGACGGTCGTGCCCTGGCGCGGCCGCGGCGGCCGTCGCGTCGGAGTGGGTCGGATCGGTCATGGGTGGCTCCACGCGGCCCGGCGAGCGCCGCCGCGTTCCCAAGTAAGGCTCGGGGGGCCACGGTTCGTCAACCTGCGAGTCCGCGGTCACGGTCTTACACCCCACCCGGGGCGGGAGTAGAGTTGAGGCCATCAGGCGCTCACGATCATGGCACACCGCGATCCGCGTGACGGACGGGCCCCGCGCCCGTTGGACCGCCCCGGCCGGGAGGAGATCCTGGTGGGCGTCGCGGCTCGCGCGTGCGCCGGCACGGTGCGCCACGTCGTGGAAACCGTCGCGACCGCCCTGGCGGAGGGATTCGCCGGGCGCCGGGCCGCCATCGTCGTGGTGGCCGGCTCCCGCGACGCCGCCGCCGCGGCGGCGCGGCGCGCGCAGACCGGCGCGGTGCGGCTGGAGGTGATCGAACCGGCCGGCGGCCGGGGCTGGGGGGGGTGGGGGGGCGCCGCGCCGGACGAGGACGGCGCCTTGCCGGTGCTGCTCGCGGCGGCGGAGCGTTCCGGCGCGGCGTGCGCCGTCGTGGACGGCGGTGTGCGGGCCATCACGCCGGAGTGGGTGCGGCTGCTCCTGGACCCGGTCGTTTCGGGCGGTCTGGATCTCGTGGCGCCGCTGTACGCGCGCCACCGCCACGACGGACTGCTGACCGGACACCTGGTGTATCCGCTCACGCGGGCCCTGTACGGCCGGCGGCTGCGCCAGCCGCTGGGGGCGCACTTCGGCTTCTCGGCCCGCCTGGCCGGCCGGCTGCTGGCCTCCGGCGCCCCCGCGGGTGCCGCCGGGCGGCGCCCCGACGTCTGGCTGGTGACCGCGGCGCTGGCGGCGGGGCTGCCGGTCGGCCAGGCGTGGCTGGGGCCGGGCCGGCGGGGGCCGCGGGATTCCGGCGCGGACCTGATGGCGAGCTTCGTGCCGGTGGTGGGCACCGCGTTCGCCCTCATGGAGGAGTTCGCGGCGGCCTGGATGGAGGCGGAGGCGCCGAGCGCGGTGCCCACCTTCGGCACGCCCGCCGCGGAGGAGGATGCGCCGCTGTGGGTGAACGTGGACCGCATGGCGGCGACGTTCCGGCAGGCGCTGGCGGAGCTGATGCCCGTGTGGCGGCGGATGCTCGCGCCGGACACGGGGGCGCTGCTGGCCGCGCTGGCGGAGGCGCCGCCGGATCCGCCGCGCGTCCCCGCGCCGCTGTGGGCCCGGATCGTGTATGACGCGGCCGTGGCGTACCACCGGCGGCCGCTGCCCCCGGACCAGGTGGTGCGCGCCCTGGCGCCGCTGTATCTGGGGCGCGCCGCCGCGGCGGTCCTGGCCGGCGGCGCCGCGAGCGAGGCGGACGTGGAGGAGCTGTGCGGAGCCTTCGAGTCCCTGAAGCCCTACCTGCTCGACCGCTGGCGGGACCGGCGGCCGTAGCTCAACCAGGAGGCATGACCATGCAACCGAACTTCTGGGACAGCGCCATTCTCGATCCGCTGCGGCGGTTCGTGGACCAGGCGCTCACCTTCCTGCTCCACAACCTGCTCGCCATGGTCGTCGTGCTGCTGGTGGGTGTGCTCGCCGCGTACGCGGTGCGGGCGGCGCTCACGGTGCTGCTGCGGCTGCTGGGGTTCGACCGCTTCGGCGAGCGCCACGGGCTGAGCGCGGCCCTGCAGGGCGCCGGGATCGCGCGGTCGCCGACCGTGGTCGCGTCCCGGCTCGCCTTCTGGCTGGTGATGGTGGTGTTCCTGGTGCTGTCGCTGGCCGCGCTCAACATCGCGCCCATGAACGACCTCGTCTCCCGGCTGTTCATCTTCCTGCCGCAGCTGCTGGCGGCCCTGGTGATCCTGGTGCTGGGCTACGTGGTGGGGGTCTTTCTGCAGCGCGCGGCGCTGCTGGCGGCCGTGAACGCCGGGCTGCCCCGCGCCCGGGTGCTGGCGGGCGCGGTGCAGGTGCTGGTGCTGCTGTTCACCGCGGCCATGGCGCTGGAGCAGGTGGGGATCGGCCGCAACATCGTGCTGGCGGCGTTCTCGGTGGCCTTCGGCTCGGTGGGGCTGGCGGCGGCGCTCGCCTTCGGGTACGCCGCGCGCGATCTGGCCAGGAGCGTGCTGGAGCGGCACCTCTCGGGCGCCGACCGCGAGGGGCTGGGGGAGATCTCGCACCTGTGAGGAAGCCCGGGCGGCGGGGGAGTCCGTGAGCGAGCGGCGCCGGCCGACGCCGCCGGCCGTGCCGCCGTCGTCGTCGTCGGTGCGCGGCGGGCCGTCGTTCGCCCGGGCGCTGTGGCGGATCGCCTCGGCGCAGGTGTCCCCGGGCAACCGGGTGACGCTGTTCGCGGACGGCGACCGCACTTTCGCCGCGATGCTCGAGTTGATTGACGGCGCCCGCCATGCGGTGGACCTGGAGAGCTACCTGGTGCGGAGCGACGAGGTGGGGCGGCGGTTCGCCGCCGCGCTGGGCGCCGCGGCCCGCCGCGGGGTCCGGGTGCGGCTCCTGGGTGACTGGCTGGGGATGCGCGGCGCATCACGGCGCTGGCGCCGCGCGCTCCGCGCCGAGGGCGTGGAGGTGCGCGTGTTCAGCCCGCCCGGCCTGCGCCGCTGGCTCGGCCTGGTGCCGCGGGACCACCGCAAGGTCCTGGTCGTGGACGGGGCGGTCGGGGTCACCGGCGGGATCGGGATCGGCGAGCAGTGGCAGCGCGGTCTGCTGCGCCGGCGCGGCTCGCCCTGGCGCGACCGCTGCGTGCGCATCGAGGGACCGGCGGCGGCCGACCTGGAGGCCGCGTTCGAGCACATGTGGGGACGCGCGGGCGGCGCGCGCGCCCCCCGCGCGGAGCGCCGGCTGCGGCGCCCGCCCCGCAACGCCCACCTGGACCCGCTGACCGCGCCCCGCTCGCTGGTCGGCATCGTCGAGGGCGAGCCGGGCCGCGTGCGCGTAGGGCGCGCCCTGCACCTGCAGGCGGTGGCGGCGCAGCACACCATCTGGCTGGCGAGCGCCTACTTCGTCCCCTCGTTCCTCGAGGTGGACGCGCTGAGCGGCGCGGCGCGCGACGGCGTGGACGTGCGCCTGCTGGTGCCCGGCCGCGGCGACCATCCCTGGGTCACCCGGCTGACGCGGCGCTACTACCGCCGGCTGCTGGCGAACGGCGTGCGGATCTGGGAGTGGAGCGGGGACATGATGCACTCCAAGACGTCCATCGTGGACGGCCGCTGGGTGCGGGTGGGCTCCACCGACTTCAACCCGCTGGGCGTCGCGTTCAACTACGAGCTGGACGCCTTCATCGAGGACGCGGAGGTGGGCGGCGCCGCCGAGGAGATCTTCCTGAACGAGCTGAGCCTGTCGCGCGAGGTGACGCTGCGGCAGCGGCGCTGGACCCGGCGCGCGGTGCCCCGGCCGGAGCCGCCCGCGCCGCCGGACGAGCGCCCGCGGCCCGGCTCGCGCCGCGCGACCTAGGGCCCCGGAGGCCCGGCCCGGGCTGCCGCCGGCCTGCGACCCAGCGCGCCCCGAAGCAGCGGCGGGGTCACGGCCGTGGTCACCAGGCCCATGAGCACGACGATGGAGAACAGCCCGGGCCCGATGAACCCCTTGGCGAGCGCGATGTTCGCGATGACCAGCTCCATGATCCCGCGGCCGTTCAACGCCGCGCCCACCGCCAACGCGTCGTCCCGCGCGAGGCCTGCCAGGCGGCCGCCCGCGTAGCCCCCGGCGACCTTGCCGGCGAAGGCCGCGGCCAGCACGGCGGCGGCCAGGCCCCAGCGGACCAGGGCCGACGCGTCGAACTCGAGCCCGAGGACACCGAAGAAGATCGGGGCGAGAAAGCCCATCGTGACGGCGGACGTCGTGCCCTGAACGTGCTCGAAGTTGGCGCGCCCCAGGATCTCGTGGCTCAGCAGCATGGCGCCGAAGAACGCGCCGACGATGAAATGCAGCCCGACCAGCTCGGACGCCCCGGCGAACAGCAGCACGAACAGGATCGTCGTCGCGAACAGGCTCTCCTTGCCCTTGAGCGCCTGGATGGCCCGCGCGACCACGCGGTAGAACCGCGGCACCCGCGCGGTGAGCGCCTGCAGCCCCCGGCTCGCCAGCACGACCAGCAGCATGAAGGCCGCCGCCTTCCCCGCCTGGGTGAGCACCGAGAGCACCAGCACCACCGGGGCGTCGGCCGTGGCGGCGATGTTCAGCACCACGCCGAGCAGCAGCAGCGAGACCGTGTCGTTGAAGATCGCGGCCGCGATCACCCGGTCGCCCAGATCGGTCTTCAGCAGGTCGAGATCGAGGAGCGTCCGCACGCTCACCGGCAGCGCGGTGATCGCCACGCACAGGCCGAGGAACAGGGTACGCATCAGGTCGAGGTGGAAGGCGCCGCCGACCGCGAGCCCCAGCACCAGGGGGACCGCGAAGCCGGCCACCGGTATCCACGCGCTGCGGCCGGCCACCGACTGCCGGATCGCGCCCGGGTCGAGGTCCAGCCCCGCGAGCACGATGAGCAGGAACACCCCGAGATCCGACAGGGCGTGCAGCTCGACCGTCGGCTGAACCCACCCCAGGACCGACGGGCCGAGGAGCACCCCGGCGAGGATCTCGCCGAGCATCGCGGGCTGGCCCCATCGCTCGGCGAGCTCCCCCAGCGCGCGCGCCGCGATCAGCAGCAGCAGCACCGACACCATCAGCGGCAGGGGATGGGGCAGGAGCGACGCGGCCTGCGGCATCAGCGCCGCGCCCGGTTGAGGCTCCACTGGAGCGCCGGCGGCGTGACCAGCGTGGTGATGATGACCATGATCACCACCGCCGAATAGACCGCCCCGTCCATGATGTGCTCCCCGTGCAGCGTCAGGCCCAGGCCGATGCTCGCGAAGATCAGCCCCACCTCGCCGCGCGGGATCATGCCCAGCCCCACCGACAGCCGGTCCACGCCGCGCCGCCACACCCCGAGCGCGCAGGCCTGCTTGCCGACGATGGCCGCCACCGTCAGCAGCAGCGCCAGCAGCAGGATGTCGGGGCGGGCGAAGGTCCGCAGGTCCACCCGCATGCCCATCAGCACGAAGAACACCGGCACGAGGAAGGCGGCGATGGGCTGGATCAGGTCCGGCAGCCGCTGCTCGCCGCGGCGCTGGAACTCGCGCCAGTGGACTTCCTCCAGGATGAGGCCGGCGGCGTAGGCGCCCACGATCGGGGCCAGGCCGATGGCCGACGCGAGCCACGCCAGCAGGAACAGGGTCACCAGCGCCGTCGCCAGCAGAACGCCGCGCCCCCTCAGCCGCAGCGCGAACGCGAACAGCCGCGGCGCCAGCGCCACGCCGAGGCCGAGCGCGCCCACCAGGAAGACGGCGGCCTTCAGCACCACGATGCCCGTCGCGCCGTAGGTCGGGCTCGCCCCCCGCCCGGCGGCCTCGATGACGCCCGTCACCACGGCCAGGATCACCAGGCCGAGCACGTCGTCAATGACCGCGGCCCCGAGGATGATCCGTGCCTCGGTGAGGTGCGCCTTCCCCAGGTCCTTCAGCACCCGCGCCGTGATGCCCACGCTGGTCGCCGTGAGCGTGGCGCCGAGGAACGCGTGCGCGTAGGCGCCCTGCTGCGGCAGGAGCAGCGCTCCGACGCCCCAGCCCAGCGCGAACGGCGTGATCACCCCGAGCATCGCGACCAGCGCCGCCACCGCCCCGATCTTCAGCATGTCGCGCACGGTGGACTCGAGCCCCACCTCGAACAGCAGGATCAGGACCCCGAGCTGCGCCAGGATGTTGATCGAGGCGTCCGCGGGGATCGCGCGGAACCAGGTCAGGCCGAGCAGATCCAGGTTGCCGAGGACGACGCCGGCGACCAGCTCGCCCAGCACCGGGGGCTGGCCGATGCGCGCGGCCAGGTCGCCGCCCAGCTTGGCCGCGGCCAGGATCAGCGCGAGGGCGAGCACCACGCGCGCGACCTCCGCGCCGGCGGGGAGTCCGGCCGCCAGGACCGGGACCAGGAGCAGCGGCGCTGCGACGGCGAGACGGCGCATCCGGACTCCTTTCGGAGCCCCGATGTTCGCGCCGCGGCCCGCGGGACGCAAGCGGCTTTCGGCGCCGCGGCCCGCACCTTCACCTCGGCGCCGGCGTGACTAGCTTCAGTCCATGACACGAATCCAGGGCAGGCTGGCCCTCGTCACCGGTGCCAGCTCCGGCATCGGCCGCTCCTGCGCCCGCCGCTTCGCCGCCGACGGCGCCAACCTGGTGCTGTGGGCCCG
>JAJYLI010000164.1 GCA_021787855.1 bacterium | reverse complement strand
CCCCGTGCTTTTCCTCTCGCGCGGGGCTGGCGACGTCCATCAGCAGCGCCCTGGTCAGCGGCACGCCCCGCCGGAGCAGCGCCACCAGCCGGGCGGCCGGCGGTCCCGTGCACGGCGTGGGGAAGACGCAGTTGATGTAGAGGCCCGACGTCGGCCCCACCGGCCCGGTGCCGAAGTTGAGGTTGAACGTCTCGGGCGGCGCGGTGCACCCCGACGGCAGCAGGCATGGCGCGACGATGGTGATCAGCTGCCCGCCCATCAGGATGCCGTGCCACTGGCCGCCCTGCCACGGCCCCGCCGTGAAGGTGTGGTTGGCGCAGGAGCTGGGCGAGCAGACGTTGCTCGAGATCCACAGCTTGCCGCTGTTCGCCTCCCAGTAGTCGCCGGTGCTGGCCCGCGCCTCGCCCCCGCCCACGCCGCTCTTCCCTCCGGAGGCGTCGAAACCGGTGGTGTTCACGCTCGTCTTGCTGAGCTTGCTGTTGGGCGTCGCGGCGATGATCTGCCCGATCCAGGTGCTCTCGGGTGACGCGTACCAGAACACGCCCAGCCAGGTGAGCGAGTCCATGACCGGGCTGCCGATCGAGTCGGGGAACACCAGGTGGATCTGCAGCGGGATCAGCGTCCAGGTCTGGCCCGCCTGCCCGAGATGGGCCAGGCGTGAGGGAGGGGGAGCGGCGGCGGCGGCGCGCGCCGCGGCGGGCGCCGGATTCGGCACCACCACGCTGATCGAATCCGAGTTGGCGAGCACCTGCGCCAGCGCGTAGGTGTACGGCCCGCCCGCGTTCGTCGCGGTCACGAAGCTGATCATGGAATCGCGCTGGGCGGCGCCGAGGAACCGCTTCTGGGTGATGAACGCCGGCGGCGCGCCGCCCACCGTGAGCGAGTCGATCGCGCGGGCCGTGCCGCCGTCCGCGGAGGTGACGGTGATGGTGTCCACCCACGTGCCGTAGCCCAGGTCGGACGGATCCCGGCTCCAGCGCACCACGCCGTCGCCCGAGCCCGAGGTGGTGAGCAGCGTCACCCACGGCGCGCCGCCGTGGCCGACGCTCCAGTGCACGTTGGCCAGCGCCGCCGGGGCCACGCCCGGGAAGGTCACCGCGACCGAGTCGGCGACCGGGGCGCTGGCGCTGATGTCCAGCGAGTCCTTCAGGCCCGCCCGGCTCAGGCTGGGCACGGCCGGCACCGACGAGGCGGGGGCGACCGCTTCGCGGCAGCCGGCCGCGGCCAGCGCGGCGGCCACCAGGGCGAGAGACGCGATCCGATTCCGCTTCATGGACCCAAAGTATAGTTTCCCGGCTCCGGCGTCCAAGTGACTGGAATCACGCGCCGCCAGTTCGGGCGGCTCGATCGCGGGAGGCCCGACCGCCGCCGACCTGATTCTCACCGCCGCCCACATCCGTACCGTGGACGATGACCGGCCGGAGGTCGCCGCCGTGGCGGCCGGGGAGGGCCGGGTCCTCGCGGCCGGGAGTGTCCGGGACGTCATGGCCTTCCGGGGCCGCGGGACGAAGCTGCTGGACCTCGGGGCGGCGACGGTGATCCCCGGCGTCGTGGACGCGCACCTCCACCTGCTGGGGCTGGGGCTGGCGCTCGCGGAGGTGGACCTGACCGGCGCGCGGAGCTGGGACGAGGCGATCGCCCGCGTGGCGGCGCGGGCGCGCGCGGCCCGGCCGGGCGAGTGGATCCGCGGCCGCGGCTGGGACCAGAACCGCTGGCCGGACCAAACCCTCCCGGGCGAGGCGCCCTTGAGCCGCGCGGTCGCCGCCAACCCCGCGGCGCTCACGCGCGTGGACGGCCACGCCATCCTGCTCAACGCCGCGGCGCTCCGGCTCGCGGGGATCACCTCCGCCACGCCCGACCCGCCCGGCGGCCGGATCGCCCGCCGCCCCGACGGCTCCCCGACCGGGCTGCTGCTGGACAACGCCATGGCGCTGGCGACGCGGGTCCTGCCCGCTCCATCGCCCGCGGAGACCCGGGCGGCGGCGCTCGCCGCCATCCGCCACGTGCATCGGCACGGCCTGGTGGGCGTGCACGAGCCCTGGGTCACCCAGGCCACGATCGCGGTGTACGAGGAGCTGGCGGGCGCCGGCCGCTTCGCCCTGCGCGATTACGTGATGATCGCCGCCGACCCGGCCGGTCTGGGGCCCGCCCTCGCGCGGGGCCCGCGGAGCGCGCTGTACGGCGGCCGGCTGTGGCTGCGCGCGTGGAAGGCGTTCGCCGACGGCGCCCTGGGCTCGCGCGGGGCGGCGCTGCTGGAGCCGTACGACGACGACCCCGGCAACGCCGGCCTCCTCCTGAGCGACGCCGCCGAGATCCGCCGCCTGGCCGCCCAGGCCCTGCGCCTCGGCTTCCAGCTGTGCGTGCACGCGATCGGCGACCGGGCCAACCGCCTGGTGCTCGACGCCTACCAGGCGGCGCTGGCGGCGGCGCCGGCCGCCGACCACCGCTTCCGCATCGAGCACGCGCAAGTGCTGAGCCCGCCGGACATCCCGCGCTTCGCCGCCCTGGGCGTGATCCCCTCGATGCAGACGAGCCACGCCGCCAGCGACCGGCCGTGGGCGGCCGCGCGGCTGGGCCCCGCGCGCGCGCGGGGCGCCTACGCCTGGCGCGCGCTGCTCGATACCGGCGTGGTCGTCCCCAACGGCAGCGACGCGCCGGTCGAGCCGGTGAACCCGCTGCTCGGCTTCCACGCCGCCATCACACGGGAGGAAGCCGCCGGGGGGCCGGCGGGCGGCGCGGGCCCGGCCCCGCGCATGACCCGCGAGGAGGCCCTCAGGAGCCTCACCCGGTGGCCCGCGTACGCGGCGTTCATGGAGCGGGAGGCGGGCTCGATCGCGCCCGGCAAGTACGCCGATTTCACGGTGCTCGACCGCGACCTCATGACCGTCGCGCCCGACGAGCTGCTCGCCACCAACGTGGTCATGACCATCCTGGACGGAGAGATCGTCTATGGCTGATACGCTCGAGGAATTCCGGCGCTTCCGCGAGAAGATGAACGCCGCCATCCTGGCGGCCGACAACCTTCCGATCAAGCGGTTCTTCGCGCTGGACACCCGCACCTACGAGGCCGGCGCCCTCCCGGTCCGGACCAAGGAACTGCTGGGGCTGGTGGCCTCCATGGTGCTGCGGTGCGACGACTGCGTCACCTACCACCTGGTGCGTTGCCGCGAGGAAGGCGTGAGCGACGCGGAGCTGTACGACGCCTTCTCGGTCGCCCTGGTCGTGGGCGGGTCCATCGTGATCCCGCACCTGCGGCGCGCCGTGGCCCGGCTCGAGGAGCTGCCGGCGACGTGACGCGTCCCGCCGGGCGCCGGGCCCGCCCGGAGCGGTGCGCGCGGCTATATTTCGCCGTTTCGGGGGCACCGGCATGGCGGACGTGAAACGCAGGGCGAGCGTGGCCGTGGACGTGGGCGGCGTGCAGGTGGGCGGCGGCCACCCCGTCGTGGTGCAGTCCATGACCAACACCGACACCGCCGACCCGGAGGCCACGGCGCGGCAGGTGGCGGCGCTGGCGGCCGCCGGCTCGGAGCTGGTGCGCGTCACGGTGAACACGGAGCAGGCCGCCGCCGCGGTCCCGCGGATGGCGGAGCGGCTCGCGGCCCTGGGTGTCCGGGTCCCCGTGATCGGCGACTTCCACTACAACGGCCACCTGCTGCTGGCGAAGTACCCGGCCTGCGCGCAGACCCTCGCCAAGTACCGCATCAACCCGGGCAACGTGGGCGGCAAGCGGCACGACGAGAACTTCCGCGCCATCGTGGAGATCGCCATCCGGAACGGGAAGCCGGTCCGGATCGGCGTCAACTGGGGCTCGCTGGACCAGACCCTGCTCACCGGGCTGATGGACGCCAACGCCCGGAGCCCGAAGCCCCGCGACGCCCGCGCCGTGACCATGGACGCCATGGTCGAGAGCGCCGTGCGCTCGGCGCGGCTGGCCGAGGACACCGGGCTCGCGCACGACCGCATCATCCTCTCGGCCAAGGTGTCCGGCGTGCAGGACCTGGTGGACGTCTATCGCGCCCTGGCCGCGCGGTGCGACTACCCGCTGCACCTCGGGCTCACCGAGGCGGGCATGGGCACCAAGGGCGTGGTGGCCTCCACCGCCGGCATCGCGCTGCTGCTCCAGGAGGGGATCGGCGACACCATCCGCGTCTCCCTCACGCCGGCGCCGGGAGGCGACCGCACGGAGGAGGTCGTGGTCGCCCAGCAGATCCTCCAGTCGCTGGGCCTGCGGAGCTTCGTCCCGCAGGTCACCGCCTGCCCCGGCTGCGGGCGCACCACCAGCACCTTCTTCCAGGAGATGGCCAGCGACATCCAGCGCTACCTCAGGGAGCGGATGCCGGTCTGGCGCGAGCAGCGGCCGGGCGTGGTGGAGCTGCGCGTCGCGGTGATGGGGTGCGTGGTGAACGGACCGGGCGAGTCGAAGCACGCCGACATCGGCATCTCGCTGCCGGGCACGTTCGAGGAGCCGAAGGCGCCGGTGTTCGTGGACGGCAAGCTGGTCACGACGCTGAAGGGGGACGACATCGTCCCCCAGTTCCTGCGGATCCTCGAGGGCTACGTCGAGGAGCACTACCGCCTGGTCTGACCGCCCGGGCCGGGCGGGCCCGCCTGGCGGCGCTACGGCAGGCGTACGCTGGTCGTTCCCACCCCGCCGCTCTGGGCGTGCTGGCCGCTCTGCTTCGACCAATCCCGCCAGTACGTCACCTGGTGATAGACCGTCGAGCTGATCGGCACGCTGCCCCAGTACTTGACGTCGTCGAACAGCACGTCGCTCGCCGTGGTCGGGTACTGGCTGGTGCTGTCGCCGAACGCTTTCAGGGACACGGGCGCCTGGGCGCCGTAGGTCGTGTGCGCCACCTTGAGGCTGACGCCGAAGGTCAGGGACGAGCCGATGGTCGCGAGCGTGCCGGTCGCCGTCCTGGACGTGCTCAGCCAGCAGTAGGCGCTGGCGCTCTCGGTCGCCGAGCAGCTCGTCGTGGGACTCAGCAGCAGGTTGTATCCCGTCGAGAGCAGCGTGTCCGCCGACGCCACGCGGACATACGTGATCAGGGTGTAGCCCGGGCCCGTTCCCGTGGGCTGATACGAGCACAGGGAAAGCGCCACGCCGCCGCCCGCGCCCAGGGTGGTATCGCTCACGCAGGATGCGCCGCTGATCAGGTTGTTGGGCATCAGGTTCACGAGGACCGTCGAGTCAAGGACCGTCCCGCCACTGCTCTGGTAGAGCACCAGGGTGTCAATGGGGAACTGGATCTGCCGCGGCAGCGTCACGGTCAGCCTGGAGATCTGCCCGTGGCCCTTGTCGTGATCCGCGAACCAGTTGTTGAGCAGCGCCCCCGTGTCCTCCTGCGGCACCCACCAGGCGGGCGTCGGGATGGTCCCGCCCGGCACGAGCCCCAGGCCGACCGTGTCCCCGATGAAGTACGCGTCGTAGTTCTTCGACGAGTCGAAGGCGGCGTAGGTCGAATCGCTCACGATGCCAGCCCAGGTGGCCGTCGCCGGGGCCGCCGGGTTCTCGTCCACCGCCACCGGGACCGAGGCCGCGTTGTTGGCCAGGTTGACGTCCACCGGCGAGACGTTCGTCACCTGCACCGTGAAGGTGTGGTAGCCCACGCTGCCCACCGTGACGCCGGAGAACTGGCAGGTCGCCGCGGCGTTGGCCGGGAACGACAGGCCCGCCACCTGCCCCGCCTGAGCGCCATCCACCAGGAGCACGCAACTGGCGGTCGCGTCGGTGCCGAGAAGGTTCTCGACCCGAGCGCTGAAGGTGCTCGGGGTGGCCACGTACAGTTCGGTGGGAACCAGGCTCCCCTGGACCACCGCGAGGTCCACCGGATGCGCCGCCGCCGCGATGCCCGCCGCCGCGGTCACCACATCGGTGCGCTCACCGTCAATCGCGGCGACGTGGGCCTGAACCTCGAGCGTGTCGCCCGTGGCGAGCCCCTGGTACGCGGCGGGGAAGACGGGCCCCTCATCGAGCTGGTTCGCGTTGCGCGTGAAGAGCAGCCGGGTGCCGCGATAAGCCTTGACCTGCACCCTGGTGATCACGCCCGCGGGGTTGGCGAGATCGGAGCCCTCGAAGCTCGTGACCGTCAGGTGCGTGGTGCCCGACGCGTCCAGGTAGGCGGCCGCCACGATCGTGGCCGTGCCGGAGCGGCCGGTCGCC
>JAJYLI010000163.1 GCA_021787855.1 bacterium | reverse complement strand
CGCACGGGCAGGGATCGTTGCGGCCGGTCTTCTCCCAGCCCGCGGGCAGGCCCGCGCCCGAGGGGCCTCCCCCGCCGGCTGGGCTGAAGCCGCCCCTGAGCCGCGCTCCCGCGGCGGGGCCGCCCGACGAGGGAGCGCCCGCGCGCCCCGGCGCCCCGGCGGGGGAGGTCGGGGCCGGCGCCCCGGCTGGCGCCACCAGCGCGCTCTCGTCCACCAGGCCCGACGCCGCCCCCGGCCGTCCCGCCGGCTCGCCGGGGCCGTGCAGCGCGGCGCCCGTGAAGGTCCTGGGTGGCGGGGGCGCCGCCGGCGCCGCCGGCCCCACGGTCACCTGGAGCTTCAGGAACTGCTCGGTGAACGTGGACCGGAGGTCGTGCATCAGGTCCACGAACATCTCGAAGGCTTCCTTCTTGTACTCGATGAGCGGGTCCTGCTGGCCCCAGGCGCGGTAGGTGATCGCGTTGCGGAGCTGATCCAGGTCGTAGAGGTGGTCCTTCCACTTCTCGTCCAGGGAGCGCAGCATGACCTGGCTGAGCATCTGCTCGGCGAGCCCGGGGATCTGGTACTGCCGGCCCAGCTCGTCCAGCGCCTGCACTTTGCGCTGGAACGCCTCGCGGGCGTGGCCGCGGACCAGCTCGTCGAGCTCTTCCCGGCCGCCGACGGCGCGCTCGCCCAGCTCGGGCACCATGACCAGGTAGCGCATCAGGAGCGTTTCCTGGAGCGTGGCCAGGTCCCACAGCTCGGGGTGCTTGCCGCCCGCGGCGGTCTCGGTGAGCGGCCGGTCCATGGCGCCCTCGATCATGCGCAGCGCCTCGGCCTTCAGCTCCTCCCCGCCCTCCAGGGCGAACAGCCGCAGCGAGTAGATCACCTCGCGCTGCTGGTTCATCACGTCGTCGTAGTCCAGCAGCCGCTTGCGCTGCTGGAAGTTCTGCAGCTCGATGCGCTTCTGGGCCCCCTCGATGGAGCGGGTGACCAGCGGGTGGGTGATGACCTCGCCCTCTTCGGCGCCGAGCCGGTCCATCAGGGCGCCGATGCGGTCGGAGCCGAACAGCCGCATCAGGTCGTCCTCGAGGGACAGGAAGAAGCTCGAGGCACCCGGGTCGCCCTGGCGGCCGGAGCGGCCGCGGAGCTGCCGGTCAATGCGCCGCGACTCGTGCCGCTCGGTGCCGATGATCTGGAGGCCGCACGGCGGGTCGGTCATGCAGCCCAGCTTCTGGATCTCCGCCCAGGCGAGGTCCGGCGGCTCGACGGTCTGGCCGAACGGGGCCTGTCTGGCCCGGATGCCGCACACTTTGCACTTGGTCACGCCGGGGCCGAGCTTGATGTCGGTGCCGCGGCCGGCCATGTTGGTCGCGATGGTGATGGCGCCGGGCTGGCCGGCCTGGGCGACGATCTCCGCCTCGCGCTGGTGGTACTTGGCGTTCAGCACCTCGTGCCGGAGGCCGCGGCGCTTCAGCATCCGTGACAGGGTCTCGGACACCTCGACGTTGGTCGTGCCCACCAGCACCGGCAGGCCGCGGCCGTGCAGCCGCTCCACCTCCTCGGAGACGGCGTTGTACTTCTCGCGGCGGGTGCGGTAGATGCGGTCGTGCCCGTCAATGCGCCGCACCGGCCGGTTGGTGGGGATGACCATCACCTCCAGGCCGTAGATCTTGAAGAACTCCTGCTCCTCCGTCTCCGCCGTGCCGGTCATGCCCGCCAGCTTGGCGTACATGCGGAAGTAGTTCTGGATGGTGATGGTGGCGAGGGTCTGGGTCTCGCCCTTGACCTGCACGCCCTCCTTGGCCTCGACCGCCTGGTGCAGCCCCTCGGACCAGCGGCGCCCGGGGAGGATGCGGCCGGTGAACTCGTCCACGATGAAGATCTGCCCGTCCTGCACCACGTACTCCACGTCCTTCTCGTAGAGCGCGTGCGCCCGGAGCAGCTGGTGGATGATGTTCAGCTTCTCGCTCTTGGCCGCGTAGTCGGCCTCGAGCTGCTGGCGCCGCTCCACCTTCTGGTGCGCCGTGAGGTCCGGGTCGCGGTCCACCCGGTGCACCTCCTCCGACAGGTCCGGCACGATGAACAGCGTCGGGTCGTTGGGCGAGAGCTGCTCGACCCCCTGGTCGCTGAGGTGGACGCTGTGCCCCTTCTCGTCGAGGACGAAGTACAGCTCCTCCTCGAGGTCCTTCAGCTTCTGCTGCTTGGCCGGCAGCTTGCGGTCGGCGATGTAGTCCAGCTCGACCCGCTGCACCAGCTTCTTGGCGCCCTGCTCCTGGAGGTACTTCAGCAGCCGCTTGTGCTTGGGCATGCCGAGCTGGACCTGGAAGGCCTTGACGGCGCTGGCGTACTGGTCGGTGGCCCAGAGCTTCTCGGCCTCGGCCATCAGGTTGTTGGCCACCTCGCTCTGGCGGCGCACCAGGCCGATCACCGCCTGGTTGTGCTCGGCGTACTTGGTGTCGGACTCGTTGCCGACGGGGCCGGAGATGATCAGCGGGGTGCGGGCCTCGTCAATGAGGATCGAGTCCACCTCGTCAATGATGGCGTAGGTGTGGGCCCGCTGGACCCGCTGCTCCAGCGAGAAGACCATGTTGTCGCGGAGGTAGTCGAACCCGAACTCGTTGTTGGTGCCGTAGGTGATGTCGCACAGGTAGGCCGCGCGCCGCTCCGGCGTGCCGGGCTCCGAGTCGTCAATGCAGCCCACGGTCAGGCCCAGCCACGTGAACACGTGGCCCATCCACTGCGAGTCGCGCCGCGCCAGGTAGTTGTTGACCGTCACCAGGTGCGCGCCCTCGCCGGGCAGCGCGTTGAGGTAGAGGGGGAGGACCGCGACCAGCGTCTTCCCCTCCCCGGTCGCCATCTCCGCGATCTTGCCCTGGTGCAGCACGATGCCGCCGATGAGCTGGACGTCGAACGGCACCATGTCCCAGGCCAGCTCGCGGCCCGTGACCATCACCTTGGTCCCCAGCAGCCGGCGGCAGGCCTCGCGCACGGTGGCGAACGCCTCGGGGAGCAGCTCCTCCAGGACCTCGGCGGTCGCCGCCGCCAGCGCCTTCTCCCGCTCCAGCAGCTCGCGGTCCAGGCGGTCGCGCTCGTCGGGCTCCGCGCACTCGTGCTTGGCCTGCTTGAGCCGCGCCACCTCGTCGCGCAGCGCCCCCACGCGGGCGGCGATGCGCTCGCGGAAGGCGGCGGTCTGGGCGCGGATCTCCTCGTCGGGCCGCCCCTTCAACTCCTCCTCGTGCCGGTGGATCCGCTCCACCAGCGGCCGCAGGTGCTTCAGCTCGCGCGAGAAGCGGGTACCGAGGACCTTCGAGATCAGCGCGGGTACGGGCATCTATCTCTCAGACGGCGGTCACGCGGAGTGGAGTGCTCGGAAGAGCGGCGAGACGCCGAGTCGCGAGTGGTGAGTGAACAGGTCATCGGTACAAGCGGTTCCGCCGTATGTAATCCGCCACGGCATCGGGGACCAGGTACCGGATGCTCTTGCCGGCCAGGCAGCGGGCGCGGATGTCGCTGGCCGAGATCTCGATGGCGGGCGTGGCCACGACGTGGCGGACCAGCGGCCCCGCGACGTCGGGCGCCCCCGGCCGGGTCAGGGCGGCGATCTCCGCCAGCCGGGCCACCTCGGCGGCCGAGCGCCACGACGGCAGCGTGGCGGCGGCGTCCGCGCCCAGCAGCAGCACCAGGCGCTCGCCGGGCAGGCGCGCGGCGAGCGCGCGGAGCGTCTCGACCGTGTACGACACGCCGCCCTTCTCCAGCTCCAGCGGCTCCACGGCGAAGGCCGGCTCGCCCGCCAGCGCCAGCTCGAGCATGGCGCGGCGGTCCGGGCCCGGCGCCACCGGCGCCCGGTCCTTCAGGGGCTGGCGCGCGCACGGCACGAACAGCACGCGCTCCAGCCCCAGCGCCTCGGCCGCACGCGCGGCCGCGATCAGGTGGCCGTGGTGCACCGGGTCGAAGCTACCGCCGAGCAACCCGGTCGCCACAGAGTGCCTGGATGTCCGCGCGGTGCGCGAGGTACTGGCCGTAGTACTGCTGCAGCTGGCCGCAGAAGGCCGCCTGCTCGTCCGCCCAGCCGATGGCCTTGTAGGAGCGGATGAGGTAGGCGTAGGCGTCGGGTACGAGCGTGACCGAGGGGTAGGTCGCGATCAGGTCCTTGAAGTACAGGATGGCCGAGTCGTACGCGCCGCGCTCGTAGTAGAACAGCGCGTTGTCCATCTCCTTCCTGGCCAGCTTCTCGTTCAAGGCCACGATCCGCACCGACGCCATGCCGGCCGCGGCGGTGCCCGGGAAGCGGGCCTGCACCTCCTGGTACGTGGCCAGCGCGATCCTGCCGTTGGTGGGATCGAGCTGGGTGTTGGTCCACATCGCCCCGTAGGCGTCCCCCGCGCGCAGCAGGGCCCTGGCCGCGAGCCGGAACGTGGGGTTCTCGTCGGTCACGCGGCGGAACTCCCGCGCGGCGGTCAGGTAATCGCCCTGCCCGAAGTACGTCTCCGCCAGGAAGAACCGGGACAGGATGTTCAGCGTGTCGCTCGCGCTCAGGTCGTAGGTGAGCTTGCGGAAGCCCTCCTGCGCCTTGGCGTAGTGCCCGGTCCGGAACAGGCGCAGCGAGGCCTGGTACAGCGTCTCCGGCACGGGGTACGCGCCGGGGTCGAAGTGCTGGCACGCGCCGAGCGCCCCGAGCACGAGGCCCGTGGCGAGCGGCAGCCGCAGGGCGCGCGGGAACCGGATCATGGCGTGGTACCGCTGTCCGGGGGCGCGGCGGTGGTGTCCTGGCCCAGCAGCCGCTGGATCTGCACCTCCGCCCGCGCGGCGCTCGGGTCGGCGCCGTTCGCGCCGGCCACCGCGTGCCGGTAGGCCACGAGCGCGCCGGCCGTATCGCCGCCGGCCCAGCGGGCGTCGCCCGTCAGCAGCCAGGCCACGCGCACCACGCTGTCGGGCTGGCCGATGGCGATCGCCTGCTGGAACCGGGCCTCGGCGTCCCGCAGCGCCCCCGCGCTCAGGGCCAGCCGGCCATCCTCGACCACGCAGCGCGCCAGGCCCCCCTCGGCCGCGCGCGCGAGCCCCGGCAGCGGCGAGCGGCGCAGCACGCCCTCGAACACCCGGCTGGCGACGTCGCACCGGCCGAGCGACGCGTTGTCCTGCCCGTAGGCGACCAGAAAGGAGTCCGCCGTGGCCGGGTTCGCCGTCGCGGCCGCCCCCTCCAGCAGCACATCCATCTCCATCGGGCGATTGGTCAGGCCGGTCGCGCTGGCACCGAGGGCGACCGCGTACACGCCGACCGGGCGCCGGGGCGCGATGTCGTTGAGCGCCAGGACCGCCGCCTCCAGCGCGCTCATGTCACGCGCGGCCATCGCCAGGCTCGCCGCCAGGGTGAGCCCGTCCGCCGCCAGATCCGCGCCCGCCGGATCGCTGGCCGCCAGGTCGCGGTAGGCCGCGACCGCGTCGTTGAGCGCGCCGGCGCGCAGCGCCGCCTCGCCCAGCTTGGCCCGCAGCTCCGCCGTGGGGTTGCCCTGGCGCATCGCCAGCCGGTACTCCGCGAGCGCGTCCACGTACGCGTGCTCGGCGTAGCGCCGGTCGCCGAGCTGCTCGTGGTCGCGACCCGGGCTGCAGGCAGGCACCAGAACGAGGGCGATCATCGAGCAGCCGAGCAGCAGGGTGCGGGGTGCGGGGTGCGGGGTGCGCAAGACTCAGGTTCCCGTCGCGGGAGATGCGCCGTGGTCGCCGCCGCCGGCCCGATCGAGCAGCGCCAGGTAGGCGGTGATCCGCGCGTCGTCGGGCCGGTCGGCCCGGCACCGCTCCCAGGCCGCGCGCGCGGCCGGTGCGTCCCCCAGCAGGTGACAGGCCATGCCCAGGGACGCTCGTGCCTCGAACAAGCCGGGCCGCGCTTCCAGCAGCGACTCCAGCTCCGCGCGCGCCCGGGCAGCGTCGCCCGTGTCGAGCCGCAGCCGGGCGAGCCGATAGCGCAGGTCGAAGTACTCCGGGCGCAGGGCGGCCGCCCGCTCGTACTGCTCGATGGCCTGGCGCGCGCCGCCCGCCTCGACGTACGCCTCGCCCAGCTCCGCGTGCAGGTTGGCCAGGCGCGAGGCGACCGGCGCCTCGAAACCGGTGTGGTCCACGCCGCCCAGGCGCTGCGCCGCCCCGAACGCGTCCGCCGCTTCGTCGTAGCGCCCCAGCTCGTTCAGGGTGACGGCGCGGTTCAACAGCGCGTCCACGTAGCGCGGATTCAGCT
>JAJYLI010000011.1 GCA_021787855.1 bacterium | reverse complement strand
GATGAACTTGTCGAGCGTCGCCATCCCTCACTCCCGGGGTCGGTCTAGCGCTGCGGTTGGGCCGGCTTCCCGGGGTCGGGAGCCGGCGGCGGGGGCGCCGCGCGAGGCGTGGCGGCGGCCGGCGCGCCGGCGGCGCCCGCCGCCTTCGCGGCCTCCCGCGCCTCCTCCGCCAGCACGCGGGCCTTGACGTGATCGGTCTCCGCCTTCTTGGCCTTCGCGGCGAGGTACGCCTTCTCCTTCTGCTCGTTCTCGTCCGCCACGATCGTGCCCTTGATCGTGCGGTCCACCAGCGACTGGAACGCGGCCACGCCGTCCCGCAGCATCCGGCCCTTCATCATGGGACTCCCGCCGCGCGAGGCGATGATGGAGAGCTGCCCCGCCGAGTCCGCGATGGCGCCGAGGTTGCGCATCATGGCCTTCTGGCGGAGCTGCCCCAGCTCGCGCGAGAGGTGCGTCGCGTACATCTCGAAGCCCTTGGACTTCGCGGCGGCGAACTGCTCGACCAGGGCCGCGTAGTGGTCGCACTCCCGCAGCAGCGTCTGGAGGTAGTCCACCGTCTCCTGCGCCTTCGCCGACATCTTGAAGCCCGCCATAATGCCCTCCCTCCGCCCCGCCGCCCGCTAGCCGCAGCGGAGAACCAGCTTGCCAAACACGTCGTTCGACTCGAGGCGCCGGTGGGCGGCGGCGGCGTCGGCGAGCGGGAAGGTGTGCTCCACGACGGGCCGGACGATGCCGCCGTCCATGAGGGGCAGCACCTCCGAGGCGAAATGCCGGGTCACCGCGATCTTCTCCTCCAGAGTCCGCGCGCGCAGCACCGTCCCGACGATGGCCAGCCGCTTGCTGAGCAGCGCCCCGAGATCGAGCGGCGCGGTCCGGCCGCCGGTGAGCCCCACGACGATCATCCGCCCGCCGCGCGCCAGGGCCTCCAGGCTGCCCGCCAGGACCGGGGCCCCCACCAGGTCCAGCACCGCGTCCACGCCCTGGCCGCCGGTGTGCTTCCGCACCACCGTGGCGAAGTCCTCGCGCGAGGTGTCAATGCCGACCTCGAGCCCCAGCGCGCGCGCCCGCCTCAGCTTGTCCGCCGTGCGCGAGGTCCCGTAGGTCCGGACGCCGAACGCCTTGGCGAGCTGGACCGCCGCCGTGCCGACGCCGCTGCCCACCGCGTGGATCAGCACCCGCTCGCCGGAGCGCAGCCGCAGCTGCCCGAACAGGGCGTCGTGGGCCGTGATGAACGCCTCGGGCACGGCCGCCGCCTGCTCGAACGACCAGGCGGCGGGGACGCGCAGCGCGACCGCCTCCGGCACGGTCACGTACTCCGCGTAGCCCCCGGCCGGCACCAGGCCCATGACCCGGTCGCCGGGCTTCCACGCGCCCGCCCCCACCCCCAACGCCGCCACCTCGCCCGCGTACTCCAGCCCCGGCACGTCGGCGGGGGCGCCCGGCGGCGAGGGATACTGGCCGATGCGCTGCAGCACGTCGGCGCGGTTGACGCCGGCTGCCCGCACCCGGACCAGGACCTCGTCGGGCCCCGGCTCCGGCGTGGGCACCTCGCGGAGCGCCAGGACTTCCGGGCCGCCGGCCTTGGTGATGACGATGGCCTTCACCTCGCGTCGCTCACGATCTCCTTCAGCGCTCGTCCGTCGAGCTGCTGGAGCGGCCGGACGCCGAGCAGCCGCGCCAGCGTCGGCGCCAGGTCCGCCACCTGCACCCGCCCGGTGTACCGGCCCCGCCGCACGCCCGGCCCCGCGATCAGCAGCGGCACGTGGCTGTCCGCGTCCGAGGGCTGGCCGTGCTCGGCGTCGGGAAGCGGCTCGCGGCCCCACACGTCGCCCGGCGCCAGCGTCACCACCAGCTCCACCCCCAGGCCCGGTGGAATGGCATTGCGCCAGCGGCGGGCGACGGCGTCGCGCGCGGTGTCCGCCGCGGCGAGGGAGCGCGGCGTGTCCACCCGCAGCACGCCCGGCGTCGCCCGCATCCGGCCGGCCAGCGCGGCGACCACCGAGTCCACGTTGACGCCCCGCGCCGCGAGGCCGGCGCGGTCCATCGCCAGCATGCCGACGCTGAAGAACCGGATCCAGTCACCCGGGCCGGCGCGGGCGGCGAGCGCCGCGCGGGCGGCCGCCACCAGCGAATCCAGGCTCACGGCCCGCGCCGCCGGATCGCCGTGCGCCCGCGACCACGCCGGGTACGGCGTCACCCCGTGGTCCGCGGTCAGCGCGATGACGATGCGTCGCGGATCGCGCAGGCGGAAGAGCGAGTCCAGGAACCGGCCCAGGTAGCGGTCCACCCGCAGGACCTGGTCGTGGATCTCCCGCGAATCCGGGCCGAACGCGTGGCCGACGGCGTCGGTGGTGGAGAGGCTGATGGCCAGCAGGTCCGGCTGCGGCCCCGCCCCCAGCCGCAGCCGCGTCACCCCGTCCAGCGCCAGCGCCAGCGTCAGGGAATCCATGAACGGCATCCCCTCGATGGCCGCCGCGGCCCGGGCCGGGGTCGCCGGCAGGCGGTGGGGGAAGACGACGTCGCGCCCACCGTGCTCGTACGGCTCGCTGTCCGGCTCGGCGTAGTCCCGGGCCGGCAGGAGCAGGGTCCACGCCGAGTCCGCGGCGATGGCGGCGGGCAGCCCCGCGTCGAACGCCTCGACCCAGCCCGGCAGGGCATCGGCGTAGTAGCGGCTGGTGGTGAACCGGCCGCCTTCGTACCAGTACACCTGCTGCCGCGCCCGGCCGAGGGGCAGGATCGCGCCCCGGTCCTTGCGGCTGACCGACAGCGCCCGGGCGTCGGGGTAGCGCGCCCGGATCCAGTCGAACAGCTCCGTGCCGCGGAACCGCCGGGGCGAGGCGCCGGGACCCGCCACGCCGATCAGGCCGGCGGTCGAGTCCTCCACGCCCTCCTCGTTGCGCACGATGCCCGTGGAGTGCGGGTTCCGGCCGGAGAGCACGGTGGCGTGGCCCGGCGCCGTCTCCGTCATGGCGTGGTCCTGGAAGGCGCGGGTGAAATCGGCGCCGTGCGCCAGCAGCCACGCCACGCCGCCGGTGAGCTGGCCCCGCCAGCGCTCCAGGTAGTCCGCGCGGCACTGGTCCACGGTGATGACGACGACGAGGGCCGGGGCCGGTCGCGGCGGAGCGGCGGCCGGCGCGCCGGAGGCGAGGGCGAGGGCCAACGGCGAGAGGAGAGACGCGACCTGCGGAATCACCCGGCGGCTCCGGAGCTCCAGTGGAGCCGGGAATATAGCGCCCGCGCGGCCGAGGGCGACCTCACACCCAGCGGAAGATCTTCAGGGCCACCGCGAGGGACACCACGCCCCAGGCCACGCAGATCGCGACCGGCCCGGCCAGCGCGGCCAGGGACGCGCCGTCCAGCATGATGCCGCGCAGCGCGTCGTTCAGCGCCGTCAGCGGCAGCGCCTTGATGAAGGGCTGCATCGCCGCGGGAAAGTTCGCCGACGAGAAGAACACCCCCGAGAGGACCCACATCGGCATCATGACGAGGTTCATCAGGCCGGAGACCATCTCGACCGTGCGGGCGCGGCTGGCCGTGAGCAGGCCCAGGCCGGCGAAGCACAGGGCGCCGATCACCGCCACCACCGCGAAGCCCGCCAGCGAGCCCCGCATCGGCACGCCGAAGGCCAGCATCGCGAAGCCGATCAGGACCATCACCTCCGGGCCGAGCAGCGCGAGCCGCGCGAGCACGAAGGACAGGAGGTACTGGCTGCGGCGCATCGGCGAGGCCAGCAGCCGCTTCATCAGCCGCCGCTTCCGCGCGTCCACCACCGCGTAGCCCAGCCCCCACATCCCCGTGCCCATCAGGTCCATGCCCAGCAGGCCGGGGATCAGGAAATCAATGTACCGCGAGCCCCGGGCCATGACGGTCCGGTCCGCCACGGCCCGCACGCTCTTCCGGCCAAGGGCCGACTGCAGGGCGTCGTCCGTGACCAGGCGGGCCGTGCGGCTGTCGGCGCGCGTGGAGTCCCAGCGATAGACCACCGGGTTCCCGGGCACCACGACGAGCGCCACGCTCCCCTGGCGGAGCCGCTCCGCGGCCTGGGACGCCGGCAGCACCGCGACCGCCAGCCTCGGCGTCCCGGCGAGCAGCGCCCCGACCGAGTCCGCCGCCGCCCGGGAGCCCGGCTCGGCGGCCACCGCGATCCGGATGGGGGACGGGGGACGGTTGCGGAACGCCACGCCCAGCGCGACCGCCAGCAGGAGCGGAAAGGCGAACACCCAGAAGAGGACCTCCGGCTGCCGGAGCTGCTCGCGCAGCCGGGCGAGGGTCAGTTCCATCAACGGACGCAGGTACTCCCCCATTCCCTCCCTCCTCCCCCGCTCACGCATTCCCACCCCTTACCTCTCACGCGTCGCGCAGATGTCTCCCCGTCAGGCTCAGGAACAGATCCTCCAGCGTCGCGTGGTGCGTCACCAGCTCCGTCATCTCCACCCCCCGCCGCTGCAGCAGGGCCAGGAGGCCGGGCACGGCCCGGTGCACCTCGTCCACGGTCATGCGGTAGCGCGGCCCGTCCCGGCGCACGGCGCGGACCCCGGCGAGCGCCACCAGCTCGGCCTCCACCGGCGCGGGGGCGCCCCCGGCCAGCGCGAACTCCACGACTTCGTCGGCGCCCAGCGAGGCGATCAGCTCCCGGGGCGATCCCAGGGCGAGGATCCGGCCGTGGTCCATCACCGCCACCCGGTCGCACAGGCGCTCCGCCTCTTCCATATAGTGCGTGGTCAGGACCACCGTGCCTCCGCCCCGCGTGAACCTGGCCACGATTTCCCACACCTGGCGGCGGGACTGCGGATCCAGCCCGGTCGTGGGCTCGTCGAGAAACAGCACGTCCGGCGTGCCCACCAGCGCACAGGCGAGGGCCAGCCGCTGGCGCTGCCCGCCCGACAGCTTCTCGACCCACGCGTCGCGCTTCTCCTCCAGCGCGACGACCGCCAGCACCTCCTCCACCGTGTGCCCGCGCGGGTAGAAGCTGCGGAACAGGCGGAGCACCTCCGTCACCGTCAGCCGGTCGGCGAGCCTGGTCTCCTGGAGGGCGACGCCGAGCCGCTCGCGCAGGGCGTGCTCGTGCTCCGGCCAGCGCATCCCGAGGATCTCGATGTCCCCATCGTCGGGGGCCGCCAGACCCTCCAGCATCTCGACCGTGGTGGTCTTCCCCGCCCCGTTGGGCCCCAGCAGGCCGAAGCACTCGCCCGCGCGGACCTCGAGATCCAGCCCCGCGACGGCCGTGACGTCGCGGTAGCGCTTGACGAGGCCGGTGCAGCGGATGGCGGGGACGACGGCGACCGGAGACATGGGTCGTGGATGATCGCGCCTTCAGCAGATTCTCGGCAACTGCTCCCCGGACAGCAGGTCCAGCACCCGTTGCCCGCCGATCGCCGTCGTCAGGGTGACCAGGCCGGCGGTCCCGCCGGCCGCGCGCACGGTGCCGATGCGGGCGGCGCCGGCGGTGTCGCGCCGGGCCCGGAGCAGCGCCAGCGCGCGATCCGCGTCGCCCGGCGCCACGAAGGCCACGAACCGGCCCTCGCACGCCACGTACAGGGGGTCGAGGCCCAGTACCTCGCAGGCCCCGGCGACCTCGTCGCTGACCGGGACCTGCCGCTCGTGCACCGCGATCTCGCACCGGGCCTGGACCGCGATCTCGTTCAGCACCGTGGCCAGGCCGCCGCGGGTGGGATCGCGCAGGCAGTGCACCGTGATACCCGCGTCGAGCAGCGCGTGCACGGGCGCCACCACGCTCGCGCAGTCCGACACGATCGGCCGCGAGAAGGCGAGGCCCTCGCGGACCGCCAGCACCGCGATGCCGTGCTGGCCCACGGGGCCGCTCACCAGCACCGCGTCGCCCGGCAGGACCTCCGACGGGGCCACCAGACGCGGCGCGGCCACGACGCCGACGCCGGCGCTGGTGATGAAAAGGCCGTCGCCCCGCCCCCGTTCCACCACCTTGGTATCGCCCGCGATCACGGCGACGCCCGCGGCGGCGGCCGTGCGCGCGATCGAGCCCACCACGCGCTCCAGATCGGCGAGCGGCAGCCCCTCCTCCAGGACGAAGCCGAGGGTGAGCCATAGCGGCCGCGCCCCGGCCATCGCCAGGTCGTTCACCGTCCCGGTCACGGCCAGGGTGCCGATGTCGCCGCCGGGGAAGAACAGCGGCTGCACCACGAACGCGTCCGTGGTGACGGCGAGCCGGCCCAGGACCGGCCCGACGAGGGCGGCGTCGTTCAGGGCCGACAGCGCCGGGTTGCGGAAGGCCGGCACGAACAGGCGCTCGACCAGCTCCCGCGTCAAGCGGCCCCCGCCGCCGTGCGCGAGCAGCACGCGCTCGCCCTCGGGGAGCGGGACGGGACAGGCGGGTCCGGTGGCGCTCGCCCCGGGCCCGGATCCGGCGGGCGGCGCCACGACCGCATCGCCGGCGCGCCTGCCGCGGCCGCTCGCGGTCGCCATCAGGGCGCTCCCACCGCCGCCACGGCGGCCGCCGGCCGCGGGCGGTAGCGGTAGTACGCCGCGCACGCCCCTTCGGCCGAGACCATGGGCGCGCCGACCGGGTGCTCCGGCGTACAGCGGCCGCCGAACGCGGGACAGTCCGGGGGCCGGAGCCGCCCCTGCAGGACCAGGCCGGCGAGGCAGTCACCGTCGCGAGGCGCCGGCCGCTCCCCGCCCTCGTCCGGGAACCTGCGCGCCGCGTCGAAGGCCGCGTAGCGCGGCCGCAGCCGGAGCGCGCCGTCCGGGATCACGCCCAGTCCGCGCCACTCGCCGTCGCACGGCTCGAACACCTCGTCCATCGCCGCGCGGGCCGCGGGGTTGCCCCCGGGCCGCACGGCCCGCGAGTACGGGATCTCCACCTCCCCGCGCCCCTCCTCGAGCTGCCGCGCGGCCATCGCGACGCCCTGCAGCAGGTCCAGCGGCTCGAAGCCGGTGACCACCACCGGCACCCGCCGCCGGGCGGCGAGCGCCACGTATTCCGCGATGCCCATCACCGCGCAGACGTGGCCGGCGGCGAGGAACGCCTGCACCCGGCAGTCCGGGGAGGCGAGGATCGCGTCCAGCGCCGGCGGCACCCGCCTCTGGGCGGCCAGCAGGCTGAAGTTCTCGAGGCCCTTCCGCGACGCCAGGCGCACCGCCATCGCGTTCGCCGGGGCCGTGGTCTCGAACCCCACGGCGAAAAACACCACCTCGCGCTCCGGCTCCCGCTCCGCGAGCGCGACCGCGTCGAGCGGGGAATAGACGATCCGCACGTCCGCGCCGGCGGCCCGGGCGTGCAGCAGGTCCGCCGCGCTGCCCGGCACCCGCAACATGTCGCCGAACGAGGCCAGCACGACGCCCGCGCGCCGCGCCAGCGCGACCGCGCGGTCCAGCGCCGCGACGGGCGTGACGCACACCGGGCAGCCGGGGCCGTGGATCAGCGTGAGGCCGGGCGGCAGCAGCTCGTCAATGCCGTAGCGCAGGATGGCGTGGGTCTGGCCGCCGCACACCTCCATGAGCGTCCACGGGCGCGTCACGATCGCGCGCAGCGCCTCCGCGTAGCGCTGCGCCGCCTGCCCGTCGCGGTACTCGTCGAGGTACCTCACGGCGCCTCCGGCGGCTCGCCCGGCGCGCCGGCTTCCGCCTCCAGCTCGCTCAGGGCCTGGATTTCCTCCAGGTAGCCGAACACCGCGTCCGCCTCCTCGCGGGCCAGGATGCTGATCGCGACCCCCACGTGCACGATCACGAAGTCGCCGACCCGCGCCTCGGGGACCAGGTCGAGGCAGACCTCCCGCTCGGCTCCGCCGAAACGCACCACGGCGAGCCGCGGGCTCTCCGGCGCCCCGCCCTCGCGCACCGCGACGATCTCGCCCGGGATGCCGAGGCACATGGCGTCAGGCTTCCCCGGCCAGGACCCGGTGCGCCGCGACGAACGCCTGGCCCACCGCGAGCCCGCCGTCGTTGGGCGGGATGCGCCGCGCGGTGTGGACCTCGAAGCCGCGCCGGCGCAGCTCTCCCGCCGCGAGCGAAACCAGGACCGCGTTCTGGAAGCACCCCCCCGCGAGCGCCACCCGGCGCAGGCCGCACCACTCGCCCACCGCCCCGATCATCGCCGCCAGGGTGCGGTGGAAGCGGCTCGCGATCCGCCCCGCGCCGGCGCCGCGCCCCGCGTCTGCCTCGACGTCCGCCACCAGCGCCGCCATGGCCGGGCGCCAGTCCACCTCCACCAGCGTCTCCCCGGTCGCCGCGTCACCGCGCGGCTCCAGCAGCGCGAACGGATACGGCGCCGCCGCCTCCCGGCCCGCGGCCTGCTCCAGCCGCATCGCGGCCTCCGCCTCGTAGCCGGCTTGCTGGCACAGGCCGAGCAGCGACGCGGCCGCGTCGAACAGGCGCCCGGCGCTCGACGTGCGCACGGTCCGGGCACCGTCCAGCAGCGGGGCCAGCGCCGGCCGCCACCGGCGCGCGTGCTCCACCGGCGGCAGGCGCCGCGCCCACAGCCCTTCGCCGTCCAGGGCGTGCAGCACGCCGAGCGCGGCGCGCCACGGCTGGCGCGCCCCCGCCTGCCCCGCGCCTCCCCCGCCCGGCAACGGAAACGGCAGCAGCCGCGCCACGCGCCGGAACGACGTGGCCGTGGCGGCCAGGAACTCGCCGCCCCACGCGGTGCCGTCGGGGCCCCACCCGGTCCCGTCCCACGCCACGCCCAGCACCTCGTCCTCCAGGCCCGCTTCCGCCAGCACGGCGGCCACGTGCGCGTGATGGTGCTGCACGCGGACCACCGGAAGCCCGCTCGCCTCCGCGAGCCGCGTGGTGGCGTAGTCGGGGTGGCGATCGCACGCGACCGCGACCGGCGTGAGCCGGAACAGCCGCTCGTAGTCGCGGATGGTCCGCTCCAGGACCTCGAGCGACAGGGGGTGGTCGAGGTCGCCCACGTGCTGGCTGGCGATGAGCTGGGCCCCGTGGCTCCACGCCACCGCGCTCTTCAGGTGCCCTCCCAGCGCGCGCACCGTGGGCAGCGGCCGCCGCAGCGCCACCGGCTCCGGGGCGAACCCGCGCGCGCGCCGCAGCACCAGCGGCGCGCCGTCCACCAGCCGCGCCACCGAGTCGTCCAGCGGCCGCGCGATGGGGCGGTCGTGGTGGAGCCAGGCGTCGGCGATCGCGCCGAGGCGGCGCCGCGCGTCCTCCGCCGCCACCGCCATCGGCTCCTCGGAGACGTTGCCGCTCGTGCACACGACCGGGAAGCCCAGCCGCGCCAGGAGCAGGTGGTGCAACGGCGTGGAGGGAAGCATGGCGCCCACCGTCCCGAGCCCCGGCGCCACCCGCGCCGAGAGGGCGCCGCGGTCGGCCAGCGACAGCAGCACGATGGGCGCCGCCGGGGAGGCGAGCAGCGCCGCCTCCCCCTCGTCCACCCGCGCCACGCGGCGCAGCGCCCCCAGGTCGGGGAACATCACGGCGAGCGGCTTGGACTCCCGCCCCTTGCGCGCCCTGAGCCGCGCGACGGCGGCGTCGTCCCGCGCGTCCACCAGAAGCTGATAGCCCCCCAGGCCCTTGAGGGCGAGCACCCACCCCGCCTTGAGCGCGGCGGCGGCCGCGTCCAGCGGCTCGCCGGGCGCCGGCCCGGAACCGTCCGGCCCCTCGTACGCCAGCCGCGGCCCGCAGCGAGGGCAGGCGACCGGCTGAGCGTGAAACCGGCGGTCCGCGACGTCACCGTACTCGCGCGCGCACTCCGGGCACAGCGGGAACGCTCGCATCACCGTGGCCGGCCGGTCGTAGGGCAGGCCCTCCACGATGGACAGCCGGGGGCCGCAGGCCGTGCAGTTGAGGAACGGGTACCCATGGCGGCGATCCGCGGGATCGTTCAGCTCGCGCAGACAGTCCGGGCACGGCGCCAGGTCGGGCGGCAGCGCCACGGACCGGTCGCCGGCCGTCTCGCTGGGCTCGATCGTGAACCGCGCCACCCCCCTGGCCGGCGCCGGCTCCACGGCGACGGCGCCGAGCACCGCGGCGCGCGGCGCCTCCGGCGCCAGCCGGCGGCAGAACGTTTCGACGGCCCCCGGCGCGCCCTCGACGAGAACCAGCACGCCGGACGGCGTGTTGCGGACCGACCCGCCCAACCCGAGCGCCGTGGCCAGCCGGTAGACGAACGGCCTGAACCCCGTGCCCTGCACCGCGCCCTCGACGCGGATCCGGGCCCCCGCCCGGGCGGTCCCCGGTCCGGCCAGGGCCGGGCTCACCCGCGGACCCCCGTCCCGGCGGCCGCGCGCGGCCCCGCCCCCTTGGCGGCGATCCGCGCCTCCAGCCACGCCGCGATCTCCTCGATCCCCTCGCCGGTACGGCACGACACGGTCAGGATCCCCACGCCGGGGTGCACGTCGCGCATGGCCGCGACGGCCGCCGCGAGATCGAAGTCCGTGCGGTCGAGCAGGTCCAGCTTGTTCACGATCACCAACGACGCCCGCCGGAACATCAGCGGGTACTTCTTCGGCTTGTCGCTGCCCTCGGCCACGGAGAGCAGCATCACGGCGTCGTCCTCGCCGAGGTCGAATTCCGCCGGGCAGACCAGGTTGCCGACGTTCTCGATGAGCACGACGTCGCAGCCGGCGTCCGCCAGATCGTGCAGCGCGTGGTGCACCATCCGCGCATCGAGATGGCACGCCGCGCCCGTATTGACCTGGTGCACCGGGACGCCGAAGCCCTCCAGGCGGTCGGCGTCCGCGCGGCCGGTCATGTCGCCTTCCACCACCCCCACCCGGTGCCGGGACTCCAGCGCCGGGATGACGTGCTCCAGGAGCGACGTCTTCCCGGAGCCCGGCGCGCTCATCAGGTTGGCGGCGTACACGCCGCGGGTGGCGAGCAGCGCCCGGTTCTCGCGCGCCACCGCGGCGTTGGGCTCCAGCAGCCCGGCCCGCACGTCCACCTCATGCATGGACGGCCTCGCCTTCCTCCGCGAGCTCCAGGGAGCGCACCTCCAGCTCGCGCCCGCCGGTGATCCGCGTCCGCTCCGACCCGCACGCCGGGCAACGGAACACCAGGTCCCGGACGGGGCTGCCGCGGCCGCACGCGTCACACACCTGCGCGAGCGGCACCGGCTCGAAGTCCAGCCGCGCGGCCGCCAGCGGGCTGTGCGCCGTGAGGCAGCGGAAGGCGAACTCGAGCGCGTCGGCCGACACCCCCGACAGCTCGCCGATGCGGACGTGGATCACGGCCACCCGCGCGAGGGCCTCCGGCGCCAGCCGGTCCCCGACCGCTTCGATCAGATTGAGCGCGATGGCGGCTTCGTGCATGGCTCCCCCTCCCCCCGTCCCACGTTCCACCGCATCAGTTGTGCCTCCACGCGCCGGACGACCTCGGGCAGCGCGGCCTCGACGGCGGGCGTCAGGGTCTCGCCGAAGCACTCGACCTCCTGGGCTTCGACGGCGAAGAACACCGTCTCCTCGGGCAGCGGGGCGCCGACCGCGCGGCCCAGCGCCAGCGCGGCTCCCAGGCTGAGGTCGTGGTAGGAGGTGGCGCGGACGGCGAGCACGGCCTGCTCGGGCGTGAGCCGGTACACCGTGCCGGGGGCGCTGTGGCGCCACGTGATCGCGTCCACCACGATCACGCGGTCGTAACCGGACACCAGGTCGAGGAACCGCAGGCCGCCCCAGGGGCTCTCCACGACGTCCACCGGGGAGCCCGCGAGCCGCGCGGCCAGCAGTCCCGCGGCCCGCGCGCCCACCCCGTCGTCCCTCAGCAGCGGATTGCCGAGCCCGACGATCAGGATCCGGAGCGGACCGGGCGGCGCGCCGCCGGCCGCGGCCCGCGCGTCGCCGCCGGCCACGGGTCCATCACCCGCGCCGCAGGACACGCACGCCGCCGGCCGCGTCGTGGATCACGACTTCCAGCGGGAGCTGCCCGGGCAGGCTGTGGGTGGCGCAGCCGAAGCAGGGGTCGTAGGCGCGGAACGCCATTTCGATCATGTTGAGCAGGCCGTCCGTCACCTCGACGCCCCGGTGGATCAGCCGCTGCGCCGCCCGCCGGATGCTCATCGTGATGGCGGCGTGGTTGTTCGTCGTGCCCACGATCAGGTTCACGCGCCGCACGAAGCCCTTCTCGTCCGTCACGTAGTGGTGGTACAGGGTTCCGCGGGGCGCTTCCACGCACCCCACGCCCTCGTCCGGCGTGGCCGACGGGACGGTCCGGATCTCGGGGCTGGTGATCTCCGGGTCGGTGGCCAGCTCGAGGGCGCGCTCCGCGGCGTACAGCAGCTCGATCACCCGGGCCCAGTGCGTGGCGAGGGTCGCGTGGACCGGCTTGCCGCCCAGGGTCCGGACCATGCGCTCGTACGCGGCCTGTGCCTTGGGGGTGGCCATCCCGTCCGCCGCGTTGAGGCGGGAGAGCGGCGTGGCCTGGTAGATGCCCGACTCCGGGCCGTCCACGAACCCCTTCCAGCCGATCTGCTTGAGGTAGGGGAACTTCAGGTACGACCACGGCTCGACGTGCTCGGCCAGATGCTCGAGGTAGTCCCGCGGCGCGAAGGTGACCAGGGCCTTCCCGGCCGGGTCCACCACGCGGACGGCGCCGTCGTAGAAGTTCACCCGGCCCTGCGGGTCCACCGTGCCCATCGAGTAGACCCGCTGCGTGTAGACGTCGCCGAGGATCAGGTCCAGGTACGCCTGGTTGCCGAGCACGATCTGGTCGAACAGCCCGAGCGTGAACTCGCCGAACGCCACGAATTCCCGCGCCAGCTGCTCGATGCGGGCGCGCTCGGTCTCGGTGATCCCCTTGGTCACGCCGCCGGGCACGGAGGTGACCGGGTGCACGGCCTTCCCGCCGAGGATCTTCACCACTTCCTGGGCGCCGGCGCGGTGCTGGATGACGCGCTTGCCGGCGGCGAGCCCGACCTTGGCCACGACCCCCAGGATGTTGCGCTCGGCGGCCGGCGCCGTGGGCCCCACGACGAAGTCCGGGCCCGCGAGCGCGTAGAAGTGGGTGGCGTGGTCGCCGGCGAAGAAGGCGCTGTACAGCAGCTCCCGGAGCTTCTTCGCGGCGGGCGGCGGCTCGACGTGGAACACCGCGTCGCACGCCTTGGCGGAGGCCAGGTGATGGGCCTCGGGACACACGCCGCAGATGCGCGTCATGATGCGGGGCAGCTCCTCGACGGGCCGGCCCTCGCAGAATTTCTCGAAGCCCCGCAGCTCGGGGATCTGGAGGTACGTCTCGGCGACGTCGCCGTCGTCGGTCAGGAAGATGTCGATCTTCCCGTGCCCCTCGAGCCGGGTGATGGGATCTATCGCGATGGTCTTCACGGGCGCACCCCCCGCACCAGCGACGAGGCGAAGCCGAAGCGGTGGAAGGTGCCGACGGGGTCGGCGATGCCGGCGAGGATCGCCTCCACCTCCGCGGGATCCTGCGAGTCCACGATCGAGGCCAGCGCGCTGATCATCTTGGCGCCCTGGTCGCGGGTGCCCGGCGGCGGCCCGTAGCAGCCGCGGCACGGCGCGCCGGCGGCCGGGCACAGCGCGCCGCAGCCGCTGCGCGTGGCCGGCCCCAGGCACACCAGCCCCTGATCCAGCAGGCAGCGCTCCGGGTCGGGCACGATCTCGTGCGGCCGCACGAACCGGCGAATGCGCTTCTCCTCCCGCCGGCGGGGGCACTCCTCGCAGCAGGTCTTCTCGCCGGCGCCCAGCACCGAGCCCTTCGGCGGCAGCGGCCCGCCCCGCACGATGGTCTCGAGCACGGCCCAGATCCGCGCGGGCTGGGGCGGGCACCCGGGAATCGTGTAGTCCACGGCGACGACGTCCCCGAGGGCCCGCACGCGCTCCTCGAGCGCCGGAAGCTCCAGCGTCCCCTCCGGCACCGCGGTTCGCGGTCCCGGGACCGTGCCCGCCGGGTTGTCGGTGGACGGCGTCTCGCGGTACACCCGGGCGAGCAGCTCGTCCCGGCCGAACTGGTTCGCGAGGCCCGGGATGCCGCCCGCCGCCGCGCAGGCGCCGAACGCGACCAGGGTCGCGCTCCTGGCGCGGAGCAGCCGCGCCATCTCCACGTTCTCGGCGGTGCGGATGGCGCCGTTGAACAGGCACAGGGCGATGTCCCCGTCGGGCAGCGCCGCGACGTCCTTGCGCTTGAAGTCGGCCGCGCACGGCCACAGCGCGAGGTCGAAGGCGGCCGCCACGTCCAGGATCCTGGCCTCGATGTCCAGGATCGCGATGTCGCAGCCGCCGCAGCCCGCCGCCCAGTAGATCGCCAGTTTGGGCTTGCTCATCGCGCTCGCTCCTTCACGCCCCGCCGCCGTCAGTCGGCGGCCGCGGCGACCGGCTCCGCCGCCGCCTTCAGCGGCCCCAGCGCCCGCACCCGGGCGGTGAACTCGTTCACCACCCGCGCGAACTTCTCCCCCTCGGAGGCCGACACCCACTCGATCCGCAGCCGCGCCGGGTCCACCCCGGCGCCCTTGAGCACCGCCTGGAGCAGCGCCACCCGCCGCATCGCCTTGTAGTTGCCCTCCGCGTAGTGGCAGTCGCCGGGGTGGCAGCCGGAGATCAGCACGCCGTCGGCGCCCAGCTCGAAGGCGCGCAGCACGAAGGTCGGGTCCACCCGCCCGGTGCACATCACCCGGATGGCCCGCAGGTTCGGCGCCGACGGGATCCGGGACACGCCCGCCAGGTCCGCGCCCGAGTACGAGCACCAGTTGCACAGAAACCCGACGATCCGCGGCTCGAACGTCATGGTGCTTCCCTCCCCCTCAGACGGCGAGCAGGCCCTCCAGCTCGGCGAAAATCTGCTCGTCGGTGAACCCCGCGCCCTCGATGGCGCCGGCCGGGCAGGCCGCCACGCAGGTGCCGCAGCCCTTGCACAGCGCCTGCTCCACCACCGAGACCCGGCGCGCCTCGTCGAACGCGATCGCCGCGTACGGGCACAGGTTGTTGCAGATCCGGCACCCGCTGCACCGCTCGGCCACGATGCTCGCCCGCACCGGGTCCATCGCCACCTGCCCCCTGGCGATCATCCCCATCATCCGCGCCGCCGCGCCGCTGGCCTGCGCCACGGTGTCCGGGATGTCCTTCGGCCCCTGGCAGCATCCCGCGATGTAGATGCCGTCCGTGAACGTCGCGGTCGGATCCAGCTTCGGGTGCCGCTCCAGGAAGAAGCCGTCCGGGCTCTGGCTGATCGTGAAGATCCGCTTGAGCCGCTCCGCGTCCGCCTGCGGCTCCATCGCGGCGCACAGCACCACCATGTCCACCGGCACCTCGCGGAACGCCCCGATCAGCGTGTCCTCGCAGCGCACCACCAGAGCGCCGTACTCGGCCAGCGGGCCGCGGGCCGCGACCACCTCCGCCGCCTTGCCGCGGATGACGTTGGCGCCCTCCTCCAGCACCCGCCCGTAGAACTCCTCGAAGCCTTTGCCATAGGCCCGCATGTCTATGTAGAACTGATAGACCTCGGCGTCGGTGCGATCCTTCACCAGGTGCGCGAACTTCAGCGCGTACATGCAGCACACCCGCGAGCAGTAGCGGTGGTAGTTCTCGTCGCGCGAGCCGACGCAATGCAGGATGGCGATGGCGCGCGGCGGGCGGCCGCTCCGGGTCAGCACCCGGCCCGCGGTGGGCCCCGCCGAGCTGATCATCCGCTCGAACTCCAGGCCCTGGTAGACGTCCGGCAGCCGGCCGTAGCCGTACTGGCCGGCGCGCCGCGCGTCGAACAGCTGGTAGCCGGTGGCCAGCAGCACCTGGCCGACGGGGATGTCCTCCACCACGTCGGTCATCGCGTGCGCCACCGCCTCCGGCTCGCACACCCGCTCGCACTCCCGGCACTCCACGCACACCCCGCAGTGCAGGCAGCGCTGCGCCTCCCGGACGGCCTGCTCCTCGGTGTATCCCGTCCCGACCTCGCCGAAGTCGGCGGCCCGCTCCCGGGCCTCGCGTCGCGGCATCGGCTCCCGCGGGGCCCTGGGCGTGTCGGCGTACCGCGGCGCGTAGGAGTGCGGCCGGAAGTTCTCCCGCGCCAGGTTCCGCGGCCGCACCAGGTGCGTGGTGAAGTCCGTGAGCGGCCGGCCGCTCAGGTACTTGTCCATCGCCTCGGCGGCGCGGCGGCCGTACCCCATCGCGGCGACCACCGTGGACGGCCCCGCCACCACGTCGCCGCCCGCGAACACGTCCGGCTGCGCCGTCTGCGTGGTCTCCGGGTCCGCCGCGACCGGCCGCCAGCCGGTGCGGGCGAAGCCGCCGTCCTCGACCAGCGAGGCCACGTCGGCGCGCTGGCTCACGGCCATGACCACCAGGTCGCAGGGGATGGTCTGCTCGCTCCCCGGGACCGGCATCGGGCGCCGCCGGCCGCTCGCGTCCGGCCCGGCGAGCCGCATGGCGACGCACCGCAGGCCCGTGACGCGGCCCGCGGCGCCCAGCACCTCGACCGGCGACGTCAGATAGCGGACCGCGACGCCCTCGGCCACGGCGTCGTCCACTTCGCCGCGCATGGCCGGCATCTCGGCCCGGGTGCGGCGGTACAGCAGCGTGACCGGCGATCCCAGCCGCAGCGCGGCGCGGGCCGCGTCCACCGCGGTGGTGCCGCCGCCGACCACCACCACCCGGCCCAGGGGATGGGGGTCCGTCCCGAGATTCACGTTCCGCAGGAACTCGCTCCCCGAGATCACGCCCGCCAGCTCCAGCCCCGGCAGGTCGTGCCGCACCAGGTCCCGCCGGCCGGTGGCGAGGAACACCGCGCGGAAGCCGTCGCGGCGCAGCGTCTCGAGCGTGATCTGCTCCCCGAACCGCACGCCGGTCTCGAGCCGCACGCCGAGGGCGCGGATCCAGGCGATCTCCTCCTCCAGCAGCTCCCGCGGCAGCCGGAACGCCGGGATGCCGGTGGCCAGCAGCCCGCCGAGCTGCGCCCACTGCTCGAACACGGTGACCTGATAGCCTTTGAGGGCCAGGTCGTTCGCGGCCACCAGGCCCGCCGGCCCCGAGCCGATGATGGCCACCCGCTCCTCGCGCCGCGCCGCCACCGGCGGCGGCGCGAGCGTGACGCCGTGCGCCCGCGCCCAGTCCAGCGCGAACCGCTTGAGGTGCTGGATCGCCACCGGCTGCTCGACCAGCCCGCGGTTGCACTCGTCCTCGCAGGGGTGGTAGCACACCCGCCCGCACACCGACGCCAGCGGGTTGCGCTGGCGAATCAGCCGCGCCGCCTCCTTGAACTTCCGCTTGCCGATCAGCGCCACGTAGCCGGCCGCCTCCTGGTGGAGCGGGCACGCCTCCATGCAGGGGGGGCGCTCCTGCTTCTCGATCACGTAGGCGTTGGGCACCGCCTGCGCGAACGCCTTGTGGATGGCCGTCCGCTCCCCGAGCAGCTCGTCGAACGGGCTCGGGACCGTGACCGGGCACACCTTGGCGCACGCGCCGCAGGCGGTGCAGGCGTCGGTCACGTAACGCGCCCGCCGGCGCACCCGCACCGTGAAGGCGCCGAAGGTCCCCGACACCCGCTCCACCTCGGCCAGCGTCAGCAGGTGGACGTTCTTCCGGTGGCTCACCGAGACCATCTTGGGCGTCAGGATGCAGGCGGAGCAGTCGAGCGTGGGGAAGGTCTTGTCGAGCTTGGCCATCTTGCCGCCGATGGTCGAGTCCCGCTCCACCAGGTACACGTCGCGCCCCGTCTCGGCCAGCTCCAGGGCCGCCTGGATCCCGGCGATCCCCGCCCCCACGATCATGGTGGCGGGGTTCAGCGGCGCGTACGTCACCTCCAGCGGCACGTGGTGCGCCACCCGGCTGGCCGCCGCGGCGACCAGCGCCTTGGCCTTCGCGGTGGCCGCCTCGCGGTCCGCGTGGATCCACGAGCAGTGCTCGCGGATGTTGGCGATCTGGCACAGGTACCCGTTCAGCCCCGCCTCCTGGCAGGCGGTGCGGAAGGTCAGCTCGTGCATCTGCGGCGAGCACGCCGCCACCACCACCCGGGTCAGCCCCAGCCTGGCGATGTCCTTCTGGATCCGCTCCTGGCCCGGCTGCGAACACATGAACTTGTAGTCGCGCGCCACCGCCACCCGCGGCCGGGTGGCCGCGAACCTGGCCACCGCGGCCACGTCCACCGTGGCCGCGATGTTGGTGCCGCAGTGGCAGACGTAGACGCCGATCTTCGCGTCAGACATGGGCCGCCTCCGCGAGCGCCGGCGCGAACGGCACCAGCAGCCGGTCGAGGCCCAGCTCCTCCTCCCCCGCGCCCAGCGCCAGCCCCACGAGCTGGGTGAAGAACGCCACGGGCAGGCGCAGCTTCGCCCCGAAGCGGCGGTTGATGGCGCCCTGGTACGCCTCGAGGTTGATGTGACACAGCGGGCAGGTGGTGGCGACCACCTCGGCGCCCGCCGCGGCCGCGCACCGCAGCAGCTCGTAGCACAGCTCGAGGCCCACGGCGTCGGCGGTGGTCATCAGCATGCCGCCGCAGCACCGCACCTTCATGGGGTAGTCCACCACGGTGGCGCCCAGCCGGCCCAGCAGGCGGTCGAGCGCGACCGGCGCTTCGCGGTCGTCGAAGCCGCGCTCGGGCCGGACGATCTGGCAGCCGTAGTACGGCGCGACCTTGAGACCGGCCAGGCTTCGCGTGGCGCGCGCCGCGATCGCCTCCAGCCCCACGTCGTTCACGAGCACGTCGAGCGGGTGCCGGATCGTCACCGTGCCGTGGTACGCCAGGCGCGCCTCGGCCAGCGCCTCGTCCACCCGGGCCTTGAGCTCCGGCTGCTCGCGCAGGAACCGGTCGGTCTTGCTCAGGACGCTGTAGCAGGCGCTGCACGGGGCGATGAGGGGGCGGCCCTCCCCCTGCCGCTCCGCCAGCGCGAGGTTCCGGGCGCACACCGCGAGCGCCATGGTCTCCGCGACCGACATGTAGGCCGTGGAGCCGCAGCAGTTCCAGTCCTCCAGCTCCTCCAGCTCGTGGCCCAGGAGCCGGAAGACCGCCCGGAGCGAGCGGTCGTAGCCCCGGGACGTGGACTCCAGCGAGCAGCCGGGGAAATAGGTGTAGCGCATGGTCGGTGGCTCCCCCTTCCCCTCAGCGCGGCACCCGCGCCGCCGCCGCCGGCATCGGCCGCGGGGGCCGCGCGCCCACGACGCCGTAGCCGACCGGGGCCGTGCCGCCCGCCAGGTCGTGCTCGACGCGCACTTCCATCCGCGCGGCGCGCCGCATGATCTTGCGCAGATCGGCCACGGCGCGGATGCGGCTGGCCTTCAGGCCGATCCGCCCCTTGAGCAGCAGGCGCAGCGCCATCGGCGCCACCCCGAGCGCGCGGCGGAACCCGGCCCGGCGAAAGAACCCCAGCATGAACCGCGGCTCGTTGTTCCGCCCGTGCGTCTCGACCTGGTGGACGAACGACTCCGCGACCGCGAAGGTGGGGTAGCGGGCCGGCCGCACCCCGCGCGCCAGCGCCATGCGCTTCAGGGCATAGACGATGTCGGTGACCTTGATCCCGGCGGGGCAGCGGACCGTGCACGCGTAGCACGAGGCGCACAGCCAGATCGTCCGGCTGGCCAGGATCGAGCGCACGTCGCCCGCGCGGAACCGGGCGATCAGCTCGCGGGGCGAGAGGTCCATCGCGTAGGACACCGGGCACGACCCGGTGCACGTCCCGCACTGGAGGCAGCGGCTGATGCGCCGGCCGCCGGGAATGCCCTCCACCTCCGCCAGGAACGCGCGGCGCAGCTCGTGCTCCGCCGTGTCCAGCCGGGTGGCCGTCCGTGCCGCCGTCGCCACCTTCGCCTCCTCGGAGGCCCCCGCGAGGCGCCGGCCGGCCGAGACCGCCGCGCCCCGGGGGTGGCTCCGCCCCCTGGACTACTCGTTCCGGAGCCGGTGCTCCGGACGCCAGGGGGCCTGGGGGTCGTCGTACGCGTGCGGGTATCGAAGCACCGTGTCGTACTCGGCTTCCAGCGCCATCTGGTGCCGCGCGTGCTGATCCGCCAGATAGCGGAACATCGCCTGCGCCGTGAGGTCGGTCGTCGAGCCGGCGGCCTCCAGATAGAACTCCCGGGCGCGCCGCACGGCCTCGACCGCGTAGCGCAGCACCGCCTTCAATCCCTCGCCGGGCGCCACGCCCGCCACCGCCGCGCCGGGCGCGGCCGCCGGCGGCGGCACCACCAGCTCGACGTCGGGGAACAGCTCGCGGTAGCGCCGCCGCAGCATGGCCTCGTGCTGCCCGGCTTCACATTCCAGGAGATGAAAGCGATCGCGGGCGAGGGGATTGGCGCACCCGCTGCCCAAGGCCGCGTACGTCCGTGCCGCGTCCATCTCGCGGCGCACGGCGACGCCAAGGGCTTCGAGGGCCGTCAGAGCGGTGCTTGCCATGGCCACGCCTCCTCCGGGAGAGAGCGGGCCCACACCGTCACCATGGAGACAGCAGCAAAAACAGGACCATGAGGCACGCGGAGCGGTTGCGAGACGGCACGTCGCGAGTGGTTAGCCGTGGGGAGAATGCGGACGGGAGAAAGGGCCTTTCGCCGGGCGTATCTCCGGACCCGCGACCAGCAGCCACTCCAAAATCGAAGCGCCCGGTCCGATACATCCGGACCGGGCGCCTCCTGATTCGGTGCCGGCGGCGCGGCGGCTCTAGTGGTGCGCCGCGACCCCCGCCAGGACGGGCGCCAGCAGGTCGTCGAGCCCGACGTCCTTGAAGGCGATGGAGTAGCTCACCCGCGTCGCCGGCAGCGGGATCCGGATCAGGCGTCCCAGGTCTATGGGCGTGCCGATCGCCACGGCCTCGACGCCCTGCGCGGCGGCGCGCGCGACGGTCGCCTCGAGGTCCTTCACCTGCCGGTCGCCGTAGCCCAGCGCCGGCAGCGCGCGCTTGACGTGCGGGTACTTCGCCAGCGCCTCGGCGATCTCGCCGACCGCGAAGGGGCGCGGGTCCACCAGCTCCCGCGCGCCCGCGTCCCACGCGGCGAGCACGGCCGCGCCGAACGCCATGCCGCCGTGCGTCAGCGTCGGGCCGTCGTCAATCGCCAGCACCCTGCGGCCCTTGAGCACCGCGGGGTCGGCCGCCCGGACCGGGCAGGCCGCGTCCACGACGCGCGCCCGCGGATTCAGCCCCCGCACCGTCTCCCGCACCTTCGCGACCGCGTCGGCCGGGGCGGTGTCCACCTTGTTGACCACGACCACGTCGGCCAGGCGCACGTTGGTCTCGCCGGGGTAGTAGCTGGCTTCGTGCCCGGCGCGGTGCGGGTCCACCACGGTGAAGTAGAGGTCCGCCTTGATGAACGACGTGTCGTTGTTCCCGCCGTCCCACAGGATCACGTCGGCTTCCTGCTCGGCCGCGCGGAGGATCGCCTCGTAGTCCACGCCGGCGAACACCACCGAGCCGGTGGCCAGGTGCGGCTCGTACTCCTCGCGCTCCTCGACCGTGACCTTGTGCCGGACCAGGTCCGCCTCGGAGGCGAACCGCTGGACCCGCTGCGCCTCGAGGTCGCCGTAGGGCATCGGGTGGCGGATCACCGCCACCCGCTGGCCGTGCTCGCGAAGCCACGGCACCACCGCGCGCGACAGCGGGCTCTTCCCCGCCCCGGTGCGGGAGGCGCAGATGGCGACCACCGGCCTGGTGGACCGCAGCACGCGCTGGGCGCCGAGGAGGACGAAGTCGGCCCCGGCCGCGTTGCAGCGCGCGGCCAGGTGCATCACGTCCACGTCGGCCAGGTCGGAATACGCCAGCACGCACTGCTCGGCGCCGAGCTCGCGCACCAGGTGCTCGAGACGGCCTTCGGGGTGGATGGGGATGCCCTTGGGGTAGCGCGGCCCCGCGAGCGCCGCCGGGAAGCGGCGCTCGCTGATGTGGGGGATCTGCTGCGCGGTGAAGGCGACGACCTCGACGGCGGGATCGTCCCGGTACACCGTGAGGAAGTTGAAGAAGTCCCGGCCGGCGGCACCGAGGATGATGATCCGCCGCATGGGGCTACTTCCTCTTGTCCACCGGCACGTACGCCCGCGTCGCGTGCCCGGTGAAGATCTGCCGCGGCCGCGCGATCTTCTGCTCCTTGTCCAGCAGCATCTCCTGCCACTGCGCGATCCAGCCGGCCGTCCGGGCGAGGGCGAACAGCACCGTGAACATCGAGGTCGGGAACCCCATCGCCTCGTAGATCAGCCCGGAGTAGAAGTCCACGTTGGGGTACAGCTTGCGGCTCACGAAGTACTCGTCCGACAGCGCGATCCGCTCCAGCTCCAGCGCGATGTCCAGCAGCGGGTTGGTCCCGGTCACGTTGAACACCGAGTGGGCCGCCTCGCGGATGATCTTGGCCCGCGGGTCGTAGTTCTTGTACACCCGGTGGCCGAAGCCCATGAGCCGCATCTCGCCCTGCTTCACCCGCTTGATGTAGCCGGGCACCGCGTCCTTGGACCCGATCTCCCGCAGCATCTTCAGCACTTCCTCGTTGGCCCCGCCGTGCAGCGGCCCGTACAGCGCGGCCGCCGCGGCCGCCACCGACACGTACGGGTCGGCGTGCGAGCTGCCCACCGCCCGCATCGCGTTGGCGCTGCAGTTCTGCTCGTGGTCCGCGTGCAGGATGAACAGCAGGTCCAGCGCCCGCTCCAGCACCGGGTTGGGCGCGTAGCGCTCCTCGGCGCCGGTGCGCTTCCACAGCATCGCCATGAAGTTGCCGACGTACGACAGCCGCGGATCCGGGTACTCGTACGGCAGCCCCCGGCTGTGGCGGTACGCGTAGGCCGCCAGGGTGGGCACCTTGCCCAGCAGCCGCAGGATCTGATGCTGCCGCGCGACCGGGTTGAAGATGTCCTTCGAGTCCTCGTAGTAGGTCGAGAGCGCGCCCACCGTGCTCACCAGCATGCCCATCGGGTGCGCGTTGTAGTGGAACCCGTCCACGAACTTCTTGAGGTTCTCGTGGACGATGTAATGGTCGGCGAGCTGGAACTGCCACTCGTCGAGCTGCGCCTTGGTGGGCAGCTCGCCGTTGATGACCAGGTAGGCCGTCTCCAGATAGGTGCTGTGCGCCGCCAGCTCCTCGATCGGGTAGCCGCGGTAGCGCAGGATCCCTTTGTCCCCGTCAATGAACGTGATGGCGCTGCGGCACGAGGCCGTGTTCATGAAGGCCGGGTCGTAGGTCATCAACCCGAAATCGTCGGCCCCGGTCTTGATCTGCCGGAGATCCATCGCCCGGATCGTCCCGTCGGCGATGGGGACCTCGTAGGTTTTGCCGGTGCGGTTGTCGGTGATGCTCAGACTATCCTTGGGCATCGAGACCCCTCGATCGAGAGATTCAGGGAGAACTTCGCTCTGCTTGGCCATAGAGGGCACCTCGCTCGGGACACGATGAGACGCGCCGGCCTGGCGGCGCGGCCCGCGGCGGTTCACCGGCAACGCCCCGGCACCGGGGCGCGCGGGTCTTCGGGCTGGCTGGCGCAAGGCGCGTGCCACACGCAGGAAGTATCGCCGGGCCGCAGCATCTTGACGAGTCCACCCCCGGCGACGTACTCCGTGACATGCCGCAGCCCACCGTCGCCCCCCCCTCCCCCCCCTCCCCCTCCGGGGGCGCGGGCCGGCCCGGCCGATGAACCGCCTCAAGGCGGCGTACGACACCTTCCTGGAGGTCGCCCTCCAGATCCGCGCCGGGGAGGGGCGGCGCACCGCGCTGCTGTTCCTGCACCTGTTCCTCGCCTCGGCCGTGTTCTTCCTCGGCCGGACGGTGCGCGACACGCTGTTCCTGAGCCGCTACTCGCTGGCCGCGCTGCCCTGGATGTTCGTCATCTACGGGGTCGCGTCCTCGGCGACCGTGGTGCTGTACGCGCAGATCGCGGACCGGATGCAGCGCCACCGGCTGATCCTCCTGACCTCGGCCGTGGGCGCCGTGACCTACCTGGGCACCTGGTTCGTGGTGCAGGCGGACCGCTCGTGGATCTACCCGGTGTTCTACGTGTGGGCGGACATCGCGTCCAACCTGCTGATCGTGGAATTCTGGACGCTGGCCAACGACCTGCACGACGCGCGCTCCGCCAAGCGGCTGTTCGGCACCATCGGCGCCGCGCGGCTGCTGGCGGCGGTCGTGGTCGGCCTGGGGACGGGGATGGTGGTGCGCGCCCTCGGCACGGCCCAGATGATCTTCGTGCTGGTCGCGCTGATGGTGGGGTTCGGCGCGCTGGCGGTGCCGCTGAGCCGCGAGCCGCGGGTCGAGGCGGGCGCGCGGGCCGGGGCGCGGCCGCACCGGCGGGGCCCGCCACCCCGGATCGTCGGGGACCGCTACGTGCTGGCGCTGTCGGTGATCCTGCTGCTGGCGTTCACCGCGCTCAACATCGGGGACTACCAGTTCAAGGCCATCGCGCGGGCCACCTACACCGAGGACCGGCTGGCGCAGTTCTTCAGCCTGTTCTACGCCGGCACCGGGGCGCTGTCGTTCCTGTTCCAGCTGTTTCTGACGCCGCGGATCCTGAGCCGGCTGGGGGTGGGATGGGGGATGGGGACGATGCCCGCGGTGTTCGGCACGGCGACCGCGGCGCTGCTGCCGTGGCCGACGCTCGCGGTCGCGACGATCATGAAGTTCGGGGACAACGGGTTCCAGTTCGCCATCCAGGAGTCCACCTTCCAGGCGCTGTACATGCCGTTCGCGCCCGAGGTGAAGGCGCGCACCCGCGGCTTTCTGGAGGCGGTGGTGAAGCCGGTCGGCTACGCGCTGGCGGGCCTCGCGGTGATCGCCTTCGTGCCGCTGCTGGGCGGGGGCCGGCCCGCGCTGATGTCGTGGGTGAGCCTGCCGTTCGTGCTGGGGTGGGTGGCGATGATCCCGGTGGTGCAGCGGCGCTACCTGCGGCAGCTGGAGGTGACGCTCAGCGCCCGCGGCGCGCTGGCGCTGGACCACGAGTACCAGCTCGACTCCGGCGGGCGGCAGGCGCTGATCCACGTGCTCGAGACGGGCGAGCCGCGGCAGGTGCAGATCGCGCTCGAGCAGCTGGCGGGCGACCGGTCGGAGGAGTACGCGGCGGCGCTGGCCCGCCTGGTGGCGCACCCGGACCCCGGCGTGCGCGCCGCGGCCCTGGACCAGCTCGCCGACCGCCCCGGGGCGCGGGCGGAGGACGTGGCGGCCGCCCTGGCGGACCCCAGCCCGCCGGTGCGCGCGGCGGCGGTGCGCTGCTACGCGGCGATCGCGCGGGACGAGGCCGTGGAGGCGCTGGCGCCGCTGCTCGCGGACCCCGCGCGCGAGGTCCGCACCGCCACCCTGTCCGGGCTGCTGCTCCACTGCGGGACCGAGGGCGGGATCGAGGGCGGCACGCAACTCGCCCGGCTGCTGGCTTCGGGGGATCGCGCCGACCGGATTGACGCCGCGCGCGCCCTGAAGAACCTGGGCACGGCGGCGTACCGGCCGCTGCGCCGGCTGCTGCAGGACCCCGACCCCGCCGTCCGGCGCGCGGCGGTGCGCGCCGCGCCCGGCGTGGCCGACCCGCGCCTGGTGCCGGTCCTGATCGAGATGCTCGCCGACCCGGCCTCCCGCCGCCGCGCCGGCCAGGCCCTGGTGGCGGTCGGCGCCCCCGCCGTGGGACCGCTGTGCGACCTGGTGGCCGGCGCGGACGTGCCGCGCGCCATCAAGCTCCAGGTACCGCGGCTGCTGCGCCGCATCCCCCTGCCCCAGACGTACGAGCGGCTGCGCGCGCTGGCCACCGTGGACGACAGCCACCTGCGGCTGCGCATCTACGCGGCCCTGTCGCACCTCAGGCGGGCGCTGCGGCGGGAGCCCGAGCCGGTGGCGGCCGTCTCCGCGATGATCCTCGCGGAGGTGCTCGACAACTACAAGAACCTCGCCGGCTGGGAGCTGGCGCGCCCGCTCTACCAGACACCCCTCCTGGACGAGGTGTTCGAGTTCCGCCGCGAGCGCGCGGTGCGCCGGGTGCTGCGCATCCTCGAGCTGCGCTACGACCCCGAGCCGGTGGCGCTCGCCCGCGAGCGCCTCATGGACCCGGCCCGCCGGGCCAACGCCCTGGAGGTCCTGGACACCCTCCTGGACCCGTCGCTCCGCCCGCTGGTCATGCCGTTCGTGGACGACATGCCGGAGCGCGAGCGGCTCAAGGCCGCCGGCGCCCTGGCCCCGTCGCCCCCGGCGCCCGCCGAGTTCCTGCGGCTGCACTGCCGGCACCCCAACCCCTACGTGGTGCTGCTGGCTTTCGACGCCCTCGCGCGGCGCCACGACCCCGTCGGCCGCGAGGAGGGCGTGCGCGCCCTCACGCACCCCGAGGCCCTGGTGCGCGAGGGCGCCATCGCGGCCGTGGCCGCCGCCGACCCCGCGGGTGCGGCGGCCCTGATCCGCCCGCTCCTGGCGGACCCCGACCCGACCGTCGCCAATCACGCCGCGCGGGCGCTGGCCCGCCTGGAAGGCACCCCCGGCCCGGAGAAGCCGATGTACGCCACCGTGGAGAAGATCCTGTTCCTCAAGAGCGCCGCCGTCTTCGCGCACGTCAGTGGCGAGGACCTCGCCGCCCTAGCGCGCGTGGCCGTGGAGGAGACCTACGGGCCGGGGCAGGCGGTCTTCCGGGAAGGCGAGATGGGCGACGCCCTGTTCGTGATCGTGCGCGGCAAGGTGCGCATCGAGAGCGGCGGCGAGCGCCTGGCCGCCCTGGGGCCCGGCGAGGCGTTCGGCGAGATGGCCGTCCTGGACGAGGTGCCGCGCAGCGCCACGGCCGTCGCCGAGGAGGAGACCGAGGCGCTATGGATCGGCAGCGAGGAGTTCTACGAGATTCTCCACGAGCAGGTCGAGATCGCCGAGGGCGTGATCCGCATGCTCACCCGCCGCCTGCGCGAGGCGGACGGGGTGATCCAGCGCCTGCGGCACGCGGCTGCCGGCTAGCGAGCCCCGACCGGCGCCAGCGCGCGCGCCAGCGCCAGCCCGCGGTCCAGGGCGCGGGTGTTCAACTCCATGGCCCGGTCGGAGCGGGTCACGTGCCGCAGCCCCGCCAGCAGCGCCGCGCGATCCAGCACGTGGGCCTTGTGGGCCGCCCACACGCCCAGCGCGATGACGTTCATCGAGCGCGGGCTCTCCAGCGCCGCCGCCTCCGTGCTGCACCGCACCGGGAGCACCGTGAGGTCGGCGCGGGCCGGCGCCCGGGTGACCACGTCCGCGTTCAGCACGATCAAGCCGCCGGGCGCCACCCCGGGCTCGAACCGCTCGAGGGACAGGTCGTTGAAGACGATCAGGCTCTCGAAGCTGGTGAACACGGGCGAGCCGATCGGCGCATCCGAGACCGTCACCGCGCAGCGCGACGTGCCGCCGCGGATCTCGGGACCGTAGGAGGGCAGTCCCGCCGTGTAGTACCGCCGCCCCGCCGTGCCCGCCATCCCCGCCCACGAGAGCGTCTTGCCCAGGAACACCGCCCCGTCGCCCCCGCTGCCGGAAACCATGATCCGCTCGATCATCGCGGCATCCCCCCCGGCGGCTCCTTGATCACCCCGGGCTTGTAGATCGGGAACATCTCCTTCACCAGGTACTGGTGCGCGTCCACCGGCTCCAGCTTCCAGCCCGAGGGGCACGCCGAGAGGATCTCGACCACCGAGAGACTGCGGTTCTTCTCCTGGTTCAGGAACGCCTGCCGGAGGTACTTCTTGGTCCGCCGGATGGCCGGGGCGTCGTGCACCGAGGTGCGCACCGCGAAGGAGCACCCCGCCTGCGCCGCCATGATCTCCGTCATCACGATCGGGCTGCCCTGGAGCCGCGCCGTGCGCCCGGCGGGCGAGGTCGTGGTCTTCTGGCCGAGCAGGGTGGTGGGCGCCATCTGCCCGCCCGTCATCCCGTAGATCCCGTTGTTGAGGAAGACCACCACCGTGGGATCGCCGCGCGCCGCCGCGTGGATCGTCTCGCCGATCCCGATCCCCGCGAGGTCGCCGTCGCCCTGCAGGGTGAACACGCGCAGCTCCGGGTGCTGGCACTCGATCCCCCACGCCACGGAGGTGGCGCGCCCGTGCGCCGCCTGGTGCCAGTCAATGTCAATGTACCGGTAGGCGAATACGGTGCAGCCCACCGAGGCCACGCCCACCGTCACCTCGCGGATCCCCAGCTCGTCAATCACTTCCGCCAGCAGCTCGTGCACCGTGCCTTCGTCGCAGCCGGGGCAGTAGTGCGTGTCGCCGACGCGCAGCGGGTTGCGGCCGTACTTGAGCGGCTTCTTCCGGTTCTCCACCTCCACCGCGCTGTCCGGGCACACCACCGCGCAGTTGCCGCACGCGGTGCACTGCGCCAGGCCGTCGTGGACCAGGTGCGCCGGCTGCACCCCGCGCTGGTTGAACACGTGCTCGAACTCCACGATGTGCTCGGGGCACGCCTCGATGCACAGCCCGCAGCCCTTGCACCGCGCGGCGTCGAACTCGACCCTCGGCAGGAGCGCCGTGCCCCCGCTGACCAGCGCGTCGGTCATCGCGCCCCCCCGGCCGCCAGATCCTTCACCGCCACCTCCACCATCTCGTCGGGCGTGGGGATCACGCCGCCCAGCCGCCCGTAGAAGGTCACCGGCTCCACCCGCCCCAGATCGAACAGCGTCCGCTTGACGTCTTCCACCATCTGCCCGGCGTTCATCTCGACCACCAGCCACCGCCGCGGGCGCGCCCCCAGCGCGCGGAAGCCGCTCACCGGGAAGGGGAACAGCGAGATCGGCCGCAGCAGGCCGACCCGCCGGCCGGCCGACCGCAGCGTGTCCACGGCCGAGCGCGCGATCCGCCCCGTCAGCCCGAACGCCACGATCACCAGGTCCGCGTCCTCCGCCCGGTACTCCTCCCAGCGCTGCTCACGCTGCTCCATCTGCGCGTACTTGGCCTGCAGCAGCCGGTTGTGGGCCTCCAGCTCCGGCGGCTCGATGATGATGCTGTTGATCAGATTCGGCTTCCGGCCCCGCGCCCCCGTCGTGGCCCAGGTCTTGGGCGGCAGGTTGGCGTGATCCGGCTCGTGGAACCGGACGTTCTCCCACATCTGGCCCAGCGTCCCGTCCAGGCACAGCAGCGCCGGGGTCCGGTACAGGTCGGCCAGCCGGAACACCTCCATCGTGAGGTCGGCGCACTCCTGCACCGTGGCCGGCGCCAGCACCGGCATCCGGTAGCCGCCGTGGCCCCCGCCCTTCACCGACTGCCAGTAGTCCTCCTGCGAGCCGTACACCGTGCCCAGGCCCGGCCCGCCGCGCATCACGTTCACGATCACGCACGGCAGCTCCGCGCCCGCGATGTACGAGATGCCCTCCTGCTTCAGGCTGATCCCGGGACTCGACGACGAGGTCATCACCCGCAGCCCCGTCCCCGCCGCCCCGTAGACCATGTTGATCGCCGAGATCTCCGAGTTGGCCTGCGTGAACGTCTTGCCCAGCGGCGGCAACCGCTCGGCCAGGTACTCGGGAATGTCCGTCTGCGGCGTGATGGGATAGGCGAAGTACGCGTCGAGCCCGCTGCGGATCGCCGCCTCGGCGATGGCCTCACAGCCCTTGAGCAGCACCTCCTCCGCCGCGGGCGCCTCCCCCCCTCCCTGCCCCGCGCGCCGCCCTCCCACGACCGCTTCCGCACCAGCCGTCATGTCGCGCTCCTCGCAATCGCAGCCCTCAACTCCCGCGCCCACGCCAGGGCCCGGCCGCATTCCTCGCAGCCGACGTCCGCCGACGGGCACGGCACTCCGTCCGCCTGCGCGTCCGCGCACCGCGGCTCTTCCAGCAGCGCCAGCAACCCGTCGAACTCACGGAAGAACACCGTCTGGACCTCGACCGGCAACGCCTCCCTGAGGCCCCCGACCAGCCGCCGCTCCGCGTCCCAAGCGTCGAGGACGGAAGTGGACCGATTTGCCCCGGCGTCCCGTAGCACGTTCGCTCCCCGTCGCTTGCGCCCCGTCAGCGGGGCAAGAAGCGGACCAAGCACGTCGCCATTCCGGGTCTTTTAATCGGGATAGAACCAGTCGGCAATAGCCGCCGGTGTGTGCCTCGCCGTGCCGCCCGGGCCGGTGGCGGTCCGCGGGCCGGCCCGTGCCAAACGGGGCTGACGCGGATAACATCCCTGCCATCCGAGACGTAAGACTTCGAGGCTTGCTTCCACCTCAACCCTCACCTGAGCGGGAATCCTTCATGACCAGATCCATCCTCTGGACCATCGCCCTGGCGGCGCTCGGCGCCGTCCCGGCGCTGGCGCAGCAGCCGGTGGCGGCGGACCGGCCGGGCGTGGGCGACACGATGGCCTTCCGGCCGCTCGCCCTGCCGACGCCCAACGCCTACCGGGAGGCCTCGGGGAAGCCCGGGCCGCTGTACTGGCAGCAGCGGGCGGACTACACCATCCACGCGGTGCTGGACACGGCCACGAACGGGCTGGCCGGCCACGAGATCATCCGTTACACCAACAACTCGCCGGACACGCTGCGGTTCGTGTGGGTCCAGCTCGACCAGAACATCCAGTCGCCCGGCAACCCGCTCACGCAGCTGGGCGG
>JAJYLI010000162.1 GCA_021787855.1 bacterium | reverse complement strand
CCCGGAGCGTGGCCGGTGCCCAGGCCACTCCGCCGCCCGCGGGCAGCGCACCGGCCGCGCGCCGCGCCGCCAGGTCCACCAGCGCCGGCGAGGTGCCCACCGGGGCGCCGTGCGCCGCGTCCACCACCCCCATCACGGCGCCGCGGCGCAGCGCCAGCTCCGCCTCGACCAGCGCCGCCATGGCGCGCAAGCCGTCTCCCCCGGCGGCGCGCCACAGTCTCCCCAGGCGCCACGCCGCCGCCGCGAGGATCGCGGCGACGCCGGCCCACACGGCCAGCGCGCCCCAGCCCACGGCGCCCAGCAGGCCCGCCCACGCGCCGACCGCACCGGCCGCCAGCAGCGCCAGCGCCCCGGCTCCCGCCCCGAGAAGCGTCGCCGCGGCGCGCCGCCGTGCCACCACGCCCCTGAGCCGCGCGAGGTCCCGCAGCAGCGGCGTCACGTCCCGCTCGTCACGCCGTACACGAACAGGTTCACACCCATGCGGATCGCCAGCTCGCGAATCGGCGCGGGGTCGTGGTGCACGTCCGGATCCTCCCACCCGTCGCCCAGGTCCGACTGGTAGGAGTAGTACAGCACCAGGCGGCCGCCGAGGTACCAACCGAACCCCTGCGCCGGGAGCCCGTCGTGCTCGTGGATCTTGGGGATGCCCCGCGGGAAGTCGTACACGTCGTGGTAGATCGGGTGCGCGAGCGGCACGTCCACGAACGGCTCGCCGGGAAACACCTTGACGATCTCCCGCCGGATGGAGTGGTCCATCCCGTAGCAGTCGTCGGCGTGCAGGAAGCCTCCGCCCTCGAGATGCCGGCGCAGCGCGCGCACGTCCTCCGGCGACCAGAACACGTTCCCGTGCCCCGTCATATAGAGGTAGGGCACGTCGGGCAGCGCGGGGTCGGTGAGGCGGACGACGCGCTCGCGCTCCGTGGTCTGGAGCGTGGTGCGCTCGCGGATCGCCCGCAGCAGGTTGGGCAGGCTGGACGGATTGTTGTACCAGTCGCCGCCGCCCTCGTAGTGCACGCGCCCGATGGTCAGCGGGGCGGGGGGCACGGGCTCACTCCGTGGTCAGCAACCGGTACGCGTCGCGTCGCGAGATCCCCAGGCGTCGGGCCAGCTCCTTGGCGATGGTTCCGGGAGCACCGCCGCTCGCGCGCAGCGCCACGATCAGCGCGCGCGCAGTTTCCCGGTCCGGCATCGCCGCGGCGGCCGCGGAGGCCCCGCCGGCGCCCACCGGCGGAGCGGAGGGGGGGGCGCCGCCCAGGACGACCGTGACCTCGCCGCGCGCGGGATGCTCCCGGTAATACTGGGCCAGCGCGCCGACCGTTCCGCGGCGGACCTCCTCGTGCAGCTTGGTCAGCTCGCGCGCCACCGCCGCCGGCCGCTCCGGCCCGCACACGCCCGCCAGATCGTCCAGCAGCGCCGCGGTCCGTGTGGGCGCCTCGTACCACACGGAGGTCCACGGCTCCGCGGCCAGGCGCGCCAGCAGCGCCGCGCGCGCCGTGCCCTTGCGGGGCGGGAAGCCGGCGAACACGAACCGGTCGCCCGGCAACCCCGAGGCCGCCAGCGCCGCGACGACCGCCGAGGCGCCGGGCACCGCCACCACGGGGATGCCGCGCTCGTGCGCCCGCGCGGCCAGCGCCGCGCCGGGATCCGAGATGGCGGGCGTCCCCGCGTCGGTCACGTACGCCACGTCCTCGCCCGCCTCCGCCGTGTCCAGCAGGCGCTCGATCGCCTCCGGGCGGCTGTGCGCGTGCAGGCTGGCCACGTCGCGCGACACCTCGTAGTGCATCAGCAGCCGCCGGGTGCGGCGCGTGTCCTCGGCCGCCACCACGGCCGCGCCGCGCAGCACCTCCAGGCCCCGAAAAGAAAAATCCCCCAGGTGACCGATGGGGGTGCCCACGATGAACAGCCGTCCCCGCTCCCCCCTCCCTCCCGGCTTCACCAGTGCACCGGCCAGGGCAGGCGCTCGAAGAACCCCACGGCCTGCAGCGCGAAGCGGTGGGGCCGCGCGGCTTCCTTGAGGAGCCGTGGCGCGCTCTGCGGGGCGAGCACTTCCAGCTCGCCCAGCAGCTCGCGGGTCCACGCCGCCATGGCCTCGGCCAGGACGCCGGGCTCCACCACCGGATTCGGCTGCTCCGCGCCGCGGGGCCCGCCCACGCAGCACAGCGCCGCGTGCCGCGGCAGCAGCCGCTGGCGTACGCGCTCGGCGCGCTTGGCGCCTTCGCCGGGCGCCTCGTGCTCGATCAGGTCCGACAGGTCCCAGGCGAAGGTGCGGAACATGGTGAGCATCGCGGGCGGCGCCTGGTGCGGCAGCGGCCCCGGCGCGTCGTACAGCCGGGCCGCCACCTGCGGCAGCGGCTCCGGCGGCACCGAGCTGAACAGCCGCGACACGTAGCTCAGCGGCGCCTCGTCCGGCCGCTGCCGGGCGAAGTGCCCGCCGGCGAAGCGGCCGTCCTTCACCAGCAGGTAGTTGACGCCGCCGTTGGAGATCAGCTCCAGCAGCCCCGACCAGCGGCGCTCGAACAGGGTCTTGAACACGGCCTCGGGGGTCCGGGGCTCGACGCCCAGGCTGCCGGGCGGCTGCGCGCAGGTCGCGTACAGCGCCGCCAGCAGCTCGGGCGACGCCGTGTGAAAGGCGATCTCCGCCCGCTCGCTCTCGGCGCGGATGCGCCGGAGCGCGTCGCCGATGCCGAGGGGCGCGCGCCCCTGGGGCGCGAGGGTGCACGCGGTGACCAGGTCCCCGCCCAGGAAGTACAGCACCACCACCTCGTCCGGGAGGTAGGCGGCCAGGTACGCGTCCACCTTCCCGTCGCGGTCCTTCTTGCTGAACGCGATGAGGTTGTCGAGGGCCACGTAGGGCGCGCGCGTCCGCGCCAGCAGCACGCCCTGGCGCGGAAAGTCCAAGTCCCACAGCCGGATGGAGGAGTCGGCCAGGGCGGCGGTGGAGGCGCGCACGGATGGTCTGTGGGCTACAGGTGCGGCGTGATCTTCCCGACCAGGTGCGCCTTCGGCACCGCGCCCACCACGGTGTCCACGTGCTTGCCCCCCTTGAACAGCAGCAGGGACGGGATGGACCGCACGTTGAAGCGGATCGGCGTCTGCTGATTGGCGTCCACGTCCAGCTTCGCGATCTTCAGCTTGCCGGCATACTCCGCCGCGAGCTGCTCCAGCACCGGCGCGATGACGCGGCACGGCCCGCACCACTCCGCCCAGAAGTCCACCAGCACCAGCCCCGGGACCTGCTCGACCTCCGCCTGGAAGGTGCCGTCCGTCACCGCCACCGCGTGCGACCCTGCCATGTCCACCGACTCCGCGTTAGGTTGTTCGCGTGCTTCCGCCCGAGCTCCAGGGGGACCGCGGCGTCCGGCTCGCGCACATCGGCGTGGCCGTCGGGAGCCTCGAGGAGGCGGCGGCGTTCTTCCGCGACGTCCTCGGCCTCGTGCCCGGCCCCGCCACCGCGGCCGACGGCGCGACGGTCGTCAGCCTCTCCGCCGGCGGCGCGGCGATCGAGCTGCTGGGTGCCGCGGCGCCCGACTCCCCCATCGGCCGGTACCTCGAACGCCACGGGCCCGGCATCCACCACGTCTGCTTCCGCGTCCCCGACCTCGAGCAGGCGCTCGGCCGCTGCCGGGCGGCCGGCTACCGGCTGATTGACGAACTGCCCCGGGCCGGCGCCGACGGCCGGCGGATCGCGTTCGTCCACCCGAAGGCGACGGCGGGCATCCTGATCGAGCTGTCGGACTAGGGGGCGGACTGCGAGTGCCCGCCGGGCAGCAGCGGCATGATGTCGATCTGCTGCACCAGCCAGCTGCCGCGCCACGGGAGCACCGTGAACGGGACCTCGGTCCGCCGGTCGCCCTGCACCATCTCCACGTGCACCAGCCGCCAGTCGCGGCGCGCCGGGATGCTCTCCATGCCGGTCACGCGCGACGAGTCGGCGGCGAGCACGTGCTGCAGCACCGCCATGATCGAGTCGCGGCGGGCGGCGTCGGTCATGTACCCGACGCTGGGGCCGCGCTGATCGCCGAACAGCTCGCTCATGCGGCGGAGATCGTCGGCGTTGACGGCGGCGAGAAACTGCTCTACCGTCGCCTCGGGGGAGGTCGGCCGGGGGAACTGCGCGACCGGCGACCGCCCCGCGCAGGCGGCCAGCACCACCAGGCCGGCGGCGGCGAGCGGACGGAGCGCGGTCACAAGGAGCCAAGCTAACCGGCGCCGGAGGAGCGAGCAAGCGTGCGACTGTACGTGAACGTTGACCACGCGGCGACGGTGCGGCAGGCGCGCCGGACCGACGAGCCCGACCCGGTCCGCCTGGCCGTGCTGGTGGAGCAGGCGGGCGGGGACGGGATCACGGTGCACCTGCGCGAGGACCGGCGCCACATCCAGGACCGGGACGTCGAGCTGCTGGCGCGGACGGTCCGCACGGTGCTCAACCTGGAGCTCGCCGCCGCCGACGAGATTCTGGGCATCGCCGAGCGGGTGCGGCCGCACCAGGCCACCCTGGTGCCGGAGCGGCGCGAGGAGATCACCACCGAGGGGGGCCTGGACTGCCGCGCGGGCGCCGCGCGCCTGGCGGGAGCGCTGGCGCGGCTCAAGGCGGCCGGCGTCCGTACCAGCCTGTTCATCAGCCCGGACCCGGGCTCCGTGGCGGCGGCGCTGGCCCTGAGGCCGGACGCGGTGGAGCTGCACACCGGGCGCTACGCCGGCGAGTGGCGGCGGCCCCGGGCGGCCCTGGCGGAGCTGGAGACGGCGGCGCGGCAGGCGCGCGGGGCGGGCGTGGCGGTGCACGCCGGCCACGGGCTCACCTACGAGAACGTCGGACCGGTGGCGGCGCTGCGCGAGATCGAGGAGCTGAACATCGGCCACAGCGTCGTCAGCCGCGCGATCTTCGTCGGGATCGAGCGCGCGGTGCGCGAGATGCGCGAGCGAATTGACCGGGCCCGCGGGCCGGCATAGGTTCGCAGCGCGGCCGGAGGATCCATGAGCCACGCGATCGGGATGACGGACTTCTTCGTGCTCGAGGCCGGGGAGTACCTCGACCGCCTCGACGCGCTGGCGCAGGCCCCGGCCGGCGGCCCGATTGACGGCGAGGAGTTTCTCCGCATCGCGCGCGCCCTGCGCGGCAGCGCGCTGATGGCGAGCCAGGCGCCGATGGCGCGCGCGGCCCAGGGCCTGGAGGCGGTAGGCCGGGCCGTGCAGAGCGGCAAGCTGGCGTGGGACGAGCGGGTCCGGGGCGAGGTGATCCGCGCCGTGGACGACGGCAAGGTCATGCTGCGCCGGGTGCGGCAGCCGGCCGCGGACGAGGCGGAGCGCGCCGAGGCCCTCGGGCTCGCGCTGGAGCGCCTGGCCGGCCGCCCCTCCACGCCGGTGCGCACGCCGGCGGCGGGGGCGTCGGGGGGCGGGCTCGACGCGGGCGCGCGCGCCTTCGTGGCTCGCGAGGCGGCGGCGATCGCCAGCGCGCTCGACCGGCTGGCCAGGAGCCTCGAGGCGGCGCCCGCCGGCCGTGACGCCGTGGCCGCCGTCGCCCCCGCGATGGCCCCCCTGAAGGGCGTCGCGGTCGTGGGCGATCTGCCGCCTCTGGGCGACCTGCTGGCCGCGGTCGAGGCCGCGCTCCAGCAGGTGCTCGCCACCTCGGGCGCCGTGGCGCCGGCCGTGCCCGCCGCCTTCGACGCCGGCGCCCGGGCGCTGGCCCGCGCCGCGCGCGAGGTGGTGGATCAGGGCCGGCCCGTGGCCGGGAGCGCGGAGGCGCAGCGCTTCGCCGACGCCCTGCTCGGGGCCTTCGCCGGCGGCGAGGCGGTCCCCATCGAAAGCCTGTTTCCCGACGAGCCGGGGCCGCACATCGTCCAGCCGGGAGCCGCGCCCGCGCCGCCGCCCCGGGTCGAGCTGGTGAGCCAGGGCGGGTTCCTGGCCGCGGCCGCCGGCGGCCTCAGGATGGCCCCCGACCGGGGGGCGCGCGACCTCCGCCTGTTCACGATGCTCGGCGTCCTGCGGCCCCTGGCCGCGGCCCGCGGAACGCCGCTGGCCGACGCGCTGGGCCGGCTGGCCGACGCCGGCTGCGGCGGCATCGAGCGCGGCGCCGCCGCCGCCGACCTGCCCGCGTTCGCCGCGGCCCTGGCCGACGCGGCCGATGTGCTGCTGGACGCCGCCACCGGCGACGAGGCGGCGCTGGCCACCCGGCTCGACGCCGCGACCGCCCGACTCGAAGCCCTCACCGCGCCGCCCGCCGCGGCG
>JAJYLI010000161.1 GCA_021787855.1 bacterium | reverse complement strand
GCGGCGGCGCGGCGGCCCCGCCGGCCGGCGCGAGCGCGGGCGGCGCCAGCGTGGTGACCGCGCCCGCGCTGAACCGATAGACCGCGCGATAGGCGTCGCCGCGCAGCGCGTCGTAGCTGGCAACCACCGTGCCTTCGCCACCCGAGACGGCGCAGGCGGCGCCCAGGAGCGATGGAGCCGTGGCCAGCGGCAGGCGCGCGGCGCGGCACAGGCCCTTGGCGAAGGCGATGCCGATCCTCAAGCCCGTGAAGGAGCCCGGCCCGTCGGCGACGATCACCCCGCCCAGATCGGCGACGCGCGTCCCGCGGGCGGCCAGCAGCTCGCCCGTGACGCGCTCGATGTCGCGAGACAGATCGCGGCGGGAGGGCAGGCGGATTTCCTCGCCGGGCGAACCGGCCGTGCCCAGGGCCAGCGACGGCGTGTCCGTCGCGGTGTCTAGAGCGAGAAAGAGGATACGGACCTCGGAACAGTCGCCAGACGGCAAGTTGCCAGTGGTTCGCGGTTGGGCGGAGCGTCGGTGCCCGGAAGAGGCTTCACGCCAGCTCCAGGGTGCGGAAGTCGGGCTCATCCGTGTAGGCCAGGTGGATCGTGTGCGTCGGGGTGGGCATCCACTCGCCCAGACGCTCGGGCCATTCCACCAGCACGACCGCGTTCCGCTCGGCGGCCATCTCGTCGAGGCCCAGGTCCGCGGCTTCGGCCGGAGAGCGCAGCCGGTAGCCGTCCACGTGATAGACGGTGACGCCCTCGCCGTCGTAGCGGTGCACCAGGGCGAAGGTGGGGCTGGTGACGCTCTGGGTCACGCCCAGGCCGCGCGCGATGGCGCGCACCAGCGTGGTCTTGCCGGCGCCGAGCTCCCCGGCGATGGCGACCACGGCGGGCGGGCGGAGGTCGCGGGCGAACCCGGCGCCGAAGGCGGCCAGGGCCGCCTCATCCACGCGCCGCGCGCCCACGCCGCCTTCGGCCCCGCCGCGCCTCGTCCTGGCCTTCGCCCTGGTCCGCACCGCCATTCTCTCGGCTGTCCGGCCGGGAGCCACTTCCGCCTTGCCGTCCCGCCGTCCGGGCACTGGTCTTCAGATCCAGTATCTGGTCCCGGATCTGGGCCGCCAGCTCGAAGTCGAGGTCGTCGGCGGCGCGCCGCATCTCCTGCTCCAGCTTCCGGACCAGCGCTTCGCGGCCGGCGGCGTCGAGCGCGGACCAGTCGCCGGCGGCGACGCCCGCCAGCGAGAGCGCTTCGGCGCGCGGCACGGGATCCTCCCGGGCGTCGGCGACGCGGGTGGTGAAGCGGATCTCGTCCACCGACTTGACGATGGAGCGCGGGGTGATGCCGTGCTCCCGGTTGTAGCGGCGCTGGACGGCGCGGCGGCGGTCCATTTCCGCCAGCGCCGCCTTCATCGAGTCGGTGACACGGTCGGCGTAGAGGATGGCGCGCCCGGAGGCGTGCCGCGCCGTGCGGCCCACGGTCTGGATCAGGGAGGTCCGGGAGCGCAGGAAGCCCTCCTGGTCGGCGTCGAGGACGGCGACCAGCGAGACCTCCGGCAGATCGAGCCCCTCGCGCAGCAGGTTGATGCCGACCAGCACGTCGAACTCGCCCAGCCTCAGGCCGCGGACGATGTCCATGCGCTCGATGGCGTCAATGTCGGAGTGCATGTAGCGCACCCGCACGCCCACCTGCGCCAGGTAGTCGGTGAGGTCCTCGGCCATCCGCTTGGTCAGGGTGGTGACCAGCACGCGCTCGCCGCGCCGCTCCCGCAGGCGGATCTCCTTGAGCAGGTCGTCCACCTGGCCCGCGACCGGGCGCACCTCGACTTCGGGGTCCAGCAGCCCGGTGGGCCGGACGAGCTGCTCGACGACCGCGCCGCCCGTGAGGCGCAGCTCCTCGGGGCCGGGGGTGGCGGACATGAACAGCACCCGGGGGGCGAGGGCGAGGAACTCGTCGTAGCGCAGGGGCCGGTTGTCCAGCGCGCTGGGGAGCCGGAAGCCGTACTCGACCAGGGTCTCCTTGCGGGAGCGGTCGCCGGCGTACATGGCGCCGAGCTGGGGCACGGTCACGTGGGACTCGTCCACCACGACCAGGAAGTTCTCGGGGAAGAAGTCGAGCATCACGGCCGGCCGCTCGCCCTCGCCGCGGCCCGAGATGTGGCGGCTGTAGTTCTCGATCCCGTGGCAGGTGCCCACCTCGAGCATCATCTCGATGTCGAACCGCGTGCGGGACTCCAGCCGCTGGGCCTCCAGCAGGCGGCCCGCGGCCTTGAGCACGGCCAGGCGCGCGGCCAGCTCCTCGCGGATCAGGCCGATGGCGCGCTCCAGGGTCGCCCGGTTGGTCACGAAGTGGGTGGCGGGATACACCGCGCAGCGCTCCAGCTCGGCCACGGTGCGCCCGGTCAGCGGGTCCACCTTGGTGATGCGCTCCACGACGTCGCCCAGCAGCTCCAGCCGCACCGCCTGCTCCTCGTAGGCGGGAAAGACTTCGATCACGTCGCCGCGCACGCGGAAGGTGCCGGGCTCGAACGCGACGTCGTTGCGCTGGTACTGGATGGCCACCAGCCGCTCGAGGATGAGCCGCCGGCCCGCCACGTCGCCCCGCGCCAGGCGCAGCATCTGCTGGCGGTACTCGACCGGGTCGCCCAGGCCGTAGATGGCGGAGACCGTGGCCACCGCGACGACGTCGTCGCGCTCCACCAGGCTGGAGGTGGCCCGGAGGCGCAGGCGCTCGATGTCCTGGTTGATCGAGGCGTCCTTCTCGATGTAGGTGTCGGTCTGCGGGACGTACGCCTCGGGCTGGTAGTAGTCGTAGTACGAGATGAAGTACTCCACGGCGTTGGCCGGGAAGAACGTCTTCAGCTCGCCGTAGAGCTGCGCCGCCAGGGTCTTGTTGTGCGACAGCACGAGCGTGGGCAGGCCCAGCCGGGCGATGGCGTGCGCCACGGTCATGGTCTTGCCGGAGCCGGTGACCCCCAGCAGCACCTGGTAGCGCTCGCCGCGCTCGAAGCCCCGCACCAGGCCTTCGATGGCCCGGGGCTGGTCGCCGGCCGGCTGGAACGGCGCCTCGAGCCGGAACCCCGTCACACGACCAGGCGCTCGCGGCGCCTGACGTCGCTCACGCCCTTCACCCGCTGGACGGCCTTGATGACCTTGGTGAGGTGGGAGAGGTTCTCGACTTCCACGATCACCTGCCCCGTCATGCCCAGCTCGCCGCTGGTGAGCTCGCAGCTCTTGATGTTGGTGCCCGCCTGCGCGATGGCGGTGCAGATGTCGCCGTACAGGCCGCGGCGGTCCTCGCCCTGGAGATCCAGCCGCACGGCGAACACCTCGCCCTCGATCTCCTGCCAGTCGAGGTCCATGCGGCGCTCGGGCTCGTCGTCCAGGGCGAGCAGGTTGGGGCAGTCCACCCGGTGGATGGAGATGCCGCGGCCGCGGGTGACGTAGCCGGTGACGGCGTCGCCCGGCACGGGCTGGCAGCACTGGGAATACCGCACCATCAGGCCGTCCACGCCCTGGATGCGGATGCCCTTCCCCACGCGGATCCGCTGCACCAGGCGGCCCAGGGCGCCGGCCTTGGGCGGCGGCGCGGCCTCGGTCTCGTCCAGGTCCGGGTGGAGGGCCTTGAGGACCTGCCCGACGGACAGGTCGCCGCGGCCCAGCGCGGCCTTGAGGTGGTCGGCGTCCGGCACGTTGGCCGCCTTGGCCGCCGCCGCCAGCGCCGCGGCGTCGGGCGCGTCGAGGCGGCGCCGCCTGAGCTCACGCCCCAGGATCTCCTCGCCCAGGGCCACCGAGCGGCCTTCCTCCTCCTGGCGCACCCACTGGCGCAGCTTCTGGCGCGCCCGGCCGGTCCGGACGTGCGCCAGCCAGTCGCGGGAGGGGCGCGCGGTGGCCGAGGTCAGGATCTCGACCGTGTCGCCGTTCTTGAGCGCCCGGTGCAGCGGCGCGATCCGGCCGTTGATCTTCGCCCCCTGGCAGTGCTGCCCGACCTCCGTGTGCACGGCGAAGGCGAAGTCAATCGGCGTCGCGCCCTTGGGGAGCTGCTTCACGTCCCCCTGCGGCGTGAAGACGAAGATCTCGTCCTGGTACAGGTCAATGCGCAGGAACTCGATGAACTCGTCCGGGGTCAGCGCCTCCTGCTGGCGGTCCAGCAGCTGGCGGAACCACGCCAGGTGGCGGTCCAGGTCGCCGGGCGCGCGCCCCTCCTTGTACAGCCAGTGCGCGGCGATCCCGAACTCGGCCGTGTGGTGCATCTCCCGGGTGCGGATCTGGATCTCGTACAGCTGCCCGCTCGGCCCGAAGACGGTGGTGTGGAGCGACTGGTAGCCGTTGGACTTGGGGCTGGCGATGTAGTCCTTGATCCGCTCCTGGAGCGGCGTCCAGCGCGAGTGGATGACCCCCAGGGCGTGATAGCAGTCGGGCACCGTGTTCACCAGCACCCGCATGGCCATCAGGTCGTAGATCTCCTCGTAGGGGAGGTCGCGCTTGATGATCTTCTTGTGGATGGACCAGAGGTTCTTGGATCGCCCGGTCACCTCCACGCTGGCGATCCCGGCGCGCTCCAGCTCCCGCTTCAGCGGCTCCCGCATCCGCTCGACCAGCCCCGTCCGCTCGGCCTGCTCGGCCGCGACCTTCCCGGCCAGGGCCTCGTACTCGTCCGGCTCCAGGTACTGGAAGGCCAGGTCTTCCAGCTCGGACTTGATGCCCGCCATCCCGAAGCGGTGGGCCAGCGGCGCGTAGATCTCGCGGGTCTCCAGGGCGATGCGGCGCTGCTTCTCGGGCGGCAGGTGCCGGAGGGTGCGCATGTTGTGCAGCCGGTCGGCCAGCTTGATGATGACGACCCGCGCGTCCTTGGCCACCGACAGCAGCAGCTTGCGGTAGTTCTCGGCCTGCTCCTCCGCCGTGGAGCGGAAGGACAGGGTGGAGATCTTGGTGAGGCCGTCCACGATGGTGGCGATCTCGGCGCCGAACTCGCGCTCCAGGTCCTCGATCCCGACCTCGGTGTCCTCGACCACGTCGTGCAGCAGGCCGCACGCCGCCGAGGTCGAGTCCAGGTGCGCCTCGATGAGGATCCGCGCGACGCCGATGCCGTGGGTCACCGCGTCCTCGCCCGACCAGCGCTTCTGGCCGCGGTGGGCCGCGGTGCTGAACCGGTAGGCCTTCTCGAGCAGGTCGAGGTCCAGCTTGTCGGCGTACGGCTCGAGCACGTCCGACAGGCCCGGCATGGCCGGGATGGGGCGGCGGGCGGAGACCGGCGCGACGGTCACAGCAGGCCCGCCTCGGCGAAGCTCAGGTAGCGCCCGGTGCCCACGATCACGTGATCGTACACCGGCAGGTCGAGGACCTTCCCGGCCTCGACCAGCTGCCGGGTCACCGCGCGGTCGTCGGCCGAGGGCGTAGGGTCACCGGAGGGGTGGTTGTGGACCACGACGATGCCCGCCGCGGCCTCGGCGATGGCGCCGCGGAACACTTCCCGTGGGTGCACCAGCGAACTGTTCAAGATCCCCCGCGTCACGAGCACGTCCCGCAAGACGCCGCTCTGGCTGTCGAGCGCCAGGACGTGGAATTCCTCGGCGGCCAGGTCGCTCAGCCGGGCGGCGAACCAGCGATAGACGTCGGCCGGCGAGCGGATCCGCGCCCGGGCGGGCCGCGCCTCCTCGACCACCCGGCGGCCCAGCTCCAGCGCCGCCGCGACCCGGGCCGCCTTGGCCCGCCCCACCCCCGGCACCGCCGCCAGCTCGGCCGGCGCCCGGCGCGCCAGATGGGCCAGCGCCGGACCCGCCCGCGCGAGCAGCGCCGCCGCCACTTCCGGCGCGGACGCGCCCGCCCGGCCCGTCCCGAGGAGAATCGCCAGGAGCTCGGCCGCCGTCAACGCGCCCGCTCCAAGGGACAGGAGACGTTCCCGGGGCCGGTCCCCCTCCCGAGTCTCGGATATCCGCAGGCCCACGGCCCGCAAACTAGGACGCCTCACCACGCCAGCGGAGGTGATTTCGCGGCAACGCGGAGCTATCGGATGCGGGATTCGGTACGGTCGCCACACGGCACGGGGGCAGTGGTTGCCAGTCGCCACCCGCCTTCTGCGATCTACAAGTTCGCCCCATGACATTTCTTGAACTTCTTCCCGGACCCGCACGGGCAGGGATCGTTGCGGCCGGTCTTCTCCCAGCCCGCGGGCAGGCCCGCGCCCGAGGGGCCTCCCCCGCCGGCTGGGCTGAAGCCGCCCCTGAGCCGCGCTCCCGCGGCGGGGCCGCCCGGGGAGGGAGCGCCCGCGCGCCCCGGCGCCCCGGCGGGGGAGGTCGGGG
>JAJYLI010000010.1 GCA_021787855.1 bacterium | reverse complement strand
CCGCCGGTATCCTGAACCAGCAGACGGACGATGGCCGCGATAAGGCCTGCGAACCAGCCAAAGTCGAACACGAGCGTCACCCCCTCTCAACGAGAAGTCACGCCCATCCGCTAAGGGCGCGCGACGCTCCGCTCCTGCTGCCCCGCTCAGTTCGCTATCCGAGCCTCGCCGGGGGTCCGTATCCTTTGTGAAAGAGCTCTCCCCTTCGCTCGCTATGCGCTCAGTGCTGCATCAGATACCAGCGATTGGTCGCGTCCAGCACCGCCAGCACCGCCGCCTGCTCCAGGCTCTCCTTCACCTCGCAGGTCCCCACCAGCAGGGTCGAGGTCCGGCCCCCGACCCCGTGCACGCCCGCCAGCACCAGCTTCCGGTCGAACGCCTCCACCACCCGCACCCCCTCGAACACCACCCCCGCCTCGACCAGATCCTTCTCGATCGCCTTGACGGTCGCCCGCGCCGCCAACTGCACCCGGCTGCGCGCCTCGTCCACCCCCTCCTCCATCCCCTCGACCAGCGCCTCCCCCTGGCGCAGCACCACCCGGATCTCCACCCGCCGGGGACGCGGCGACTCGATCTTGAGGTCCGCGAAGACCAGCTTCCTCCGGCTCGCCGCGTCCGCCACCGCCTGCTGCTCCAGCACCTCGATCGCACGCACCTCGGCGGTCTGCGCCACGCTGATCTTGCGGTGATCCACCCTCATGCCGAGCTGCGCCATCAGCGCGCTCTCGACGTTGCGCACCGCCTGCTTGGGCTGCACCTCCGCCGTCGTCAGGACGTGGATCTCCTCGATCTCGCCCGCCCGGCCCGTCACAATCCGCGCCGAAAGCACCCCCGAGAGCGCGGCGATGAGCTGCTCCGCCCGGCGTAACGTCCACGCCTCGGGCGACTCACCAGGATTCGGCAGGATCGAGCCGACCGTCATTCCCGCTGCCCCCCTCGCAACTCAACTCTCATCGCGGGCCGGATGCTTCGGCCGGCGCCGGTACCGCCGCTTAGACTTATGCACCTGAACACCCCGCGCATCAAGCCGCCCCTTCGACGGCTTCGCCGGATTCGGCACCCGCAACTTCGTGCGCTTCGTCACAAGTCCGCCGAGACCCAACGCACCCTCGCCACGACGGGCAGAGGGTCATTCGCTAACTCGTTGTCCAATAAGGTGTTGAGGTTGCCGCTGTCAGATCCAAGGCCGCCCAGCCGCCGCCCGCGGCGGCAACACACTATGGCACAAGCCTCGAAAAGTCAAGCACTTGTACGTTTCATCTCAAGTTGCAGATGAAATGCCCTCGTCGTCCACGACCGCCCCATACTCCTTGAGCTTGCGGTACAGCGTGCGCTCCCCGATACCCAGCATCTCCGCCGCCTTGCGCCGGTTGCCCCGCGTGTCGGCCAACGCGGCCTCGATCGTCGCCCGCTCGACCTCCGCCATGCTCATTCCCGGGCGGTAGAGCACGGCGCCCCCCCCCGGCTCCCGCCCCCCACGCTGGTCCGGCGCGGCGCCCGCCACCGCATCCGCCCCGCGCTCGCCCCCCCCAACCCCAGACAGGTCCTCGTACGCCGCCCGCTGCGGCACCTCGATCACCTCCACCCGCTCGGGATGCTCGTTCAGACGGCGCCGCAGGTCCTCCACCTGCAGCCGCAGGTCCAGCAGCGACTGGACGATGTAGGTCAGCTCCTGGCCCGCCACCTCGCGCGGCATGAAGGGCACGCGCACCGGCAGCAGCCGCGCCCGCCCCTGGTCGCGGATCTCCGGCGGAATGTCCTCCGGACGGATCTCGCTGGTGGGCGCCAGCACCACCATGGACTCCACCAGGTTCCGGAGCTGCCGCACGTTCCCCGGCCACGGCGCGTCCACCAGGATCTGGAGCGCCGCGGGCTCGATGCCCCGGAACGGCCGGTCGTGCTGCTTGCTGAACTCGTGGATGAAGCGCCGGACCAGGAGCGGGATATCGCTGCGCCGCTCCCGCAGGGGCGGGAGATAGATGGACAGCACGTTGAGGCGGTAGTACAGATCCGCGCGGACGAGGCCCGCCTCCGCCGCCTCCTTGAGCGACCGGTTGGTGGCCGCCAGCACCCGCACGTCCACCTTGATCGGCGCGGCGCCGCCCACCCGGTAGAATTCCCGCTCCTCCAGCACCCGCAGCAGCTTGACCTGTGTCGCCAGCGGCATCTCCCCGACCTCGTCGAGGAAGATCGTGCCGGTGTCGGCGAGCTCGAAGCGGCCCAGCCGCCGCTCCACCGCGTCGGTGAACGAGCCCTTCTCGTGGCCGAACAGCTCCGACTCGAGCAGCGTCTCCGGCAGCGCCGCGCAGTTGACCGCGATGAACGGCTTGGCGCGGCGCGGCGAGAGATCGTGGATCGCCTTGGCCACCAGCTCCTTGCCGGTCCCCGATTCGCCCTCGATCAGCACCGTGCTCGAGACCGGCGCGAGCTGCGCGATCTTGATGAGCACTTCCTGGATGGCCGGGTGGTCGCCGAGGATGCCGGTGCGCTCCTGGAGCTGCTTGCGCTCGATCAGCCGCCGGCCCAGGGCCACCGTCTCGGCGGCTTCCACCGGCTTGGCGATCGCCGCCGTGACGCCCAGGCGGTGCGCCACCGCCGCCGGGTCGGCGTCGGTCGGCTCCAGCAGCGCCAGCGTGGCCACCCGCCCGTCGCGCACCGTGGCCAGCAGCCGCGCCGCCGCCGGCTCGTACACCCCGCCGGTCAACAGCACCAGGTCGGGATCCTCGCGCAGCGCCGCCGCCTTCGCGTCGTCGAGCGCGGAGACCATCGTGGTCTGGAAGCCCGAGGCCTCGAAGGCCGCGTTGAGCCGCACGGCCGCCTCGAGGTCGTCCATGGTGAGGAGAACGCGGTGGGGCATCAGGCGTGCCCGGTGTGCCCGCGCAGCAGATCCACGGCGTGCGCCACCAGCGGCTCCAGGGCCGCCAGCGCGTCCCGCACGCCGCTCACCGAGCCAGGGAGGTTCACGATCAGCGCCCTCCCGCGCACCCCGGCGCAGCCGCGCGACAGCGCGGCCAGCGGGACGCGCGCCATCCCGGCCGCCCGCAGCGCCTCGGCGACGCCGGGCGCCTCGCGCTCCAGCACCGCGCGGGTGGCCTCGGGCGTGCGGTCACGCGCCGCCAGCCCGGTACCGCCGGTCGTGAGGATGAGGTCCACGTCCCCGCCGTCGGCCCAGCGCACCAGCGCGCCGGTGATGGCCGACGTCTCATCGGGCACCACGGCGCTCGCCACCACGCGGTGACCGCGCGCCACCGCCCACTCCGCGATGGTCGCGCCCGAACGGTCCTCCCGCGTCCCCGCCGCCACACCGTCGGAGACCGTGAGGACCGCCACCCGGATCAGCGGCGCGAGCCCTGCTTCCAGAACGGCGTCTCCACCGCTTCGGCGGCCAGGCGCTTGCCGCGGATCTCCACCTCGAAGCGCGCCCCGGGCCTGGCCGACGCGGCCGGCAGATACGCCGTGCCGATCGGCTCGCCCAGCGAGGGCGACACGATGCCGCTCCGCACCTCGCCCGAGCGCTCGGGGCCCAGCCACACCGGGTAGCCGTGCCGGGGAAAGCCGCGCTCCTTCAGCACGAACCCCACCAGCTTGCGCTCGACACCGCGCGCCCTCTGCGCCTCGAGCGACGCCTTCCCCACGAAGTCGCCCTTCTTGAGCTTCACGATCCAGCCCAGCCCCGCCTCGAGCGGGGTCGTCTCGTCGTCAATGTCGTTGCCGTACAGCGGGTAGGCCATCTCCAGCCGCAGGCTGTCGCGCGCCCCCAGGCCCACCGGCTGCACCTCGCCGCCGGTCTTCACCAGCGCCCGCCACAGCTTCACCGCGTCGGCATTGGCGTGGTACAGCTCGAAGCCGTCCTCGCCGGTGTAGCCCGTGCGGCTGATCACGCACGGCACGCCGGCCACCTTCCCCTCGGTGAAGTGGTAGAACCCGATCGCGTCGAGGTTCACGCCCGGCGCCAGCGGCTGCAGCACCGCCTGCGCCCGGGGCCCCTGCAGCGCCAGCAGCGCCGTCGCGTCCGACTTGTCCACCAGCCGGCAGTCGAACTTGGCGGCGTAGCGGTTGACGTGCGCCCAGTCCTTGGCGGTGTTCGACGCGTTCACCACCAGCATCATCCGGTCGGCGAACCGGTACACCAGGCAGTCGTCCACGATGCCGCCGCTCTCGTGGAGGAAGCAGGAGTACTGCACCTGTCCCACCGCCAGCGCGGCGGGATCGTTGGAGGTCACGTACGAGACGAAGGCGAGCGCGTCCTTCCCCGTGATCTCGAATTCGCCCATGTGCGTCACGTCGAACAGCCCCGCACCCCGCCGCACCACCTGGTGCTCCGCGGTGATCCCGCCGGGATACTGGACCGGCATCTCGTAGCCCGCGAACGGCACCATCTTCGCCCCCGCGGCGACGTGCAGGTCGTAGAACGGCGTGCGCTTCAGTGTCACGGCCATCGGCTCATCCCATCAAGGTTGCGAGCAAGGCCTTCTGGACATGGAGACGGTTCTCCGCCTCCGCGAACACCCGGGACTGCGGACCCTCGATCACCTCGTCTGCAACTTCCTCGCCACGGTGCGCCGGCAGGCAGTGCAGGAAGATGGCCGTGGGCTTCGCCCGGCTCATCAGCTCCCGGTCCACCACGTAGCCCTTGAAGGCCAGCTTGCGCTCCTCCGCCTCCGCCTCCTGCCCCATCGAGGCCCACACGTCGGTGGCGATCACGTCCGCCCCCTCGGCGGCCTCCTCCGGCTCCTCGGTGATCAGCGCGGTCGTCCTGACCCTGGCCCGCTCGTAGATGTCGTGATCGGGCTCGTAGCCCTCCGGGCACGCCAGCCGCAGCTCGAACCCCAGCAGCGCCGCCGCGTCCAGCCACGAGTTGGCCATGTTGTTCCCGTCCCCGATCCACGCCACCCGCTTGCCCGCGTAGCCGCCGAACTGCTCCTGCACGGTCAGCACGTCCGCCAACACCTGGCAGGGATGGTGCAGGTCCGTCAGGCCATTGATGACCGGCACGGTCGCGAATCGCGCCAGCTCCTCCACATCGGCGTGCGCGAACGTCCGGATCATGATCCCGTCCACGTAGCGCGACAGCACCCGCGCCGTATCCCGGATCGGCTCGCCCCGCCCGATCTGGATGTCGCGCGAGGACAGGAACAGCGCGTTCCCTCCGAGCTGGTGGGCCCCCACCTCGAACGACACCCGCGTCCGCGTCGAGGACTTCGCGAACACCATCGCGAGTGTCTTCCCTGTCAGGGGCCTCTCGCGGTACTGGCCGCTCTTCATCCTGAGCGCAAGCGCAAACAGATCATCAACTTGCGGCTTCGTCAGATCGGTGAAGACCAGGTAGTCGCGCTTGGCCATGGGGAGTCGGGTTGTCGGTCAAAATGACAGCAGGCGAGGTGAACCTACCGCGGCCGCGGAGCCGGGGCAAGCACCGGGCACCCTAGAGGATGTACTTGCGCAGGTCCTCGTCGTGCACGATCGCGTCCAGCCGCTTCTTCACGGCGCCCATGTCGAAGACGATGTGCTTCTCCGGGACGTCGGGCAGGTCGTAGAGCACGTCCTCCAGCAGGGTGGTGAGGACCGTGTGGAGCCGGCGCGCGCCGATGTTCTCCATCCGCTCGTTGAGGACGGCGGCGATGCGCGCCACCTCCCGGATGCCCTCGGAGGTGAAGTCCAGGGTCGCGCCCTCGGCCGCGCACAGCGCCGCGTACTGCTTGGTGAGCGCGTTCTCGGGCTCGGTCATGATCCGGACGAAGTCCTCCTCGGTCAGGGGCGCCAGCTCGACCCGGATCGGGAACCGGCCCTGCAACTCGGGGATCAGGTCCGACGGCTTGGTGACGTGGAACGCGCCGGCCGCGATGAACAGCACGTGGTCGGTGCGCACCAGGCCGTAGCGCGTCTGCACCGTGGACCCTTCGACGATGGGCAGCAGGTCGCGCTGCACCCCCTCGCGGCTGACGTCCGGGCCCACCGTGCCGCGCTCGCCCGCGATCTTGTCCAGCTCGTCAATGAAGACGACGCCGTGGTTCTCCACCCGGTCCAGCGCCTCGTTCACCACGTCGTCCATGTCCACCAGCTTGCGCAATTCCTCGTCAACCAGGATGCGGCGCGCCTCGCTCACCCGCACGGTGCGCCGCTTCTTGCGCTTGGGGAGGATCTCCTTGAGCCAGTCCATGATGTTGACGTCGGGTCCCTCCATGCCCGGCTGCTGGAGGAAGTCCATCGGAGGAAACGGCTCCTGCGTCACCTCGACCTCGACGTCGCGCTCCTCGAGCTTGCCGTCCTTGAGCAGCGCCCGGAGCTTCTCCCGGGTGCGCTCGCGCCGCTCCTTGAGCCGCGCGTCCTCGCCCCCGGCCTCGTCCCGCTCGGTGACGTCGCCCCTGGGCGACACCACGAACAGGGTCCGCTGGCCGGTGCCGCTTGCGCCTTCCGGGCCGCTCCCCCCGCCCGCCCGTGACAGGGGCGGCGCGCCCGGTGCCGCCTGGGGCTGGGGCGCCGGCGCCGCGGCCGGCGGCAGGAGCAGGTCCAGCAGCCGGTTCTCGGCCCGCGTCTCGGCCTCCGGATAGACGTCGTCCTCGCGCTCGCCGCGGACCATGTTGATGGACGCGTCCACCAGGTCGCGCACCATGGACTCGACGTCGCGGCCCACGTAGCCGACCTCGGTGAACTTCGACGCCTCGACCTTGACGAAGGGCGCGCCGGCCAGCCGGGCGAGGCGCCGGGCGATCTCGGTCTTCCCCACGCCCGTGGGGCCGATCATGATGATGTTGTTGGGGAGAATCTCCTCGCGGATCTCCTCGGGCGCCTGGGAGCGGCGCCAGCGGTTACGGATGGCGATGGCCACGGCCTTCTTGGCCGCCGCCTGGCCGACGATGTACCGGTCCAGCTCGGCGACGATCTGCCGGGGCGGCAACTCCTCCAGCCAGGGGAGCGGCTCCTCGACGCCCTGGCCCGCGTCCGCCCCGCCCGCGCCCGCCGCCGCCTCGACCTGGTCCTGCGCTCGCTCCGTGCTCACCGGCAACCGCCTTCTCGTGATCCGCTATCGTTCGATTCGGGCTCCGCCGCCGGGCGTCGCCCCCTCTGCGGCCGGTGCCCCGTGGCGCACGACCGTGAACGCGCCGCCGCCCCGGGGGAACCCCGCGGCCAGCGCCAGCCGTGGCGCGGGGCCCCGGGCGAGCTGCACCGCCGCCTCGACCGCCGGCGAGCCGACCGCGACGACGCAGCACACGTTCCAGCGCCGCAGCAACCGGGCCAGGTACGACGTGTGATATGTAAGGGGCGGCTCCGCGAGCCACCAGTCCGGCTGGGGATCTTCGGCGGGCAGCACGGTCCGGCCGGTGTACAGCGCCACGAGATTCGCCAGGCCCTGATCCGTGACCACCACGTCCGAAGGCGCGGTGTGCGCCAGCACCCAGTCCACCACCGGGGCCGCCGCCGCCGCCCGCAGGCGCGGCAGGTCGGTCCACCACTCCGCCCCCGCGGCCACCCGGGCCACCAGCACGCCCTGGCCCGCCACGACCAGCAGCGACCCGGCCAGCAGGGCGGCGCGGCCGGCCTTTCGCCACGCCACCGCCGGCCGCCACCCGATGATCGCCACCGCGCCCACGGCCCACAGCAGCACCAGCAGCGGCCACACGCCCCAGACGAAGCGCTCGGGCGAGAAGGGCCAGAACAGCACGACGAGCAGATACAGGGCCATGGCGAGCACGGTCGCCGGAGCCCGGCGGAACGACCGCCAGCCCCCGAGCGCGAGGGTCGCCGCCGCGACGACCGCGGTGGCGGCCCGGAGGGCCTCGCCTCCCGGAAGCGCCACGGCCGCCGGCTGCAGCACCCGCACCATGGTCGCGAGGTTGCGCACGGCCACGTGCAGCAGGAACGCCGGCCCGTGCGCCGTCACGGCCGGCAGCAGCCAGGCCAGATACGGGCCGTAGTTGCCGCGGAACTCCGGCGGGAGCGCGGCGCTGTGCGCCGACACCCACGCCTGCCAGGGAGCCAGGAAGCACAGCGCGGCGAGCACGACCACCGCCGCCGGCACCCAGCGCCGCCGCCACGCCAGAAGCAGCACCACGGCCGGGAGAATCACGACGCCGATCGAGCGCGTCAGCGCGAGCACCCCGATCAGCGCGCCCACGACCACCGACCGCGCGACCCACTGGGCCGGGGCGGGCGCGTCGAGCAGCGCTTCCGCGCTCCACAGGGTCACCAGCAGCAGCGCGAGGAACAGCGTCTCGGACATCACGGAACCGGCGAGGAACAGCGCCGGACAGGTCCCCGCGCCCACCAGCACCGCGAGAAAGGCGGGGCGGCGGCCCACGGGAAGGCGCGAGAGGGCGAAGCGGAAGGCCAGGGCCGCGGCGATCCCGAGCAGCGCGACGTTGGCGAACTTGAACAGCGCGACGTTGGCGGGGAACGCCGGGTCCAGGCGCCACAGCGCGGCCAGGAGCAGCGGGTAACCCGGCGGGAAGCGCGCCGCCGGCGGGGCGCCGGGCAGGTTGAGGTTCCTCAGGCCCTGTCCCGTGGCCAGCGCCTTGCCGAGGATCGCGTAGGCGCCGTCGTCGAAGTACACGCCGACCGGCGCGGGAGAGAGCGCCAGCAGGGCGATGACCACGACCAGGGCCACCAGCGCGACGGTCATCCAGCGCTCGGGCAGGCCCCGGCGGCGGCCGCCGCCGGACGTCGTCATCGCGCGCTCCGGGAGGTCATCGCGGCCTTGCCGCGCCGAGCGTGCCGTCCCCGGTACGGTCCTTCTCCCGGCGGCCCCGCGCGCGCCGCAGCCGCAGGGCGACGCCCAGCAGCTCCCCCGCCGCCCGGAGCATCTGCCAGGAGCCGAGCTTGGAGCCGCGCACGTCGCTCCAGCGGAGCAGCGGCACCTCGACGATGTCGGCGGCGCGCAGCCCCTCCGCGCGCGCCGGCGCCATCAGGCGCCCCAGGAGCTCCACGTCGAACGCCCAGCGGGCGCGAAACGGCGACGCCAGCGCCTGAGCCAGGGCGGGGCAGCTCCGGAACAGCTTGGCGCCGCACTGCGTGTCGTACACCGGGAGATCCAGTGCGAGCGACGCCGCGGTGGCGAACACCCGGCCGCGGTAGTGCCGCAGCGCGCTGCGCCGGATCTCGCTCCCGAGCAACCTGACGCGGGAGCCGAGGACGGCACGCCAGCCGCCGGCCTCGAGGGCCGCGAGCAGCCGCAGCACCTCCTCCGGGGGCGTGGCGAGGTCCGCGTCGAGGTAGCCGACCACCGCCGCGCCTTCGGCCAGCGCGTGCAGCATCCCGGCGCGCACGGCCTCCCCCTTGCCGCGGTTGGCCGCGAGGGGCAGGACCACGGCCCGCCGGGGAAAGCGGCCGGCGAAGGCGCGCAAAAGCTCGAGGGTGCCGTCGCGGGACCCGTCGTCCACGAACAGCACGGCGACGTCGGACCGGACCAGCAGGCTCTCGAATTCGTGGAGTGGGAGGCGGCGCGCCTCGTTGTAGCACGGCACGACGACCCATACGCTCGGCGGGCCCGTGCCGGCGCCAGGCATGGCGACGCTCATCGCACGATCATACGTCCCGCGTGCGGTCCGCGGCAACGGCGCGCCCGGCGCCGCGCGTTTGACGCGCGGCGGTCGGTGTGCGTAGGCTCCTGCGCGAATCGCGAGGCGCGGAGGGGGTCGGGTGGAGCCGGCTGAGTACCGGACGATGGCCGAGCTGGAGCTGCGGCACTGGTGGTACCGGGCCCGGCGCGCCCTGCTGGTGGCGCTGGTCCGGGAACACAGCGCCGGCGAGGGTCACCCGCCCCCGAGACTGCTCGACCTGGGAAGCGGCACGGGCGCGAACGCCGCCGCCTACGCGGCCGGAGCCCGGGTGGTCGGGGTCGAGCCTTCGGGCGAAGCGATCCGGCTCGCTCGCTCCCACGTCGGTCCCCGCTTCGCGCGCGCGGAGGGGGGACGGCTGCCGTTCGCGGCCGGGAGCTTCCGGATCGTCACGGCGTCGGACGTCCTGGAGCACATCCCGGACGACGCGGCCGTCGCCCGCGAGGTCGCGCGGGTGCTGGAGCCGGGCGGGGCGTTCGTGTTCACCGTGCCGGCGTACCGGCGGTTGTGGAGCGCGCACGACGTGGCGCTGGCTCATCAGCGACGCTATGGCCGTCCTGACTTGCGCCGGCTGCTCGAAGGCGCCGGCCTGCGGCTGCGCTGGCTGTCGTACTGGAACACCGTGCTCTTCCCGGCCGCGGCGGCGCGACGCCTGCTGAGCCGTTTCCGCCCGCCGGCCCCACCGGCCTCCGACATCGGCCCCACCGGCCCGGTCGCCGGCGCAGCGCTCGAACGGCTCCTGGTGGCCGAGGGGAGGCTGGCGCGGCGCCTGCCCCTCCCGTTCGGGCTCTCGCTGGTGGGGTGGGCGGAGCGCCCTCAGCCGCCGGGGAGCCCTCCGCGAGCCGGCGGACGGGCGTAGAAGCGGTAGTCCGCGATGGTGTCCACCAGCCGGTAGTCCCTCACCGCCGCCGCGAACCGGGGATCGGCCGACGCGAAGTAACCCAGCAGGTTGGGCGCGCCCCAGGGCGGCGCGTACTCCAGGATCAGCGCCGGCCGCTCGCGCACGAAATCGTCGGTGACCGCGGCGATGAGGCGGCGCTCGTCCGGACTGCGGTGCGCCGCACGCACCGCCGGCGGCTCGGCGGCCCAGTCCTCGCGCGCCGCCAGCGCCGGAATCATCCACAGGCTGGGGAACCGCATGGCCCACCCGACCCCGGCGTAGTTCACCAGCGGGAACGCGGGCACCGGGCTCACGGTGAACGCCATGATGGAGCCGCCGGTGGCGTACCGGCGCGCCACGGGCACCATGCGGTCCCGGATCTCGCCGCGCTCGAACCGGCCCCAGGCCAGCGCCTCCACGGCCCGTTGCTCCACGACCACGCCCAGATCCAGCGCCAGCGCGGCGAGCGCCAGCGGCAGCAGCACCGCCTTCGCGCTCCGCCGCGCCGGCCGCGCCCGCGCGTACGTCATCAGCCCCACGGCGAACGCGAGCAGCGCCTCGCCCACCGCCGGGTAGAAGTGGTAGCTCCAGCCCTTCCGCTGCAGGAGCACGGCCAGGAGCGACGTCGCGACGGCCGCGGCCAGGACGGCCCTGAGGCCGCGGAATCGCCCGGCGGCCGGCGCCAGGGCCAGGGCCGCCACGGCCAGCAACGGCAGCACACCCAGGGCGCTGTCCATGATGGCCCACGGGCTGCGCCGCAGGAACGCCTCGTACACCGGGTCGAGCTGGCGCACCAGCCGGAGGTAGTCGGGAACCCAGACCAGCACCAGGATGGGATAGAGCAACAGGACCGCGGCCAGCGCCACCGATTCCGGCCGCTTCCAGGGCGGCCCCGCCCGGCGGCCGAGCATCAGGTAGGCCTCCGAGACGAGCCAGAAGGGCACGTAGAAGGGCTTCAACGCGAGGGCGATCCCGGCCAGAAAGCCGGCCACCGCCGCCTCTCCGGCCGGCGTGTCCGCGCCCTCGGCGCGCGCCGCCGTGAGGAAGAGGTACGGCAGCACCAGGGCCAGCAGCAGGTGCTCCCGCTGCCCGAAGTCCCCGACCGCCACGGGAAAGAGGGCCACGAGGCACAGCAGCACGAGCGCGCGCCGCTCGGCCACGTGCTCCGTGCCCAGGGCGCGCCGGAGCTGGCGGGACGCGAAGGCCACCACGCCGACGGCGAGTGCCGCCAGGCCGAGGTCGAACACCGTCAGGTCGGTGACGCCCGTCAACCGCGACACGAGCACGGCCGGCATGCTGAGCACCACGATGAGGGGCGGATTGATCTCGACGATGTCGCGGTACAGGCGCTCCCCGTCCAGCGCGCGGCGCGCCACGTACAGCAGCCAGGCGACATCGTGGTTGCCGCCCCAGTAGAGCACCGGAGCGACACCGGCGGCGATCAGCAGGACCGCCACGGCGAGAAACACGTCGCGGCGCCCGAGCGCGGCCGGCCGCCGCGGCGCGGAGCGCGGGGAGGAGGAGGGGGGGGAGGGGGCCGCGGGCCCCGGCTCGCCGCTACTCCAGCTCAACGATGGAGATGTTGCGGTTGGTGTAGATGCAGATGTCGGCCGCGATCTCCAGGCTCCGGCTCACGATCTCCCGCGCCGACAGCGCCGGCGTGGGATTGGCGCCCAGCAGCGCGCGCGCCGCCGCCAGGGCGTAGCTCCCTCCCGAGCCGATGGCCAGGATGCCGTCCTCGGGCTCGATCACGTCGCCGTTGCCGGTCACCAGCAGCGCGGTGTTCTTGTCGGCCACGGCGAGCTGCGCCTCGAGGCGCCGCAGCACCCGGTCGCTGCGCCAGTCCTTGGCCAGCTCGACCGCCGCCCGCGTCAGGTTGCCCGGGTAGCGCTCCATCTTCTCCTCGAACTTCTCGAACAGCGTCAGCCCGTCGGCGGCGCCGCCGGCGAAGCCGGCCATCGCCCTCCCGCCCTTCAACAGCCGCACCTTCTGCGCGTGGGACTTCATCACCGTCTCGCCGACGGTGACCTGGCCGTCGCCGCCCATGGCGACGCGGCCGTCCTTGCGGACGCTCAGGATCGTGGTGGCGCGCATCGTGTCCATCTAGGCTCTCGGGTGTGCCTGGTGGTAAACGTGCTTCAGCCGCTCGACGCTGGTGTGGGTGTAGATCTGCGTCGTCGAGAGCGAGGCGTGGCCCAGCAGCTCCTGCACGGCCCGGAGGTCCGCCCCGGCGTCCAGCAGGTGGGTGGCGAAGGAGTGGCGCAGCGAGTGGGTCGAGATCCGCCGGCCCTCGCTGACCGTATCCAGCAGCCGGTGCATCGCCAGCTGCACGGCCCGCGGCGTGAGCCGGCGGCCGCGCTCGCTCACGAACACGGGCCCGCGGCCCGCGCTCGAGCGCGCCCCGGCCGCGTCGCGCAGCTCGTAGTACTGGCGCAGCGCCGCGACGGCCGGCCGGCCGACGGGGAGCAGCCGCTCCTTGCGCCCCTTGCCGCGCACCAGCACCTGATCCGACACCAGGTCGAGGTCCTCCTGGTTGAGCCCCACCAGCTCCGAGAGGCGCATGCCGGTGGAGTAGAACAGCTCCAGCATGGCGCGGTCGCGCGCCGCCCGGAAGGTGTGCTCGCCCGCGCGCGCTTCCGCCGCGGCGAACAGGCGCTCCACCGACGGGCGGTCCAGGTAGCCGGGCAGGCGCTTGTCCAGCTTGGGGGTGCTGGCCGCCTTGGCGGGGTTCGCCTCGACGCCGTGGTGCAGGTTGAGGAACCGGTAGAACGCCCGCACCGCCGACAGCGCCCGCGCGGCCGTCCGCTTGGACCAGCCGCGCCGCGCCGCGTCGGCCAGAAACGCCCGCACCGCCAGCCGGTCCACGCCGGCCCAGCTCCACCGCGCCTCGCCGCCGTAGTAGCCGTCGAGGAAGGCGGCGAACGCCTCCAGGTCCCGCCCGTACGCCTTCACCGTGTTGGGCGAGTCGTTCCGCTCGGCCGCCAGAAAGCGCAGGAAGTCCGCCGCCTCAGCTGTCACGCATGCTCCGCAGGACGTCCGTCCGCCTCAGCTCTCACGCATGCTCCGCGCGAAGTCGCGCATCGCCGCCAGCGCCCGCTCGGCCAGCGCCACGTGCCGCCGCTCCCGCTCCCGCGGGGGCCGATCCAGCGGCGGCAGCAGCCCGAAGTTGGCGTTCATCGGCTGGAACGCCGCCGGGTCCGCCCCTCGAAGATACGCCAGCAGCGCCCCCAGCATAGTCTCCGGCGGCGGCAGCAGGGGCTCCCGGCCCTCGAGCAGCCGCGCCAGGTTGAGCCCGGCCAGCAGCCCGGTGCCCAGCGACTCCGTGTAGCCCTCGATGCCGGTGAGCTGGCCCGCGAACAGCGTCGCCGGGGCATCCCGGAGCGCCAGGTGGGGCGAAAGGCACGCGGGCGTATCGAGGTAGCTGTTGCGGTGGATCGAGCCCAGCCGCAGGAACTCCGCGCCCGCCAGGCCCGGGATCAGGCGGAACACCCGCCGCTGCTCGCCGGTCCTGAGGCGGGTCTGGAAGCCCACCAGGTTCCACATCTGGCCGGCCAGGTCCTCGCGGCGGAGCTGCACGACCGCGAACGGCCGGCGCCCGGTGGCCGGGTCCACGAGGCCCACCGGCTTCATCGGGCCGAACCGCAGCACGTCGCGCCCGCGCGCGGCCATCTCCTCGACCGGCAGGCAGCCCTCGAAGTACGGCACACCCTCGAACTCGTGGCCCGGGTAGCGGTCCGCCTCGCGCAGCGCCGCGAGGAAGCCGTCGTACTCGGGCTCGGTGAAGGGCGCGTTCAGGTAGTCCTCCGCCCCGCCCTTCCCCCGGCGCGACGCGGCGAACAGCCGGCCGCGATCCAGCGACTCCGCCGAGACGATGGGCGCGATGGCGTCGTAGAAGGCGAGGGCGCCGCCGCCCAGCCGCCGGGCGATCGCGTCGGCCAGGCGGTCCGAGGTCAGCGGGCCCGTGGCCACGATGCCGGGATCGGGCAGCGCCGTGGCCTCCTCACGGACCACCCGCACGCCGGGGTGCGCCGCCACCAGCTCGGTGACGCGCCGGGCGAACCGTTCGCGGTCCACCGCCAACGCGGCGCCGCCGGGCACCCGCGCCTCGTCGGCGCAGCCCAGGAGCAGGCTGCCCAGCAGCCGCAGCTCGGCCTTGAGCAGGCCGTGCGCGTTCGCCGGCTCGACGCTCTTGAAGGAGTTGCTGCAGACCAGCTCGGCCAGGAGATCGGTCTGGTGCGCGGGCGTCCGCACCAGCGGCCGCATCTCGATCAGCGTGACCCGGACGCCGCGTCCGGCCAGCGCCCACGCCGCCTCGCAGCCGGCGAGGCCGCCGCCCAGCACCGTGGCGGACCGGTCCCGCCCCGCCCGGGACCCCGCGACCGGCGCGGTGGCCTCCCGTCCCGTGCGAGACCCCGCGGGCGGCGCGACGAAGGCTGACGGCGCCTGGCCAGCCTCCTCCGGCGCGGTCAGGACGGATCCGCCGCCGGCTCGCCTCCCCCCGCCGTCCCCCCGGCCTCCGCGCCCACCATGGTCGTGGCCGGCGCCTCCTCCGCGGCGAACTCCGTTCCGCACTTCAGGCACTTGCGGAACGCCCCTTTCGCCTTGGTGCTCCTGCTCTCCGCGCCGATGAACCCGCAGGCCGGGCAGGGGACCGGCACCGGCCGGTTCCAGCAGGTGAAGTCGCACTCGGGGTAGCGCGAGCAGCCGAAGAACGCGCGGCCGCGCTTGCTGCGCCGCTCGGCCAGGTCGCCGGTGCCGCACTTGGGGCACTTGACGCCCAGCGGCACGGGCTCGGTGTGCTTGCACTTCGGATACCGCGTGCACGCCACGAACTCCCCGTACCGGCCCGTCTTGATCACCATCGGCCCGCCGCACTCGGGGCAGGGCCTGTCGAACGGCCGGTCCGGCGCCCGCGGCTTCCTGAGCGACTTGGTGTACTTGCACGCCGGGTCGTTCACCTTGGTGCACGCGATGTAGGGCCCGAACCGGCCCGCCTTGGCCACCAGCGGGCTGCCGCACTGCGGGCAGCGCTGCTTCGCGAGGTCGTCGAGGTTGTGCGCCTCCGAGATCATCTCCTCCGGCCGCGCCCGGGCCAGCGCCTTCTCGAACGGCTTCCAGAAGTTCTCGAGCACCTCCACGCGGCTCAGCTCGCCCTCCTCGACGCGGTCCAGCTCGCTCTCCATCTCGGAGGTGAACTCCACGTTGAAGATGTCCGGGAACCGCGGGATCAGCATCCGCGCCACGGTGGCGCCGAGCTCGCTCGGGTGGAAGCGCTTCTCCACCAGGCTCACGTAGTGGCGCGCCACCAGCGTGCTGCTGATGGCCGAATAGGTCGAGGGCCGGCCGATGCCCAGCCGCTCCAGCTCCTTGACCAGCGAAGCCTCGCTGTAGCGCGGCGGGGGCTCGGTGAAGTGCTGCGCCGGCACCACCGCGCGGACGGCGACCCGGTCGCCCACCGCCAGCGGCGGCAGCGGCGGCAGGTCGTCGAGGGTGCGGCCCTCCCCTTCCTCGCGCGCCTCGTGGTACAGCCGGTGGTAGCCGTCGAACACGATCACCGAGCCGGTGGCCCGGAACAGCCAGCGTCCCAGGTCGAAGTCCACCGTGGTCGTGTCGTACACGATGGGCGACATCTGCGAGGCCACGAACCGCTGCCACACCAGCTGGTACAGCTTGAACTGGTCCGGCGTGAGGTCGCTCTTGAGGCTCTGCGGCGTGCGCTCGACCTCGGTGGGCCGCACCCCCTCGTGCGCGTCCTGGGCCTGCGGGTTCTGGGAACCGCCGTAGAGGTTCGGGGCGTCCGGCACGTAGGGGTCGCCGTACTGGCCCCGGATGAACGCGCGCGCCGCCTCCACCGCGACCGGCGCGACCCGCGTCGAGTCGGTCCGCATGTACGTGATCAGGCCCACCGCCCCCTCGCCCGCCACGTCCACGCCTTCGTAGAGATCCTGCGCGACCCGCATGGTGCGCTTGCTGGAGAAGCCGAGGCGCTTGGCCGCCTCCTGCTGCAGCGTGCTGGTCGTGAACGGGGCCGGGGGCCGCTTGCGCCGCTCCTTGCGCCTGACATCGCTGACGACGAACGCCGCGTCCCGCACCGCCGCGACCACGGCCGCGGCCTCGGCCTCGGTGTGGATCTCCGGCTTCTTGCCGTCCAGCCGGTGCAGCTCGGCCTCGAAGGCCTGGCCGTCCTTCTCGCACCGGGCCGCGATGCTCCAGTACTCCTGGGGCACGAACCCCTTGATCCCGTCCTCGCGCTCGACGATGAGCCGCAGCGCGACCGTCTGGACGCGGCCGGCCGAGAGCCCGGTCTTCAGGGCCTTCCACAGCAGCGGGCTGACCTTGAACCCCACCAGCCGGTCGAGGATGCGCCGGGCGAGCTGCGCTTCGACCTTCTTCTCGTCAATCGTGGTGGTGTGCGCGATGGCCCGCTGGATGGCGTCCTTGGTGATCTCGTGGAACAGCACCCGGCGCACGTGCTCCGCGCCGAGCTGCTGGCGCACGTGCCAGGCGATGGCCTCGCCCTCGCGGTCGGGGTCGGTCGCGATCAGCACCTGGGAGACTTGCTTGGCCGCCTTCTTCAGCTCCTGGATGGCCTTCGCCTTGCCCTTCACGGTGACGAACTTGGGCTTGAAGCCGGCCTCGATCTCCACGCCCAGCTCGCGCTCGGGCAGATCCCGGATGTGCCCCACGGTGGCCTTCACCGTGTAGCCCTTGCCGAGGTACTTGCCGATCGTCTTCGCCTTGGCGGGCGACTCGACGACCACGAGCGTGCCGTTGTTGGCCATGGTCCTCACGTTGGGCGGCGGGGTCACCGCCGCGTCACCAGTCCGTCTCGGGCTCTACCGCCGCGCCGGCCGCCGGGTTCCATCGCGGGGCGCGGAGCTTACCAGCCCGCGCGGCTGCGGGCAAGCGACGCCACCGCCGCGGCCACGTCGGCGGGGCTCCGGCCGCCGGTGGGCACCACGCACTCCGCTCCGCGGTACAGCGGCTCCCGCGCGGCCAGCAGCGCCGCCAGCCGCGCGGGCGACGCACCCCCGGCCAGCAGCGGCCGGCCCGCGCCGCCCTCGAGCCGTGCGGCCGCGACGGCGGCCCCGGTCTCAAGATAGACCAGCAGTCCAGACCTCCGGGCGGCGCGGAGCGTAACCGCGTCCGTCAGATACCCGCCGCCCGGCGCGATCACCACGGGCGGGCCCGCGAGCGCCGCGGCGCCCAGCTCCGCCTCCAGCGCGCGGAACGCGCGCTCGCCCGCCTCGGCGAAGATGCGCGCCACGCTCTTGCCCGCGCGCCGCTCCACCGCCTCGTCGAGATCCACGAACGGCGCCCCCAGGGCGGCGGCCACCAGCCGGCCCACCGTCGTCTTGCCCGACCCCGGCAGCCCGACGAGGACGACGTGCCGCCGCGGAGCCGCCTCCCGTCCCACCCGCGGTCCTTCGCCGACCGATCGCACCGGCGCCGTCCGCTTCAGGCGGGCACGGCCCTAGGCACCGGCGCTCCAGGCGCCGCGACGCTCCCGGAGCCGGGCGAGGTAGCCCTCGACGTTGCGCCGCATCTCCGCCAGCGCGTCGCCGCCGAACTTCTCGGCGTAGGCGTCGGCCAGGACCAGCGCCACCGCCGCCTCCGCGATGACGCCGAGGGCCGGCACCGCCGTGATGTCCGAGCGCTCGCTCTGCGCCGCCGCCGGCGAGCCCGTGTCCATGTCCACCGACTGCAGCGGCCGCATCAGCGTCGAGAGCGGCTTCATCGCGAGCCGCAGCACCACCGGCTCGCCGGTGGTCATGCCGCCCTCGAGCCCGCCGGCCCGGTTGCTGCGCCGGGCGAGTCCGCCGCTCTTCTCCGCGCCGCGCGCCGCGGCGCGGACGATCTCGTCGTGCGCCTCGGACCCGGGAGCGCCCGCCAGCGCGAAGGCGGCGCCGACCTCGACCCCCTTCACCGCGGGGATGGACATCAGCGCGGCGGCCAGACGGGCATCCAGCCGGCGGTCCGCCGCCACGTGGCTGCCCACGCCGACCACCACCCCGCGGGCCACCACCTCGACCACGCCGCCCAGGGTGTCGCCGGCGTCCCGGGCCGCGTCAATGCGGGCGATCATGGCGCGCTCCGCCGCGGGATCCAGACAGCGTACCGGCGAGGCGTCGCTGGCGGGGTCCAGCGGCTCGGGCAGCGGCACCGGCGGCGTGGCGGTGACCCCGCCGAGGGCGAGCACGTGGCTGCCGATCTCCACGCCGAACTCGGCCAGGAGCCGGCGGCACACCGCCCCCGCCGCGACCCGCGCCGCGGTCTCGCGGGCGGACGCGCGCTCGAGGATGTCGCGGCCGTCGGCGCGGTCGTACTTCAGCATGCCCGCCAGGTCGGCGTGGCCCGGCCGCGGGCGGGAGAGGCGGCGGCGCGGCGGCTCCGCCGCCGGCTCGGCCGCCATGACGTCGCGCCAGTGCTCGAAGTCGCGGTTCTCGATCAGCAGCGCGACCGGCGAGCCCAGGGTGGCGCCGGCGCGCACCCCGGCGAGGAACTGCACGCGGTCGGCCTCGATCTTCATCCGCGCGCCGCGGCCGTAGCCGTGCATCCGGCGTGCCAGGTCCGCGTCCACGTCGGCCGCCAGGAGCGGCAGGCCGGCCGGAAGGCCCTCGACGATGGCGACCAGGGCGCGCCCGTGCGATTCGCCGGCGGTGGTATAGCGGATCATGCCCGGCGACCCGCCAGCCCACAGCACGTGAGCCCGACCGCGGGGCCGGGCTCAGGCGCTGTGGCGGACGGAGCGGCGACGCGGGGCGCTACGGCCGGCTCCTCCGCGCCCTCGCCGGGGCCGGATAGGTCCAGGCGCCCGGGGCGCCGCGCACCCCCTGCCGCACCGGGAACGGGTTGGTGTACGAAGGCACCTTCACCAGCACCACGCCGCGCGACGTCACGCCCGCGAGGTAGGTGGTCCCGCCCGAGGTCGCCACCCGGATCGGGCCCAGGATCGTGTCCCGGATCGGGATCGTCGCGATCTTCTGGTACCAGTACGTATCGAAGACGTCAATCCCCGTGGCCGGGTCGGCCGCGTACACCAGCCGGCTGTTCTTGTTGAGCGCGCCGGACGTGCGGGTCGCCGCGTCGAACGCATTGTTGGGATCCATGTCCATCCCGGACACGCCGGTCCCGACCTCCATGAGCCCGGTCTGCTTCAGCGTCCAGTCGAAGGCGTAGATCGAATCCGCCCGGATCAGGTTCGTCCGGCCGTTGAAGTTGATCGCGATGGACCGAACCGGCGAGGCGTGGTTCACCAGGAAGTCGCTGACGTACCGGGCGTATGACACTCCGTCGTCCACCTCCGCGTGACACGAAGGCAACGCGGTATTGCAGCCGTTTCCGGTGGTGTCCCTGACACCCTTGCTAGCGTCGTACATGAGGGCGCGGGCGAAGCCCTGATCCAGCCCGCCTTCGCCAATCAGCGCATGGACGAAGGTCCCTGAGTTTCGGACAAACGTCGAGTCCTGAAACGCAATACTGCTGATATTCGCGGTGATGCCGACTCCCGCCCCCACCTCGATGTCGAGGATGGGCACACCGGGAATGGTATCGCGCACGGCGATGATCTGCACGGTGTCGGCCGGGACAGTGGTCGGCGGAGCCTGCTCGTAGAACAGGTGGCCGGCACCGTGCGTCCCAATGGACGCCGTGATGTTCTCCCACGCGACGTAGCCCCGGTTGGTAAACGGCGCCGGCTGCGCGGGCGTGGGGGTGGTCGAATAGACCACGATGACGCTGTCGCATGCGCTCACCGCGCCCCGGCGGCAGGTGGTGCCGACGTACTGCGGCCGGTCAGCCAGCTCGTAACGCGTGAAGACGCTGTCCAGCCCGCCTCCGGAGTTGGTGGTGGTCTTGACCGTCTCGAGGGACCAGTTGGGCACGGCCCGGCGCCGCATCTCGGCGCCGTTCCTGACGTCCACCAGCGACAGATTGGTCCCGCCCGAGTTCGCCACCACGACGGAGTCGTAGTAGTCGCCCAGGGTGTCCCTGGGCCACAGCGCGATGCCGACCGGCCGCGAGCCCACGCGGATCGGCGGACCGAAGGTCCCCGTGTTCAGGTGGAAGACCTCCACCTGGTCCAGATCCGTGTTGGTGAGCAGCAGCACCGGATCGGTGCCGCCGCCGTGGGCCGTGTCCACGATCGCGTCGCCGATGGCGCCGCCCTGCGGCAGCGCGATGGTGTTGCCCGCCACCACCGTCAGGGTGTCCAGGGTCGTCGCGGGCCACTTGCTGGGCGTGGCCGTGATCGTGGATCCGCCGTGGTTGGGCGTGCTGGCGCCGTCCCACGCGAACGCCGCCACCGTCACCGTGCGCGGGAAGGTCGAGATCGTGTCCAGGCCGAGCCGGAACTTCCAGGTCACGTTGGAGTTGGACCCGGAGAAGGTCTGCGAGTCCACCGCGACCGGCGTCGTGCCGTTGAAGACGACGAACCCGACGCTCTTGATCCCGCTGGCGTCCGTCGCCGTCACCGTGATGGTGTCCCCCACCTCGACCCGCCGGGCGACCGTGTCCGTCACGACCGGCGGCGTGGTATCGGTGGCCGACGTCTGCACGTGCACGGTCACGCCGGGCGCGACGCCCGAGGGATCGTTCAGCGAGTCGGTGGCGAACGCCGTGACGATGAGGCTGTCCGGCGTGGCCGCGCTCACCTGCACGGAGTCGGTGAACGTCGCGGTGTCGCGCAGCACGCCGTTCACCACCGCGTAGATGGTCGAGTCCGCCGCGGTGACGGCCCCGGTGGCGCGCCAGCCCAGGACCTTCACGCCCAGCGGGTGGACGCCGCGGACCTCGATCCGCACGAACTTCGACACCGACGCGACCGCCCCGGGGGCCGGCTGCAGCACCGCCACCATCGGGCCGTTGACCACCCGCACCACCGAGGTGTCCCGCGTGGTGTCGTTGGCCGTGTTCACCGCGATGGCCGCGATGGTGACGTTCTCGGACGTCGAGTCCGTCAGCACCGCGCGCAGGTACCGGGTGATCGTGGTGTCGGTGGGCCTGGGCAGGGTCACCGACCGCGGGTAGAAGCGCACCACGGTCGTATCGGTCCCCAGGTTCACCGACCCCCGCACGGAGGTCCCCCGCAGCTCGAGGCTGCTGATACCCCGGCTGTCGGTGATGTGGACCTTGACGAACACGCTGTCCCCGACGGTCACCGGCAGCAGCGGCGTCGTGTCGAGCGGCAGCTGGAACTGCACCACCGGCCCGGGGCCGCTGCCGCCGCCGCCGATCGGGCTGGTGGGGGACTTGCTGTGGTACCGGCCGCCCTCGCACGTCCACACCCCCAGCACGCAGCCCGCCAGGACCGCGGCCCGCGCCGCGAGGCGCCGCGTGGGGTATCTACTGGGCGTTGGCACTGGAGCTCACGTCGTCAATGATGTGGGGCGTCACCAGGATCAGCAGGTCCTGGCGGATGAGCTGCTTCTGCGTGAAGCCGAACAGCTTGCCCACCACCGGCAGGTCCATCAGGTACGGGATGCCGCTCCGGGTGGTGGTGACCTCGCTCACCGTGAGGCCGCCGATGACGGCGGTCTCGCCGTCGCCCACCAGGAGCTGCGTGTCGCCGGTCTGGGTGTTGACGGTGAACGGCGTGTCCGCGAACTGCGTGGCGCCGAGGCTGGAGTTCTCCGCGTGGATCTCCATGAAGACCTCGCGGGTGTCGCGCACGATGTGCGGCGTCACCAGCAGCCGGATGCCGGTCTCCACGAAGTTGGTCACCGCCAGCGGGGCGGCGCCGCCCTGGGTTCCGCTGGCCACGTCAATCTGCCGGATCGGGGTCCGCTGGCCCACCCACATGGTGGCGGGCCGGTTGTCGGCCACGGTCACCTGCGGTTCCGCCTCCACGTCCGACAGCGCCCGCGACTGCAGCGCGTCGAGGAACCCCGTCAGCGCATAGTTCCCCAGCACGGTGGAATAGACCAGGGACAGGGCCGCGGACGGCACCGACGCGCTGGCGTTGGCCACCGCCGCGACGGAGTTGCCGCCGAGGTTCACGACCAGCGGCACCTGCTGCACGTTGTAGGGCGTGGCGCCGGTCGTGTCCGACGGGTTGGGCCGGGCGACGAGCGTGTTGTAGAAGGTGGAGTTGGTGCCCAGGTCGTAGCGCAGGCCCAGCGCGTCCAGGTCGGTGCGGTTGACGAAGATGATCTTGGCCTGGATGGCCACCTGCGGGGTCCGGAGGTCGAGCGCGTGGATGAACTTGTCCACCGAGTCCACGCGCGAGGCGATGTCGGTGATGATCAGCGAGTTGCTGGTCGTGTCGGCCGCCACCTTGCCGCGCTTGCTCACCATCGCGGTCACGGCCGGCAGGAGCGACATGGCCTTGGCGTAGTTCACCTTCACGATGCGGGTGGCCAGGCCCTCGACCGAGTCCTGCGCCACGAGGTTCTGGGGATTGTCCACCCGGATGATCCCGCCGGGAAGCTGGCTGGCCGCCAGGCCCTGGCCCTGGAGGATCGCGTAGAAGGCCACGTCCCAGGGCTGGTTCTTGATCTCCGCGGTGACCGTGCCCGCCACGTCCTTGCCCGCGATGATGGAGCGGCCGGAGAAGGCCGCGAAGCTGGCGATGACCTCCTGGATCGTGGCGTGGTCGAAGGTCACCGTGATCCGCGGCTCCGCCGACGGCTGCGCCGCCGTCTGGGGCGCCGCCTGACCGGCGGTGTCCGCGGCCGCGACGTCCGTCGCGGCGGCGGGGGCGGCCGGAGCCGGAAGCGCTTCGGGCAGGGCCGTGGTGTCGCGGCGGGCCAGGTCGCTGGACCATGCCGCGAACGGCTGGCCGGCGGCGAAGGTGACGTGCACGCCGCTGCTGTCCTGCGTCACCTGGTAGTCGTGGGGGCGATCGAGCTGCACCACCACCCGGACCACGTCGGGCTGGAACTGCGCGTACCGCACGTCCTCGATCCCGCCGCGCGCGACGCCGTCGTACCGCATGACGGGCGCCACCAGCCGGGCCCCGATCAGGTCCAGGACGACGCGGTCCGGAGCGCGCAGGATGAAGTCGGAGATCCGCACGCCGCCGCTCACGTCAATGACGACCTGGGCCTGCCCGGGGGTCGGCAGCACGCTGACGGCGGTGACCTGCCCCGCTCCACCACGCCCCCCCCCGAGGGGGGGAGGAGCGGGCAGCGGAGCAGGCGCGGCCGCGAGCCGCGGCGCGGCACCGGCCCACAGGGCCAGGCCGAGAGCCGCCACAACGGGGGCTCGCATCATGGGTTCGCCTCCCCTTGCCTGTGGAGCGCCAGCACTTCCTGGCGCTCGAATCCGAACTCCTCGACCTGGAACACGACGTCGAACTCGCGGATCTGGAGCACGCGCAGGCGGCCGACCGTCTCGCCGCGCCTCAGGCGGATGATCTTGCCCCCCGGCGACTCCCGCACCACCGCTACGCTGCGCCCGTACACGGGATCGTAGATGATCGAGACCAGCGTCAGGTCCTGCAGCGACGGTCCCACCTCGCTCGAGGTCACCAGGCTCTGGAACGGGTCCCGGGTGCCGCCGCCGTAGTGGAACACCTCGCGGCGGTACACGATCTGGCCGCCCGTGGTGTCAATGTCCGCCATGGACGTGTCCCGCGCCATCGCCGGCGGGCCCGCCGGCTTCGCGCCCTGGGCGGCGAGGGGTCCGGCCCCCGCCACGAGCAGCGCCAGCGAGGCCGCCGCGCAGCACAGCGCCGGGCGCCTCATGGCCGGTCCCCTCCCCCCGTCAGCGCCGCTCCGGCGCTGTCGCCCGCCGACGCCGGCTTCACGTAGGTCCGCACCGAGAAGGTGGCCTGGAGCAGCGACTGGCTGCTGGCGGTGTCCGCCACCGGGCCCTGGACGCGCTGGAAATGCACGCCGTAGGGCACCACGATCCGCGGCAGGCTGGCGATGTCGGTCAGGAACTGCGCCACCTGGTCGTACTGCCCCGCCGCCGTCAACCGGTAGCGCTGCGTGTCGAACGGCGAGCCGGACTCCACCGCCTGCGGCGTGAAGCCCGCGAGCGTCACCCCGCGCATCTTGGCGCGGCTGGCGATGTCGTCCAGCAGGTTGGGGACCTCCGCGCCCGACGGCACGAGCTGGCGCATCAGGTCGAGGTTGGCCTGAAACTCCGCCAGCCGGTTCTCCATCTTGGACAGCGCGCCCTGCGCCACGTCGCGCTTCGCGCGGTTCACCTGCGCGGTGATGGCCTTGATCTCGGTCACCATCGAATCCCGGTGCAGCCCGAGCGCCTTGTAGCCCTGGAGCCCCACCACCGAGAGGCCGGACCAGCCGAGAAAGCCCACCGCGACGGCCGCCACCGTCACCACCAGCTCGATCTGGCCGCGCCGATCCTTGGGTATGAGGGGCATGGCCTAGCGCCTCGCTCCGCCGCCGGAGCGCACGCCCCGCACCACCGACGCGGCCAGCGGCACCATCGTCAGCAGGGCGGGGTTGGGCTCCTGGTAGCGCGCGTTGAGGGTGAAGCTCGTGAGATCGTGCCCCTGCTCGCTGACCATGGCGCTCGAGACCAGCGTGACCCCCTGGACGAACGGGGAGTCCTCCAGGTTCCGCATGAACCGGGTGACCGACTGGGCGTCCCCCGCCGTCGTCCCCCGGATGGTGAACGCCGCGCTGGTGTCGGCCCCGCTGCCCACGCTGGCCAGGTCGTCCAGCCAGGTGTAGTCCGGCACCGCCTTGGCCACCGCGTCGAGCAGGTGCGGCCAGATGTAGCGGTCCCGGTCAATGTCCCGGATGATCTGGATCTCCGCCAGCAGCGTGTCGCGCCGCAGCTCGAGCCGGTGCCGCTGCGTCAGGATGCCCTTGAGCCGGATACTGTCCCGCCTGGCGGCGGCGAGCTGCGGCGTCAGCGTGGCGATCTCGCTCCGGCGGTGCACGTACAGCGGCCCGCCGATCAACGCCACGATCACCCACAGCGCGATGGCCGCCACCAGCCACGGGTCCTTGATCGCCGTCACCAGGCCGGCGATGTCGGGCAGCTTGAGCCCGACCCCCCTGCCCTTCCCGCCGCGCTTGCGCTTGGCGCCCGGAAGCAGGTTGATCTCGATCATGCGCGAGCGAGTCCCGGCTCAGGCCGCGCGAAGCGCCAGACCGACCGGCAGCATCAGCAGCGGTCCGACCTCCTCGACGGCGAGCGTGTCGAACACCCCTTCCTGGACCACGACGTTCTTCATCGGATCCGCCTTCTCCACCGGCACCTTGAGCCGGTCCGCCAGCACCTCGCCCAGGCCAGGGATGCGCGAGCCGCCTCCGGACATGTAGATCTTGCCGACCGCCACCCCGCTGCGGCTCGCCGTCTGCAGGAACGCCGCCGCGCGCTCGATCCCCACCGCCATCTCCTCGCCGCGGCTCTCCACGAAGGGGTCCACCGCCGCATTGCGCTCGACCGCCTGCAACAGCTTGTCCGCCTCCTCCGCCTGCATCCCCCGCTCGCGCTGCAGATCCTCGCGGAACTTCCGCGTGCCGATCGTAAGGTCCCGGGTCAGGATCGGCACCCCGTCCTCGAGGATGTTGATGTTGGTCACCTCGTGGCCGATGTTGAGCAGCCCCACCATCCCGGTCTGCGCGTCCGGGTAGTTCAGCTCGAACGCGTTGTGCAGCGCGAACGCGTCCACGTCAACCACGGCCGGCGCGAGCCCCGCGTCCGTCAGCAGCGAGACCTTGTTCGCCACCAGCTCCCGCTTCGCCGCCACCAGCAGCACGTTCATCTGGAGCCCCTCGCCCTCGGGATCCAGGATCTGGAAGTCCAGCTCCACGTTCTCCATGTCGAAGGGAACGTGCTGCTCGGCCTCCCAGCGGATCACCTCCCGGGCGTCCGACTCCTTCATCCGGTCCATCTGGATCTTCTTGACGATCACGTCGCGCCCGCCCACGGCGGTCACGACCGCCTTCTGCTTGATGCCGGCCGTGGCGAACAGGCCGCGAATGGCCTCCGCCACGATCCCGGGATCCATGACCTCGCCCTCGACGATCGCGTCGGCCAGGACGGGCGCAATGGCGACCTTCACCAGCTCCGGCTGGTCCTTCCCGTGGTCCATGACCACGAGCTTGATCCAGCCGCTGCCGATGTCCAACCCCACCGTCCGCTTCTTTCGTCCGAAGGGTGCCATATCTGTTTAGCCTGAAAGAAGATAGAACAAGCTACGGGTCGTGGGCGCACTACGATAGCGCAGCGGGGCTCCATTTGTCAAGATACTTTAGGCAAGGAGGCAAAAGTCACGTTTTCCGAGTGACTTACGCCGTCAGGTACCAGCCTTGAACAGCTCCCCCCACCCCCGCTCTCCAAGGGCCCGGAGGGGGGCGGCCGCCTCCAGGGCCCGCCGGACGAGGCAGGCCGAACGGGCCACTTCCACCCCCTCTGCCCCCCCTCCCCCCAACTCCGCCGCCCCCGCGAGGGCCGCCCCCCTCACGACGCCACCGGCGTCCTGGGTCTTGAGGGTCCCGCGCACCGCCACGAGCCCTTCCCACACCGCGCCCCCACTCAGGAGCAGATCTCCCTCGACCAGCAGGACGCCGCGCCCCCTCCCCCCCTCCAGGTGGAGGTCGCCGGCGGCACGGACGACCTCCGGCCATGCCGGGTTCGCGGCAACCGCGGCCGTGGGCGCCAACGTCGTGTCAGCCAGGGTGCGCAGGCCCGCCCAGCCGCTCTCCCCCAGCACCGGCACGCCTGCGCCCGGGGCCCCTCCTCCTCCGAGCGCCGGGTCCACGAGGACCGGCGGGCTCCCGCGCACGCAATCGCCCAGCACGCAGCCCTTGAGCCGCACCAGCGCGCTGTCGGCCACGGCCAGGCCGGCGGCGGTGTCCGCCGCCCCGGCGCACTTGCCCCCACCCACCGGCTCCCCGAGCCCGTTGACCAAAGCCCTTCCCCCCACCGTCGCCTGTCCCGCCACCGTCAGCGCGGCCGGCGGCTCGACCCTGGGCGGCACCAGGCGGGCCACGATCGCCACGGTGCGCTCGGACGGCTCTCCCTCACCGAAGCCGGCACGGCCGGTGGACCGGATGAGGAACAACCGTGCGTTGAGGCGCTGGACGGCGCCGCGGTAGCTGCCGCTTCCGTCCGGCAGGACGCCGTCAAAGCCCAAAGTCCCGGCCGAATCGAGACCGCCCAAGCCTCCCGATCCCCCCCCCCAGCGCGCCAGCGCCGCTTCGAGCCCGGCCTCCGCGGCGTCCAGGGCGCGGCGCGCCAGCACGCTGTTGCGTCCGATGCGGAACTCCTGGAGCGCGACGAAGAAGGTGCCGGCCACCAGCGCCGCGACGGCCAGCAGGACGAACAGCACGGCTGCCAGGGCGACGCCGCGCCGGCCGCCGCCGGTCACGGCGCCGCGCCTCCCTCCCGACGAACGTTCCTGGGCTGCACGCTGGTCCGGAGCGAATCCGCCAAGCGGCCCGCCCCGCCCGCCGCCGGGAGCCGCGCGCCGCTCAGGCCGCGCACCACCAGCTCGATGCGGGCGATGCGGGCCGGCTCCGCCGTGACGGCGCCGGCGGCGTCGAGGAACTCGAGCGCGAGGCCGGTCCGCGGCTCGAGGGGGCCCGCCACGGGCGAGATCGCCGCCCACCTCCCGCCGGCGTACTCGCGCACGCCGAGCCACCACTCACCCCCGCCGTCCGCGTACAGGCGGTAGGTGACCCGCTCGTAGGCGCGCACGGGCGCCCCGCTGCTCACCGAATCGAGGGCGGCCGGCGGGCCGTCCAGCTCGAGCGCGGTCCCCGGCGCGCCATCGGCGCACGGCTGCCCCGCTTGCACCGAGACCAGGCCGAACTCCGGCCAGGCGTCATCGTCGGCGCGGTCGGGATCGCCCTCCCGGAAGACCCTGATCCGGTCGCGCGAGGGATCGGCGGCCCGAAAGGCGTAGATGAGGCTGTCCCGGACGACGACCCGGCCGGCGGCATCGGCCGGAGCGCACGCGAACGCCAGCAACCGCGCCGCGCGGATGGTGATGGAATCCGCGCCCGCGGCGAGGATGTCCCCCCCGGCGGGGTCCAGCTCCCGGAGCTCCGCCGCCAGCACCTCCAGGGCGGCGCGCTCCGCCTGGTGCACCTCGAGCGTGGCGGCCAGGAGGCGGTAGTAGCGCTGCGAGCCCAGGAGCACGCGGTACGCGCCGCCCGCCACCACCAGGGTGAGCGCCAGCGCCACCACCAGCTCGACGAGGGCGAAGCCGGCGCGCGGCGACCGGCGGGCGCCCCGGCGGTCAGGGGCACGCAAGGGCAGTCTCGTAGCTGTCGCTCCTAGTCCCCCCGCCGGCCCACGGATACGTCGCCACCACGCGCACCGCCCGCAGCGGGCCGCTCGAGGCCACGGTCCACCGCAGGTGATAGCGACCGGCCACCACAACCTCGCCGCTCCCGGCCGCGCCGCATCCCTGCGCGCGCAGCGTCTCGATCCGGCCGGCCGCCGCGGCCGCCGCAGCCGCCTGCGCGTCCCCCCGGCGGATCAGCCGGGTCACCGGCAGCGCGGTCGCGGCGACGGCGAGCACCCCGACCGCCAGCGTCGTGACGGCCAGCACCAGCTCGATCAGCGTGAACCCGCGCGCTCGCACGGACGCACGGTACCGCCGGCGCCGCCCGGGACGGCGTCCCTCCGTTGCGGCGCGGTACCGTTGATCGCAGGCCGGAGCCGGCCCGTGCCCGGTCCCCGCCCTCACCCCCGCCTGGAACGCGCGGCGCCCCGGGGCGGCGATGCCCCGGGGCGCCACGGCGGCCGTCACCGGCCGCGCGACCCGGCTAGAAGAGGTCGAGCCAGCTCCGCTGGCTGAGCCAGCGGCCCGGCGAGTTGGACGAGATCGCCTTGAACAGCGCGCAGGAGGAGTAGGTCACCACCGCGCTGCCCAGGATGACGTCCTGCGCGAGATTGAGGTTGGCGGCCATGACGCCGCCGTTGAAGTGCCCCCCCGTGCCCGCCGTGGTGAGCGTCCCTGTGGCGATCACCGGGCCGAAGAACTGGAAGCCGCCCTGCACGGAGATGCTGCCGTTCACCAGCAGGATGCCCTGGCCGTAGCCGCCGGTGGCCTTGAAGTCCCCGTTCACGTAGATGATCGGGAAGTAGTTGGAGCAGCCGGCCACCGACGGCGGCACCATCGGATCGCCCCAGTTGTCCATGACGGACGTGTTGCAGGTGGTGGCCGTGCCCACCGGCGCGAAATCGTTGTTCTGGAGACCGGTTGGGTACACCTTGGTGGCCATCGCCACCAGATCGTTCCAGGTGAGATCGCCGAACTTGAGGAACGTCGAGTCGTTGATGGACGTGTCGTTGACGATCTTGGGGCTCCCCTGCACGCAGGAGTAGCCGCTGCAGCCCGAGGTCTGAATGCCCGCGCTGTCGGCCGTGGCGATGCCCGGCAACGAGTCCGTCGCGGGCGGGCACGACCACCCGGGCGGGTTGTTGTCCACGCCGTCAATGAAGCTCGAGCCGCCGATCTTGAGGCTGCCCTGGGTCGTGATGGCGCCCTTGACGTTCATCTGGATGATCCGCATCCGGCTCAGGGCGCCCAGGGTGCGGGATGCCAGGCTGTCCTGGTCGTAGCCCGTGGACTGGATCAGGTACAGCACGGTGTTGAGCCGGCGGACCACCACGTGATACGAGCCGGTCCCGTTGGGCAACGTGCTGTCGAACGTCGCGGTCGCCCCCGAATCGAGCTGGTTCCAGGCCATGTTCCAGTTGGCGTTGGCCTGGTTGAGCCCGGCGTCGGCGGCGCTGAAGGCCCGCTGCGCGTTCAGGGTGTTCTCGCCGATCTTCAGCTCCTGGCGCGCGGCGAAGAACACGCCCGTCACCAGCGCCGCGATGATGACCAGCGCGAAGATCGAGACCGCCAGCGCGAACCCCCGCTCCCGTGACATGGACCGCATAGGCCCTCTTTGCTCGCTCAGGAGTTGTTCCGCACGGCGACCCGCACGGTGATCGAGTCCTGGTACTTCTGGAGGTTCGCCGCCCGTCCGGGGATCATGATCGGCGCCTCGCTCATGCCGCGCACCGTGAGCTGGACCCGCGCCACGCTGGTCGGCACCGCCGTCACGGCGCCGCTCGAGTCGTAGTAGGTGAGCGCGATCCCGCCCGCGGCCTTGAGCGGCCCCGCGACCGGCTGCACCGCCGTCCAGGCGCCGGAGACGTACTTCTCGACGCCCAGCCACCCCACCCCGGCCGTGTCCACGTACAGCCGGTAGGTCACCACCTCGTAGGTCCTGACCGGCGAGCCGACCGTGAAATTGGAGTCCAGCGCGGTCATCCCCGAGAACGTCCCGCTCAGGTTGAGGGTGCTGCCGGTGCCCGATCCGTCGGTGCA
>JAJYLI010000160.1 GCA_021787855.1 bacterium | reverse complement strand
GCGGCCCCCAGCGCGTAGAACGGCCAGATCGCCAGCACGAAGGTGTCGGCGAGCTGCTCGAACGAGCGGACCGAGACATAGATGATCCCCAGACCTGCCGTGAGCAGGATCGCCACCCAGGGCGTGCGGAAGCGCGGGTGGATCTTCGCCACGGAGCCGAAGAACAGGCCGCGTTCGGCCATCGCGTAGAAGATCCTGGGGCCCGTGAGCATCGAGCCCGCCAGGCCGCCGAAGGTCGAGATCATCACCACCACCGCCACCAGGCCGACGCCCAGGCGGCCGAACAGCAGCTGAGCCGCGTCCGCCGCCACCAGCGGCGAGCGCGCCATGCCGCCGATGGGAATGAGGTAGAGGTAGGCTCCGTTGACGAGGAGATAGATCAGGACGACCGACGCGGTACCCAGCACCAGCACCCAGGGCAGATTGCGCTGAGGGTTCCGCACCTCGCCGCTCACGAACGACACGTCCGCCCAGCCATCGTACGCCCACAGCACCGACACCAGAGCGAGCCCGAACAGACCGACCTGCACCGTGGCCCCTCCGGCGCCGCCCGCTGGCGTGGCCGGCCCGCCCCCGGCGGCCACGAAATGCCCGAAGTCCCCGTGGCCCGCGGCGAACGCGACCACCACCAGCGCCACCAGCGCGCCGTACTTGACGGCGGTGGTGGCGTTCAGGACCAGCGCGCTCCAGCGCACCCCGATGAAGTTGAACGCGGCCGTCACGGCGATGGCGAGCGCCGCGAGCGGATGCACGACGGAGGCGTACGCCGGCAGGTCCGGATTCATCCCCAGCGAGCGCAGCAGGTACTCGGCGAACACCGTCGAGATCGCGCCCAGGGCCGAGGCCCGGATCACCAGCAGCTCGGTCCATCCCAGGAGGAACGCCGGCAGGCGGCCGAAACCTTCGCGGATGTAGACCAGCATGCCGCCCGAGCGGGGGAACATCGCCGCCAGCTCCGCGTAGGTCAGCGCCCCGCACAGGACCAGCACTCCCCCCAGCGCCCACACGCCCAGCATCGGCAGGGGGAGGGGCACCCGCCCGGCGATCAGGGCGGGCGTGCGGAAGATCCCGCTGCCGATGGTCGAGCCCACCAGCACCGCCACCGCGCTCCACAGCCCGAGCGTGCGCGGCAACCGCTCGCCCCACGGATCGGAGGCCGGCGCGGATTCTGGAGCGAGGGGGGGAGGGAGGGGAGATGGGGGGGGGAGCACGCGCGAAGATAGCGTCTTGGGCAGCCCTGGCACAGGGGCCGCCGGGTCCCGGCCGGCTCGTTCGCGCGCGAACGTGCGATGCCGGAAGTCCGCACGGCGCCTTGCTTTCGGCCCCCAATGACAGGACGAAGCGGCGGCGTTAGCTTACACGCACACCTGTTTCAAACTGAAACCCATTCTCAAGCACTCCGCCAGCCCCTGGGCCTGGTGGGGAACGGCTGGCCTCAGCGGAGCGTCACTGCGATGCACTGGTGGTTCCCGGCTGACGCGTCGAGCATCGGCGGCAAGGTTGACGCGCTGTTCTATGCCATCCTGTACATCACGGGCGCCGTCTTCGTCCTCACCGAGGCGACGCTGCTGATCTTCATCGTGAAGTACCGGCACCGGCAGGGGCGCAAGGCGGCGTACGTCGAGGGAAGCAAGAAGGCCGAGATCATCTGGACCGCGATCCCGGCGGTGATCCTGGTGACGCTGGCGCTGGTGAGCCTGCCGGTGTGGGCGAAGATCAAGTACTACAGCCACTTTCCCCGGGACGCCTCCCCGCTCGCCATCGAGGCCAAGCAGTACCAGTGGAACGTCACGTACCCGGGCCCCGACGGGAAGATCAGCAGCGGGAACGACAGCGACGACGACGACTTCATGAAGGTGGACTCGCTGTATCTGGTGGTGAACCAGAACTACGTCGTGGATCTGACGAGCCGGGACGTGGTGCACAGCTTCTTCGTCCCGGCGTTCCGGATCAAGCAGGACCTGGTGCCGGGGATGGACATCAAGCTGTGGATGCGCCCGACCAAGACGGGCCGGTTCGAGATCGCGTGCGCGGAGCTGTGCGGGCTGGGGCACTACCGGATGCGCGGCCTGGTGTTCGTGCAGACGCCGCGCGAGCACGCCGAGTGGCTGGTGGGCCAGGGCGAAGCCTCGGCGGCCGACTCGGTGACGGCGGGCCTCAAGCCGGCGCCGGCCGCGGCGGCCGCCCCGGCGGCGCGCGGCGCGACGAGCCGGGGGAAGGGAGCCTCATGACCGCTTCGGCCACCGCGGCGCCGCGCGGGGGCGCGCCGCACGCCGGTCACGACGACCGGTCGTTCATCCGCAAGTACATCGCCTCGACGGATCACAAGATCATCGGGATCCAGTTCCTGTTCGTCAGCCTGTTCTTCCTGCTGGTGGGCGGGCTGCTGGCGATGGGGATCCGCTGGCAGCTCGGCTTCCCCGGCCAGCCGATGCCGCTGGGGGGCTGGCTGCCCAGCGGCGTCGCGCCCGGCGGGGTGGTCGCGCCCAAGATGTACATCAGCCTGGTGACGATGCACGGCACGTTCATGATCTTCTTCGCGGTGATGCCCCTGCTGGTGGGGGTGTTCGCGAACTACCTGATCCCGCTGAAGATCGGGGCGCCGGACATGGCGTTCCCCCGGCTCAACATGTGGTCGTTCTGGGTGTTCGTGCTGTCGGGCCTGGTGATGCTGAGCAGCCTGTTCGTGCTGGGCGGCCCGGCGGCGGCGGGGTGGACGGCGTACGCGCCGCTGTCGGCCACGCCGGACTACACCGGCGTGCACCTGGGCCAGCAGCTGTGGTGCGTGAGCATCGTGCTGTTCGGCTTGAGCTCGCTGCTGGGATCGGTCAACTACATCACCACGGTGGTCAACATGCGGGCGCCGGGGATGACCTGGTTCCGGCTGCCGCTGTCGGTGTGGGCGCTGTTCATCACGGCGATCCTGGCGATCCTGGCCGTGCCCGTGCTGGCGGGCGCGGTGATCATGCTGCTGTTCGACCAGACCATCGGGACCCACTTCTACCTGCCGGCGGCCGGCGGGCAGCCGATGATGTGGCAGCACCTGTTCTGGTTCTTCGGGCACCCCGAGGTGTACATCCTGATCCTGCCGGCGTTCGGGATCGTCTCGGACGTCATCGCCAACGGCTCCCGCAAGCCGATCTTCGGCTACGCCTCGATGGTGTACGCGATGATCTCCATCGCGTTCCTCGGGTTCATCGTGTGGGGCCACCACATGTTCATCAGCGGGATGAACCCCACGCTGGCCAGCTACTTCATGGTTTCGACCATCGTGATCGCGGTCCCCTCGGCGGTGAAGGTGTTCAACTGGCTGGCCACGATGTGGCGCGGCGACCTGCACTTCACCACGCCGATGCTGTGCGCGATCGCGTTCGTCTCGATGTTCATCATCGGCGGCCTGTCGGGGATCTTCATGGCCTCGACGCCGGTGGACATGTACATCCACGGCACCTACTTCATCGTGGCCCACATCCACTACGTGCTGTTCGGGGGCAGCCTGTTCGCGGTGTTCGCCGGCATCTACTTCTGGTTCCCCAAGATGTTCGGCAAGCAGCTCGACGAGCGGTGGGGCAAGGTGCACTTCGCGCTGACCTTCATCTTCTACAACCTGACCTTCTTCCCGATGCACATCCTGGGCGTCGCGGGCGAGATGCGGCGGATCTACGATCCGACGGCGTACGCGTACCTGCGGCCGCTTCAACCCATCAACGTGTTCATCACGATCAACGCGTTCCTGCTGTTCCTGTCCCAGTTCGTGTTCGCGGGCAACGTCGTGCGGACGCTGTGGAAGGGGCGGAAGGCGCCGCTGAATCCGTGGCGTGACAACGGGCTCGAGTGGACGACGCCCTCGCCGCCGCCGCACGGCAACTTCGCGACGATTCCCACGGTCTATCACGGCCCGTACGAGTACAGCGTGCCGGGCGCGGCGGAGGACTACACCCCGGTGAACCAGCCGCCGGCCGCGGTGCCGGAGCCCGCCCGATGACGGCGCGCGCCGAGGCGGTGCGGGCCGCCGGGGGGGAGGGGACGGCGCCGGCCGCGCACGCGGCCTCCGGCCCCCCGGGCGGCGTGGGGATCTACACCCAGAAGCTGGGGATGTGGGTGTTCCTGGCCTCCGAGGTGATGTTCTTCACCGCGCTCATCGGCTCGTACATCATCCTGCGGTGGGGCGCCGGGAATCCCTGGCCCGACACGCGCGCGGTGCTGAACATCCCCACCACCGCCGTCAACACCTTCATCCTGATCTGCTCCAGCGTCTCGATGGTGAAGGCGTACGCCGCCGCGGTGCGCGACGACCAGAAGCACCTCAAGCGCTGGCTGCTGACGACGGTCGTCGGCGGCGCGATCTTCGTGGGGGTCCAGGTGCGGGAGTACATCAAGCTCGTGCACCACGGCTTCCTGCCCAGTTCCGGCCTGTTTGGCGCGACCTTCTACACGATGACGGGGTTCCACGGCTTCCACGTGACCTGCGGCGTGATCAGCATGGCCTGGGTCACCATCCGCGCCTTCCGGGGCAAGTACAAGGGCGGCAACTACCACGGGATCGAGACGATCGGGCTGTACTGGCACTTCGTGGACCTGGTGTGGATCATCCTCTTCACCATCGTCTACCTCGTCTAGGCGACGAGTGCCGGGGACTCGGAATTCGGCACGGTCGCGGGACGCCAGGTTGCGAGTGGTCGCGAGACGTGAGTTTCCAGGAGTGAGGACCGAATGGAGCGAGCGATGACCGCTGCCCCCGCGGGACCGGAAGCCGCCGAGCACAAGGCCCCCAACTACGTCGCGGTGTGGGCGGCGCTGGCCGTCCTGACGATGGTCGAGCTGGCGGTGGTGTACATGGGGCTGCCCCGGCACGTGATGATCCTGGCGCTGGTCTTTCTGGCGCTGTGGAAGGCGATGCTGGTGGCGCTGTACTTCATGCACCTCCGGTTCGAGCCCAAGCGGCTGCTGTACGTGGTGCTGGCGCCGCTGCCGCTGGCCCTGATCCTGGTGATCGCCGTGATGCACGGGTTCCGCAAGTGATCACCTTCCACAGGGTGCTGATCAGCACCGCCATCGCGTTCTGCCTGTTCTTCGCGGCGTGGGGCTGGCAGGAGCACCAGCGCAGCCACACCGCCTGGAGCCTGGCCGCCTCGATCGCCTTCGCCATCTTCGCGGTGGGCTTCGCGGTGTATCTGCGCTTCCTCAAACGGTTCCTCGGTGGTGGGGGGAGCAGGTGACCGGCGCGTCCCCCCCCCGCCCCCCCGGCCCCGCCGCCGCCTACCGCCCCGCCCTGCACCGCTACGCCCTGGCGGTCGCCATCGCCACCGGCGTTCTGCTGTTCGTCGGCGGGCTCGTGACCAGCACGGGCTCGGCGATGGCCGTGCCCACCTGGCCCCTGGACTTCGGCCGGCTGTTCCCCCGGATGACGGGCGGCGTGCTGTTCGAGATGGGGCACCGGTTCGTCGCCGCCGCGGTGGGGCTCATGACCGTCGTGCTGGCGGTCTGGCTGCACGTCGCGGAGCCGCGCCCCGGGGTCCGCGCGCTCGGCGTGTGGGCCGCGGCGGCCGTCGTCGCCCAGGGCGTGCTGGGCGGGCTCACGGTGCTCCTGCGGCTCCCGCTGGCCCTCGCCATCTCGCACGCGGGGCTGGCCGAGATCTTCTTCTGCCTCAACGTCACGATCGCGCTGGTCACCTCGCGCGGGTGGATGGAGTCACCGGTGCCGCCCTCCGCTCCCGACGCGGGGAGGCCGGATGTTCGGGCGCTCACCACCGCGCTCGTGGCGGTGATCTATGGGCAGATCCTGATCGGGGCCCTGGTCCGCCACACGGGCGCCGGGCTCGCGATCCCCGACTTCCCGCTCGCCTTCGGGCGGCTGTGGCCGCCCATCACCACGGCCCTGGTGGCCTACCAGATGGCGCACCGCGTGGGCGCGGCGGTCGTGACCGCGATGCTGCTGTGGACGGCCGGAGCGGTGCTGCGGCGCCACGGCTCCGTCGCCGCGCTGCGCCGGCCGGCTCTGCTCCTGATCGTGCTGCTGGCGTGGCAGATCTACCTGGGCGCGGCCATCATCTGGACCCGCCGGGCGGTGGTGCCGACCACGACCCATGTGCTGTCGGGTGGCCTGCTGCTGGCTACGGCGCTCGTGCTGGCCCTGCGGTCGCGCCGGCTGCTCGCGGCCGCCGCAGCGGCGCCGGCGGCAACGAGAGCGGCGGCCATGCCCGCCTCCGCGCCCGCGGCCGGTCCGGCGGCGAGCCGGGCGCTCCCGTGAGCCTCCGGGCCGGCGGCACCACCCGCGGGGGCGGCGCGGGCGCCGGGGAGGGGGGCGGCGGCCGCGAGCAGCCGGC